>DASVJU010000235.1:0-12445 GCA_036385755.1 Thermoanaerobaculia bacterium
AGCCCATCACCGTCTCTGTATACTCCGCGTCCCGTCCTGAGGCGACTTTTATAGGGCGGAATTCGGGGTCGTAGCTCAGTTGGTTAGAGCGCAGGCCTGTCACGCCTGAGGTCGCGGGTTCGAGCCCCGTCGGCCCCGCCACTTTTTCCCTTTTCTCCCATCTCTTCGGACGCCAGGAGGCCGAGTCTCGTTCCATGGGAATCCTCCTGACCGCAGCCGGTCTCACGAAGGCCTTCGGCTCACATCCCCTGTTCGAGGGGATCACGTGCTCCGTGGACTCGGGCGACCGCATCGGTCTCATCGGTCCGAACGGCGCCGGGAAGTCGACGCTGCTGTCGATCCTCGCGGGGGAGATCCCGCCGGACGAGGGTACGAGGGCCACCCAGAGGGGCCTGCGCATCGGGTACCTCTCGCAGATGCCGGTATTTCGCGAAGGCGCGACGATCCGGGAGGCCGTGCTCGAGGGGGCGGCGGGCGCGCACGCCCACGAGGAGGATTGGGAAGCCGCGTTCAAAGCGGACGAGTACATCGCCCGGCTCTCGCTGACGGCGGAGGGCCGGACGCCCGAGACACCAGTCGCGACGCTCTCGGGGGGGTGGAAGAAGCGCGTGGCGCTCGCGCGTGAGCTCGTGCGCAAGCCCGATCTCCTGCTCCTCGACGAGCCCACGAACCATCTCGACGTGGAGGCGATCCTCTGGCTCGAGGAGCTTCTGGCCCGCGCGCCCTTCGCGACGCTCACCGTGACGCACGACCGCCTGTTCCTGCAGCGCGTCGCGAACCGGATCCTCGAGCTCGACCGGCGGAACGCGAACGGCCTCCTGGACGTCCGCGGCGACTACGCGACGTACCTGAAGGTGAAGGAAGAGCGCCTCGCGACCGACGCGCAGCGGGAGTCGTCGCTCAGGAACCAGCTGCGGCGCGAGACCGAGTGGCTCCAGAGAGGCGCCAAGGCGCGCTCGACGAAGCAGCAGGCGCGCGTCCAGAGGGCGGGTGCGCTCGAAGACGAGGTCGGGCAGCTGTCGGAGAGGAACCGGTCGCAGAGCGTCCGTCTCGAGTTCCAGGAGTCCGGGAAGAACCCGAAAAGGCTCATCGAGGCGAAAGGCATCGGCATGGCCTACGGCGGAAACGTCCTCTTCTCGAATCTCGACCTCCTCGTGACGCCGCAAAGCCGGATCGGCCTCCTCGGACCGAACGGGTGCGGAAAATCGACGCTTCTCAGGATCCTGCTCGGAACGGAAGCGCCCGACACGGGGAAGGTCTTCCGCACGGAGAACCTCCAGCCGGTCACGTTCGAGCAGGGCCGCGACAGTCTCGATCCCGAAGCGACCGTCTCGAAGACGATCTGTCCCGAAGGGGACCACGTCGATTACCGCGGCTCTCTCGTCCACATCCGGAGCTACCTCGACCGGTTCCTGTTCAAGGAAGAGCAGAAGGACATGAAGGTGGGTCGCCTCTCGGGCGGCGAGCAGAGCCGGCTGCTGCTCGCGCGGCTCATGCTGAAGAAGACGAACCTGCTCGTCCTCGACGAGCCCACGAACGACCTCGACCTTCCGACGCTTCAGGTCCTCGAGGACTGCCTCGCGGACTTCCCGGGAGCCGTCATCCTCGTGACGCACGACCGGTATTTCCTCGACCGCGTCACGAACCGCATCCTCGCGTTCTCACATGACGAGAGAGGGCAGGCGACGCTCACGGCGCTCGCGGGCCTCGACCAGTGGGAAGCGTGGTATGCGGAGCGCAAAGGCGCCGCTCCCGCGCGCCGCTCCGCCGCGAAGGTCCCGGCGCGGAAGCGCCGGGCCGGCTTCAACGAACAGCGTGAGCTTCTCGGCATGGAAGAGCGCATCCAGGCGGCCGAAGCCGTCCGCAACGATCTTCGCGAGCAGAGTGAAGATCCTGCGCACGCCAGCGACGCGCCGAAGCTCGTCGCCCTCCTCGCGGCGCTCGAGGAGAAGCAGGCCGAGATCGACCGCCTCTACGCGCGCTGGTCCGACCTCCAGCGCCTCGCGTCGAACGTCCCGGCGTAGCGATTTTTCCCCTTTTGCACGGCGCAGAATCGGCGTAGCATGGGAAGAATACACGCGTGAAATTCAGCCGCCGGATCCTTTACGCCTCGTTCTCGACTGCGCAGGTCGCGCGGCTGACGGGTCTGTCCGCACGGCAACTCGATCACTGGGACCGCCTCGGCTTCCTGTCGCCTTCCCTCGCGAGCGCGGCGGGCTACGGTTCCCGACGCCGCTATTCCTTCGCGGACGTCGTGCGCCTCCGCCTCGCAGGGAAACTGCGCGAGGCGGGATTCGGCCTCGCAGAGGTGCGCCGCGTCGTGGAGACGCTCCGCCGGCTCGACCCGACCCGGGCGGACGTCACCGGCGCGCGCCTCCTCGTCTCGGGCCGGAGAGTCCTCTGGGCCTCGAGCGACAGCGAGCTCGTGGATCTCCTCCAGGGCGGGCAGCTCATGCTGGTCTTCCCGGTGGGAGAAGCAGTCGCGGACGTCGCGCGCGCCGTGGAATCGCTCGCGAGAGAGAGCGACGGCGGGCTCGTCGAAGCCGCCTCCGTCCGGCGCCACGCCTGAAAAAATGCTGCCCGAAGAAGATCTCTACGCCCGGGTATCCCGGCTGGCTCGTTTGGGGCGCGCCCGCGGCTTCTCTCGCGAGCGGTTCGAACGGGATCTGACCGCGGCGAGCGAAGGCGTGACGCGCGCCGAACTGCTCCGGCTGCTGCTCGTCGAGTGGACCGGGGTGACGGTGCCGGTGAACGAGGTCTCCCGCCTCTGGGCGCGCGTGGAGCGCGCGTGGGGCCGGATGGACGAGGCGCTCGGGGCGCCCGTCTCGCTCCAGACCGCGCTCCTCCACGAGTTCCACAGCCGGCTCGGCAAGCTGAAGGAGCCGCGTCTCCTCTCGGACGACGAAGTCTCCGCCCTCCGCGTCAACGCGATCACCGACCCGCTCACGGGTCTCTACAACCGCCGCTTCCTCCACGACCATCTCGACCGCGAGGTCTCTCGCGCCGAGCGCAGCGGCGGCGTCGTGTCGGTCCTCATGATGGATCTCGCGGGATTCAAGTCCATCAACGACCGGCTCGGCCACCCGGTGGGCGACGGGATTCTCGTGCGCACGGCGAAAGTCATTCGCGAGTCGCTCCGCGTGGTGGACGCGGGCTGCCGGTACGGCGGCGACGAGTTCGTGACGGTGCTCCCGAACAGCGACGTGGTCCACAGCCTCGCCGTGGCCGAGCGCATCCGGCACAAGGTCGCCGGCATCCGGCTGCCACTCCGGGTCGGCCTCAAGATGGGGATGAACTACGGTGTCGCGACGTTCCCGACGGACGGGCGCCTGCTCGATTTTCTCCTCAAGATGAGCGACATCCGGCTCTACGCGTCGAAGCGGCAGAACGCCAAGCCGTTCGAGAAGACGCGGCGCTTCCCGCGTTTCAGCGTTCCGGGCCTGACGGTGAAGATGGGCGGCGGCAACGTCCGTAAATCCGTTATCTCCGAGGTGCACGACATCTCCTACGGCGGGATCTCTTTCGTGACGACGCGGGAGAGGACTCCCGACCGGATCGAGGGGGAGATCCTGCAGCGGCACAGCGGTGAACCGCACCGCGTGGCGATGCGCCGCGTGAGCGCGGTTCCCATGGTGGACGGTCGCATGCGGGTGGGGTGCGCGTATGTGCACTGAACCGGAAAGGCGCGCGCGCGCCCTGAGGCCTTTCTGGACGGGCGCCCGCCGCTGAGCGCTGCCGCGGGGGCGGGCCTCTTCGGGCCTGCCCTCGTGTCTCTGTCCCTCCTCGTCCTCTTCGCATCGGGCGCGGTTCCTGCCGCCGAGGTCCCGGCCCTGGCGGGCCTCGCGGCGGCCGCACTCGTGTCGGGCGCGCTCCTCGCCACCTCGCTCGGAACAACCCTCCTCGGGGCGTTCGCGGCGCCGCTCCGTCTCCTCGTGCCGCTTGCTCTCACGCTCGTCGCCCTCGCGAGGACGGGCGGGGTGGCGAGCGACCTCTTCCCGCTGCTCGTCGTCTTCGTCACGGCCGAGACGGTGATCTCGCGCGAGGGCGGGCGCTTCCTCCTCGTCGGAACGTACGCGGGCCTCGCCCTCCTCGTCGTCCTCGCGCCGGCTCCCACGGCGGCGGCGGCGCGCGCGATGACCCTCCGTTTCGTGTGGCCGGCCGCGGCGGCGCTCGGCGTCGAGCTCGCTTCGCGATCACGATCGTCGCCACCCGAGGCGCTCTCCCCCTCGAGGCCCCTGAGCGCACCCGCTCCCGCTGTCCGGGATTCCCGGGCCGAGGTCCTCCACGACCTGAAGTCGCCCTTGACCGTCCTGCGCGTCTACAGCGATCTCGTGGCGGAGGCCGCGCGCCGCGGAGAGCTCCCCTCGGAAGCGCATCTCGCAGGGCTCGGGCGCGAGATGGCGCTCATGGAATCGCTCGCGGGGATGCCGCCGCGGACGCCGGCTTCCACGCCGCTCGCGTCGGAAACCGCGGCTCCTTCGGCCCCGCCCGCCCCGCGCTCCGATCTCGTGCGCGTCCTCGCCACGCTCGTCGAGTCGTACCGGCTCGCGCACGGCGGGCGGGTGCGTCTCGAGTTCGTCGCCGAAGGCGCCGAGATTCCGGTCGCCGCCGATCCGGTCGCTCTCCAGCGCGCGTTCAGGAACGTGCTCGACAACGCGGTCAAATACACGCCGGCCGGCGGTCAGGTGCGCGTGAGGGCGAGCGTGGCCGCGCAGCACGCGTTCGTCGTCATCAGCGACACCGGAGCCGGGATGACGCCGGACGAACAGAAGCACGCGTTCACGTTCGCCTGGAGGAGCCCGTCCGCGTCGGCCTCCGGCGTGCCGGGGCGGGGCATCGGTCTCGGCGTGACGAAAGACCTGCTCGAACAGAACGGCGGAAAAATTTCGCTGCTGTCGGAGCCGGGACACGGGCTCGAGGTCACGATCATGTTCCCCGTCGCGCGCGAGGCCGGCGCGTGAGCGGGCGCATCTTCGTGGTGGACGACGACCCCGCGATGGTCGAAGCGCTGGCCGCGGTCCTGTCGCTCGACGGGTTCGACGTGGACGGCGCGAGCGACAGCACGGCGGGGCTTCGGGCGGTCCTGCGCGACCCTCCAGCGCTTCTCGTCCTCGACGTCAACATGCCCGGCCTCACCGGCTGGGAGCTCTGCGAGATCGTGCGCCGCCAGCCGCTCACGCGCGACCTGCCCATCCTCTTCCTGACGGGGCGTGGCGAGGTGCGCGACCGGATCACGGCGATGCAGGTCGGCGGGACCGACCACCTGACGAAACCATTTCGCACGGAGGAGCTGCGGGCGCGCGTGCGTGCCTTGACGGCGGCCGCGCCGGCAAGAGGAGGAGCATGAGAGCGACGAAAGGGCGACCGGCGGATTCCCTGAGGCTCGTGGCGGAGCGGACGCCGGTGGATGTGCCCGAGATCGAGAGGCTCCGCCTCGAGTCGCTGCTTCACGACGCCATCACGGGCCTCACGCTGCATCCCTTCGCCGACCTCAAGGGAGAGCGCGTCGCGAACCTCGGCGTCATCTACATCCAGCTCGGGCGGTTCTCGGGCGTCGAGAGCCTCTACGGATGGGAGTTGTACGACCGCATCCTGCGGGTGACGGCGGCCAGCCTGCGCGAGGACGTCGCGTCCTCGCCGCTCGCGCCCGGCCTTCTCGCCATGTCCTTCAACGGCTCCGATGGCGTCTTCCTTCTCTTTGACGTCGCGCGGCGCGCCCTCGGCCGGCGCAGCGTCACGCTGGAGGCGGAGGCCGCGCGGCTGCGGCAGGGCGTCGGCCGGCGCCTCAAGCAGGCGCTCGGACGCTCCTCGGTGGACCTCATGCACATTCACGCGACCGCCCTCGTGATACCGGACGACCCGCGCGTCCGGGTTTCCAGGCAGGTCATGCGGGCGCTGGCCGAGGCGACGCGCCTCGCGGACGCCCGCGAGAGCGGCGAGAAGAAAGGATTCGTCGAGCGCCTGAAGGGCCTTCTCTCCGCGAGGAAGCTCCGCGCGGTCTTTCAACCCATCGTCGGCGTGGATTCCGGCGACGTGCTCGGATACGAGGCGCTCATCCGCGGCCCCGCGGGGCACGAGCTCGAGATGCCCGACGATCTCTTCGCGGTGGCGCGCGAGGGAGATCTCGTTCTCGAGCTCGAGAGCCTCTGCGTCGAGACCGTTTTCTCGTCGCTTCCGCGGGTCGCGCGCAAGAAGCGGCTGTTCGTGAACGCGTCGGCGCGGCTTCTCACGCACTCGGTGTTTCTCGACGACCGGAACCTCGCCGAGATGGGCCGCATGCACGGGGACGTCGTCCTCGAGCTGTCGGAAAAGGAAGTCGTTTTCAACTACCCGGCGTTCCGCGAGGTCGTCGGAAGGCTTCGCGCGGCCGGCTTCGGATTCGCCATCGACGACGCGGGCTCGGGCTACTCGGGCCTCGAATCGATCGTGCAGCTTCGTCCGGAGTACGTGAAGGTGGCGCACACGCTGGTCTCGGGGCTGGACGAGGACCGGATCAAGCGCGAGATCGTGGGGTCCCTCGCGGCGCTCGGCAAGCGCATCGACGCCGAGCTGATCGCCGAGGGCGTCGAAACGCCGCGCGAGCTCGAAACCCTGAGGAGCATGGGTGTTCCGTGGGGCCAGGGCTTCCTCTTCGGGCGTCCCGCCGCCCGGCCGGTCGTGACGCGCCCCGGCGGCCGCCGCGCCCGCGAGGCGTAACGCTCCGCACGCCGAGACGGATCGACTTTGCTAAACTGAGCACGCCCCCGGAGTACACATCGCAAGCTTTTCCAACACGCCGCCGGAGTTCGACCACTACGCGATCTCCCGCGTCCTCGGCGAAGGGGGAATGGGGCTCGTCTACCTCGCGCACGACCGGCGGACCGGTCTGCCCGTGGCGATCAAGGTCATGTCCCGGCAGGAGTTCGACCCCGAGCTGCAGGCGAGGTTCCTGAAGGAAAACCGGATCCTCTCGGTGCTCAACCACCGGAACATCGTGCGGTGCTACGAGATCACGGAGTCCCGCGAGGGCGTTCTCTCCATCGTGATGGAGTACGTCGACGGCGTCGACTTCCGCGCGTTCGAGGGAAGGCCGTTCCCCGAGCTCCTGCCGCTCATGATCCAGGCCCTGATGGGTCTCGCGTACCTTCGGACTCAGAACGTCCTCCACCGCGACCTCTCGTCGAACAACATCTTCGTGACTCTCGAGAACCAGACGCGCGTGACGAAGATCCTCGACTTCGGGGTTGCGAAGATCCTCCAGGAGCAGGGCCTGGACGGCGACGTGAAGACGCGGACGGGTCAGTTTCTCGGGAAGTTCGCGTTTGCCTCGCCGGAGCTCATCGGGGCTTCGACCGTCGACTGGCGGAGCGACGTCTATTCGCTCGGAGTCATCTTCCACCGGCTCCTGACGGGTAATCCGCCGATCACCGTGGCCCGCAAGGCGAATTACTTCGACTGGCTCATCGCGCACCAGAAGGAGAACGCGTTCGAGGTCGAGGCACCGGCCGACGTCCCGCCCGTGCCGGATCCGCTTCGGAACGTCGTGCGGCAGATGCTGTCGAGGAGCCCGGACGACCGCCCCCAGAGCTACGAGGAGATCATCCACGTGCTCGACCGGATTCAGCGGGGCCTTCCGCCCGAGCTCGAGCCCGATCCGCTCGCCCTCCGGACGCTTCCGGCGCCGGTCGAGGGGAGGATCGGCTCGTCGGGGAGCAGGCCGACTCCATCGTCGCCGTCCCAGCCGCCGCCGGCCGTCCGCTTCGCCCCGGCGGCCGTGGAAGCGGAAAGCCCGGCATTCGTCGAAGCATCCCAGCAGAAGAGGTGGCCCGATCTCGATACGCGGGAGTCACACACCGAGCGCTTCGCGGCCTTGACTTCTCCGCCGGCTCCGCCGTCTCCGCCTTCGCCCGCCGTTCCCGCCAGCCCTCCGCCGCCGGGGGTCACCGTGACGCCCGAGACCCATTCCGGCGCGAGTCCGTCGGCGACGGAACAGCTCCCTTCGCCGGAATCTGCGGATGCCTCGCAGACGGCGCCGACCGTCGTGCCCGAGAACCCGGAGGAGTTTCCCGTGTGGACGGGAGGCGCGGCGAAAGATTCACAGCCCGAGCCGGTCCGCTCCTCGTCCGATCTCCTCGAGGACAAGACCGAACGGCTCGACGACGTCCTCGAGAAGATGAGGCAACAGTCCTTCCGGGAGCCTCTTCCTCCGTTGAAGGCACCGTCGGTTTCTCGGACCCTCGCTTCGGCGACTCCGCCCGAGTCCGTGCGCCGCGACGAGCCGGCGCCCGCATCCGACCGCGCGCCCGAGCGCGCTCCGGCGGCGCCTCCCGCGCCTCCGAAGAAAGGCCGGAGGCTGGTCGTGTACGGCGAGCCGCCGCCGGCCGCCGCCGTCAAGGCGCCGCCGCCCGCGATGCCGTCTGCCGTGGCACCGCCCGCGTCCGTTCCCGCTCCCGACGCGACCGGTCGGCGGATTCGAGGGATCGGCATCGGGTTGATCATCGCCGCCATCGTCGTCCTCTTTGCCGCCGTCCTGTGGGTGTTGATCTCTCTCCTGCGCGGTGGCTCGACAGGCGACACGCGCCGAAGCAGCTACGCCGGTCCCCCGGGGGCCGTCGCCGCGGCGGCTCTAAGATCCGTTCGTCCCAAGCCCGAATGAAGGAGCGGCCATGACCGAGAACCGACCTGGACGTCCCGGCGATGTCGACGCCACCTCTTCGAGCCCGGCCCCCGGTGAATCGAAGTCCCTAAAAGACATGCTGTCCGACGCGCGCGCCCGGTCGAAGGGTCAGGGGGTGGTTCAGGGCTCCACGATCTTCTTCAAGGGCCTCGCCGAGTCCATCGGGCATTCGAACCGGAATCTGAAAATAGGGTTGGCGTTCCTGACGGCTGCGTTCGTCGTCGTTGCCGCGGCGCTCGGCACGCTCGTCTTTCAGGCCTTCCGGAGCCAGGTTGCGACGAAGACGACTCTCGAGAAGCAGATCCAGTCGATGGATGCCTCGACGCGGAAACAGATTCAGCCGGTTCTGGACGCGATGTCGGGGCTGGACAAGAAGCTCGCCGAGCAGCAGGACGCGCAGAGGCGCGAACTGGAGGGAGTTCGTCAGCTCCTCCAGGCCGACATCGAGGCGGCAAAACAGGACGCCGCCGCTGCCCGGAAGGATACGGCGGAGCTCCGCACGTCCCTGAAGGCCGTCGAGAAGTGGGCCGACGATTTCGGGAAGACCTACGTCCAGGACCGCAACAACCTCGACACGCGTCTCAGGCGCCTCGAGGGAGCGCCTGCCCCGCCTCCCGCGACGAAGTGAGGGGCCCGGCCGGTGACGTCGCGCTTCGGGTTCGGCCTCGGGGATATCGAGCTCGGCGAGATCGTGGGTCAGGGCGGCTCGGGTGAAGTCTTTGCGGCGCGCCATCGCGAGACCGGAGCCCGCCTGGCCGCGAAGATCTACCCCTTCGACAGAATGGACCCCGCGTTCCGCCCTCGCGAACGGTTCCAGCGCGAGTGCCGGATCCTGTCGAGGATGGAGCACCCGGCGTTTCCGGCGCTCTACGGCTGCGGGGAAGAGGAGGACGGGAGCACCGGCTGGGCGTTGATGGAGTGGATCGAGGGCAAACCGCTCTCGGCGTACCGCTCGGCGCCCGTTCACGAGGTCGTCCGCCTCGCCTATGGCATCGCCTCGGCCCTCGATGCCCTGCACGTCCAGGGAATCCTCCACCGCGACATCGCGTTCGACAATGTTCTCGTCGAGACGCGCCGCTTTGGCCTCAACCCGCGGCTGATCGACCTCGGCGTCGCAAAGGAGATTTCGTCGAACGAGAATCTGACCATGGCGGGAGCCTTCCTGGGACGCGTCCCTTTCGCCTCGCCCGAGCTCCTGACGGGAGAAGGCGCCGCCGGGCTCGTCGATCCGCGGAGCGACGTCTTCTCGTTCGGCGTCCTCCTGTTCGAATGGCTCTCGGGAAAGCCGCCGTTTCCCGGAGAAACGCCGGAGCGCGTGATGAAGGCCCAGAAAAAAAGGGCGGCGCCGAAGCTGGAGCCGCGGGAAGGCGCGGGCGAGGCGGACGGTGCCCTGTCGGCGTTCGTGGAAAGCCTCCTCGAGACCGAGATGGAGAAGAGGCCGTCTTCCGACGCCGTCGTCAGGCGGCTGGGCGAGTTTCGGGGGCTCCATCCGCGGCCGGTCCTCGACCTCGCGAAGTCGGCGGCCTCCGTCTACCGTGTGGCCTCGATCGGGTATGCCCTCCTGCCCCGGCGCTTCGACGCCGCGCCGGCGCTGCACAGGCTGCGCGCGGTGTCTTTTCCAGAACCCTCGCCTCAGCCGGCGCCCGTCGACGGCTCATCGCGCGAAGAGCCTTCCATCGAGGGCGTTCTCCCCGGAATCGGCTCGCGACCCGGAGTCGGCGGGTTCGTCCTCGCGCTCGGGGTCCTGGCCTTCGTGGCGGCGTGCGTTCTCGCGGCGTTCCTCGTTTTCAAGCGCTGACGGGATTCAGGCGCCGGCGAGTTTCAGACGCTGACGCCTGGCGTCGGTACGGCGGGAGGAACGGGCGCGCCTGGCGCCTTTCCCGGGAGCGCGGGTGGAGCGATCGCGGGCGTCGCGGTGTCCGTCGGAGCCGGCGTCGGCGTGTGGGTCGCGGTCGGCGTCTCGGTCGGCGTCGGCGGGAACTCGAGCGGCTTGAGCCCGCTGAGGACGGAGGGCGTCCGGAAAGACGGCTCTCCAGGAGAGGGCTGGAGGGATCGCGATGGCGGGCGGGCCGCCGGATGCGTCTCCGGGCCTCGTTCCACGATCGGCTGCGCCTGCGCCTGCTCCGGCGCGGGAGGCAAGGAAGGCGCGGGGAGCGGCGTCGCGGTCGGCGGCGCGGGAGATGCGGAAGGCGGAGTGGTCGGTGCGGACGCCGCCGGCGTGAGAGGAACGGCGGCCCGCGGGTCCGGCGGAGCCGGGGGCCGCCGCAAGAACAAGAAGACGCCGAGGACGAGGAGCACGGCGAGCAGAGCGAACACGCCGAAGCCGAACGCAGCGCGCCGGTTCGCGCGCGGCCGGGACGCGGGCCCGCCGGGAGGCGCCGAGGCCGCTCCCGCGATGAGCATTCCGTCACCGCTCTGCGAAGGAGGCGGCTCGACGCTGGCCGCCTGGCCGGCCTTGCCGAGCCCGAGCCGGGCAGGCGTCCCGCGCGAAAGAAGCGCGACGGAGACGTTGTCCTTCGAACCCGCCTCGAACGCGAGGCGATAGATCTCCTCGGCCGCCTCCTGGAGGCCCCCCGTCGTCTCCAGGGCCGTGAGGAAACGCTCGGCCTCCAGGACGTCGGTGACGCCGTCGGTCGTGAGGATGACGACGTCTCCGTTGCGGAGCGCCACATCGCTCCGCACGTCGGGGACGACTTTCTTCTCCTGGCCGAGGCTCCGGGTGAGGGCGTGCGCGAACGGATTGCTGGCGTCGTCCTCGGGTGCGACTGAATCGGAGCCGAGAGCCCGCCGCTGCTCGGCAAGCGCGGTGTGGTCCACCGAGAGCTGCCGGACGCTCAGGCCCGAGACGACGAAGATCTTGCTGTCGCCGACGTTCGCCACGATGAGGCGGTCGTCGGCGAGGACCATCGCGAACGCGAGCGTCGCGCCCATCCCTTTCTGCTCGGCCGACGCCTTCCCGCGCTGGTAGATCTCACGGTTGACCTCGGCGATCCACTCACGGATCTCGGCCTCGATCGTCGCCGGCGGCAGAGATCGGGCGTCAGGGCGCGCGGCGAAGGCCTGGACCTTCTCCTTGAAGATCTCGACGGCGAGGCGCGAGGCGACCTCTCCGGCATTGTGGCCGCCCATGCCGTCGCTGAGGACGGCAAATGCCCTGAGAGCGGACTCCGGCGGGAGGACCGCGAGAATCGCGGCATCCTCGTTCGACTCCCGGCGGCCCTTCTCGGAAAGCCCGCCGGCGAGGTACCGGGACGGGAGAGTGCCCGCTTCGACGTCCACCTCTGTCCTCAGTCCTCGCGGTACGTGATGACGACGTCGCCGATTTCGATCCGATCGTTGTCCACGAGGCGCCGCGAGGCGTTTTCCTCTATCTCCTCGCCGTTGACGCGGGCCGGATTGGTCCGGGCGTAATTGATGAGGGAGTAGCTCCGCTTGTCGAAGACGAGCTTCGCGTGCTTGCCGGAAACGGATGCCGGGAGGAGCTGGATGTGGCGGTACGGCGGGCCGGGGTCACGGCCGATCGTCGTCTCGACGCGCTCGGCGGGAGACGTGCGGAAGATCCGGAGCTCGGTCTCCCGGTCGCCTTCGTCGATGAGGAACCGCCCGGGGAGCACGTCCAGAACGCCGGCCGGAGGCTGCCCGGCGTGGACGACGCCACCGTCGGTCCATCCGGCGGGCGTGGGTCCTTCGGGGATCGGCGGCGGGGCCGTGGAACGCGAGGGGATGTTGATGACGACGGGTTTCTTCAGCAGCACCGCGAGCACGACGACGAGCGTCGCGACGAGTACG
>DASVJU010000236.1:0-4855 GCA_036385755.1 Thermoanaerobaculia bacterium
CGGGGCCGATCCCGAGAAGCGGCGCCGCATTCTCGACGCGGCCATCCGGACGTTCGGACAGCGGGGCTTCCACGAGGCCCGCGTCGCCGAGATCGCGGCCGCGGCGAGAGTGGCCGAGGGGACGGTCTACCTCTATTTCCGCAACAAGGAAGACCTTCTCGGCGTCGTCTTCGACGAGTCGATGGACGACGTCCTCGCGAAGGGGCGCGCCATCGCCCGCTCGAAGGGTCCGGCGGACGAGCGGCTGACGGCGCTCGTCGATCTCCATCTCGAGTTCATCGGTTCCGACCGCGACCTCGCGTCCGTCTTCCAGATCGAGCTCCGGAGGAGCGCGCGCCTCGTCGAGCGCTTCTCGCGCAGCAAGCTCGTGGAGTACTTTCGGCTGCTCGGCTACGTCCTGCGCGACGGGATCGCGACCGGCGAGTTCCGCCGCGACCTCGACCCGCGCCTCGCCGTCCGCATCCTCTTCGGGGCGTCCGACGAAATCCTGTCGGAGTGGCTCCTGTCGGGCGACAAGAAGCCCTCCGCCGACGCGAAGCTGCTCGTCGGCACGCTGCTGAAGGGTTTTGCCGCAGGAGAAGAAAGAGAGAAAGCTTCTCTGAAAGGGAAGAAGACGAAAAGCCAGATCGTCGCCGCAAGGCGCAGGAGAAAGCCCCAGTGAGCAAAGCCGCATTCATCGTTCACGGCGCGCGAACGCCCTTCGCGCGCGCCGGCACCGACTTCACCGGCGTCTCGGCGGTCGACCTCGGCCGCACGGCCGCCGTCGAGGCGATGGCCCGCGCGGGCGTCGAGCCCGCCGCCATCGACCAGGCCATCTTCGGCAACATCGCGACCCCCGTCGACGCCGCGAATATCGCGCGCATCATCGCGCTCCGGGCCGGCGTCCCGAAAGAGAAGCCCGCGCACTCCGTGTCGCGCAACTGCGCCTCGGGCATCGAGTCCGTCGTGGAGGCCGCGCGCCTCATCGCGACGGGCGAGGCGGACGTCGTCCTCGCCGGAGGCGTCGAGAACATGACGCAGATCCCGTTTCTGTATCGCAACGGGGTGAAGGAAGTCTTCACGAAGGCCGGTATGTCCAAGACCGCCGGGCAGAGGCTTTCGGCCCTCTCGAAGATGCCGTGGAAGGACCTCTTCAATCCCGTCATCGGACTCAAAGAGGGCCTCACGGACCCCGTGTGCGACCTCGGAATGGGCGACACCGCCGAGATCCTCGCCAAGGAAGGGCACTTCACGCGGGAGATGCAGGACACGTTCGCGCTGCGCTCGCACCACAGGGCGTTCGAGGCCCGCGCGAAGATGGCCGAGGAGATCGTTCCCGTGCCGGTCCCGCCCGACTACGACCGGGTCCTCACGTTCGACAACGGGGTCCGCGAGAACCAGACCATGGAGGCTCTCGCGAAGCTCCGGCCGTTCTTCGACCGGAAGTTCGGCACGGTCACGGCGGGCAACTCCTCCCAGATCACGGACGGCGGCGCGGCCGTCGTGGTGGCGTCCGAGGACTACGTCGTCGAGCACGGGCTGAAGCCTCTCGGAAGGATCTCGGGCTGGGGATTCGCGGGCCTCGAGCCCGAGCGCATGGGCCTCGGGCCGTCGCGGTCGACGCCGATCGCCTTGAAGAAGGCCGGCCTCTCGATGAAGGACGTGGGCCTCGTCGAGATCAACGAGGCGTTCGCGGTGCAGGTCCTCGCGAACCTCGACGCTTTCGAGAAGTCGCCCGAGCTCGGCCCGATCTCGGAGGACACCCTGAACGTGAACGGCGGCGCGATCGCCCTCGGGCATCCGGTCGGATGCTCGGGCACCCGTCTCATCCTGACGCTCCTGCTCGAGATGCGCCGCCGCAAGGTGGCGCACGGCCTCGCGACGCTCTGCGTCGGAGGCGGGCAGGGCGCGTCGATCCTCGTGGAGGCCGTGTGATGTCCACCATCATCGACGAAGCAGTCCCTCTCACGGCGCCCGCGGACGTACGTTCTCCCTTCCGGCTGACGGTCGAGGGGGACGGACTCGCCGTCCTCGTCTTCGACACGCCGGGCGAAAAGGTGAACAAGTTCTCGACGCCCGTCATGAAGGAGTTCGACCGCGTGCTGGACGCCCTCGCCGGGCGGTCCGACGTCCGGGCGCTCCTGCTTCTCTCCGCGAAACCCGGCATCTTCATCGCCGGCGCGGACGTGAACGAGATCGCGAAGGCCGACCGGAACGCGGACCCCGAGATGATCCGGGGGCCGCACCGGACCTTCAACAAGCTCGCGAACCTTCCGTTCCCCACGGTGGCCGCGATCGACGGCGCCTGCGTGGGCGGCGGCTGTGAGACCGCGCTCTCGATGGACTGGCGGCTCATCTCGGACTCGAAGAAGGCGCAGATTGGGCTCCCCGAAATCAAGCTCGGCATCCTGCCGGCATGGGGCGGCACCACGCGGCTCCCTCGGATGGTCGGCCTCGCGAACGCCCTCGACATCATCCTCGCGGGCAAGGTGCTCGACGGAAAGCGCGCGAAGAGAATCGGACTCGTGGACGAGGTCGTTCCCCAGGCGATCCTCGAGGAATGGGCGAGGAATTTCGCACGCGCGAAGTTTGGCTCGAAAAAACGCTCGAACGCGGGGCCCGGCGGCGGTCCGGCGCGCATTCGGGAACCGAAGCTCACGGAGAAGATCCTCGAAGGACCGGGCAAGGGAATCGTCTTTTCGAAGGCGCGGCAGTCGGTCCTGAAGGAGACGAAGGGGCACTACCCGGCGCCGCTCGCGGCGTTGTCCGTCGTCGAAAAGGGCTTCTCGCGGCCGTTCGTCGAAGCGCTCGAGCTCGAGGTCGAAGGGGTCGGATCGCTCATCGGAACGCCCGTCATGCGGAGCCTCGTGGGCCTCTTTTTCCGGATGGAAGAGGTCAAGAAGGAAACCGGCGCCGAGGCGCTCGGCGGGGCTGGAGCCCGGGTCAAGCCCCGGAAGATCCGGCGGGTCGGCGTCCTCGGCGCGGGCGCCATGGGCGGCGGCATCGCGCAGCTCGCGGCCGACAAGGGCTTCCCGACGCGGATGAAGGACATCAAGTCCGAGGCGCTGGCGCTCGGATTCGCGCAGGCGGCCCGCATCTGGAGAGAGAAACTCAAGAAGCGCCGGATGACCCGCGCCGAGTTCGCGGCGAAGATGTCGCTCCTCGGCGGCTCGCTCGAGTACGCGGGCTTCGACGGCTGCGACATCACGATCGAAGCCGTGCTCGAGAAAATGTCCGTCAAGCAGGCGGTCCTCGCCGAGTGGGAGCACGTCGCCTCGCCAACCGCGATCTTCGCGTCGAACACGTCGACGCTTCCGATCACGGAGATCGCTTCGAAGGCGGCGCACCCCGAGCGCGTCGTGGGCATGCACTTCTTCAATCCCGTCCACAAGATGCCCCTCGTCGAGATCATTTACGGACAGAAGACGGATCCCGAGGTGACGGCGACGGTCTTCGACCTCGCGAAGAAGATGGGAAAGACGCCGGTCGTCGTGAAGGACGCGCCGGGCTTCCTCGTGAACCGCATCCTCAGCCCATACATCGGCGAGGCGGCACGGCTCCTCCTCGAGGGCGCCGACTTCGTCGCCGTCGACAAGGCGATGCGGGCCTTCGGGATGCCGGTGGGACCCTTCGAGCTGCTCGACGACGTCGGGATCGACGTCGTCGTGAAAGCGGCCGGCACGATGGCGAGCGCGTTTCCCGCGCGGATGCCTGAGGACCCTGCGCTCGAGAAGCTCGTCACGAGCGGGCGGCTCGGGAGGAAGGCGAAGAAAGGATTTTATTCCTATGAAGGAGAGAGACGCGGCCCGGCGGATCCGTCCGTCTACCCGGATCTCGGTCTCTCTTCCCCTTCTAAGAATCCGAATCCTTCTTCTTCCGAAACAGAGGCTCGCCTCCTCCTGCCCATGATCAACGAGGCGGCGTTCTGCCTCGCGGACGGCATCGTCGCGAGCCCTGCGAAGCTCGACCTCGCGATGATCTTCGGCACCGGCTTCCCTCCGTTCCGCGGGGGTCTGTGCGCATATGCCGACACGCTCTCTGCTGCGGCGATCGTCGAGGGGCTCGAAACGCTCGCCAGGGAAAAAGGCGGCCGGTTCGTACCGGCTCCGCTGCTCGTCGAGATGGCAAAGACCGGAAAGAATTTCTTCGAATGAGGGGAGCCGAAATGTCCACAGTCAAAGAAGAGACGAAGCACGAGACGACCGTCGAAGTCGAGTCCTTTCTCAAGACCCTGTTCCAGGGCCACATCGCCGAGGACCTCGTCTTCCCCTTCCCGGAGATTCCGAAGGACGTGAAGGAGACCGTGGAGGCTTTCGCGGGTGCCTACACGGAATTCGATGCGGCGCACCTCGACTCCGACAAGATGGACAAGGAGCACTGGTTCCCGCGCGAGGCCGTCAAGGCCATGGGCGAACTGGGCGTGCTGGGCATGACGATTCCCGAGGAGTACGGCGGCAGCGGATTCGGGTCGGCGGCGTACTGCCGGATGACCGAGACGGTCGCTCCGCTCGACGCGTCGGCCTCGATCGTCATCGGCGCCCACCTCTCCATCGGCTGCAAGCCGGTCGTCCTCTTCGGCAGCGAAGAGCAGAAGAAGAAATGGCTGCCCGACCTCGCGAGCGGAAAGCTGATCGCGGCGTTCTGCCTCACCGAGCCGGAAGCCGGGTCGGATGCGGGCTCCCTGAAGACGACCGCCGTCTACGACCCCGCGACGAACGAATACGTCCTGAACGGCACGAAACAGTGGATCTCGAACGGCGGCTTCGCCCGGTTCTTCTCGGTGTTCGCGAGGATCTCAGGGGTACCCGGCGAGAAGGACGGCCACAGGGAAATCTCGTGCTTCGCGGTCGTCACGAAGGAGGACGGTACGCTGCCC
>DASVJU010000237.1:0-5500 GCA_036385755.1 Thermoanaerobaculia bacterium
TCGGGAGAGGATTGGGCCGCGGCCGCGAAGCTTCTCGCGAAGGACTTCACCGTCCATACGCTCGACCTCCCGGGCTCGGCTCGAGGGCCGCAGCCGGGCAAGGGCTATGAGATCGCGCCGCTCGCGCGCTGGGCCCTCGGCGAAATCGGCAGGAAGCCGGTGCTGCTCGCGGGGCACTCGCTCGGCGGCCGCGTGGCCGGCGAAATGGCGGCGCTCGCGCCGGATCGCGTTCGCGCCCTCGCTCTCGTGTCGCCTCTCGGGTCGGCGCCGTACGGCATCCTCGACCGCCTCAAGTGGAAGGCGATGTCGCGGCGCGCGCTCCTCGAGAACGTGCCCGAAAGCTCGCTCCGAAGCGCCGCGGGTTACGGCTTCGCGGTGCACGGCCCGGGCAGGGCCGGCTTCGTCGCGCGCACGCTCGCGACGCAGAGCGGCCCCCAGGGGAAGCACACCGCGCACGCCGCCGAAAAGTACGTGGACGGCGTCCTCGCCGCCAGACCGCTCGCCGAACGGCTGAAGGGGACGTCGATGCCGCTCCTCCTCGTGACCGGGGCGCGCGACCCGCTCGCGCCGGCCGAAGAGCTACGCGCGATCCTGGACGCCAGACCGGACGCGGAGCTCCTCGAGATGCACGGGATCGGGCACTACGCCCTTCTCGAAGATCCCTCGCGCCTCGCGCGGGCGCTCCGCGATTTCTTCGCGGCCGCCTGAACGGGCGCCGCGAGCTTCATGGTCTCGAGCCATTCGTCCGGGATGCGGCCGGTGAGCGCGGCGCGCTGCGCGAGGAAGAGCACCGCGAGCCCCTTGCGAGAGGCCGCGAGCAACCTGCCGAGCTGGTCCTCGTCGAACGGCTCGCGCTCGGCGGTGCCCTGGATCTCCACGAAGCGCCCGCTGGACGTGCCGACGACGTTCAGATCCACGTCCGCCGTCGAATCCTCGGAATAGTCGAGATCGAGCAGGATGCGGCCGCCGGCGACGCCGAGGGAGATCGCGGCGACGGCCTCTCGCAGCGGGTTCGCGCGCGCGTCGTGCGCCTTCGCCAGCGTCGCGCAGGCGAGCGCGAGCGCTACGAACGCGCCCGTCACGGAGGCGCAGCGCGTTCCCGCGTCCGCGACGAGGACGTCGCAGTCGAGCGTGATCGTGCGGTCGGCCAGCAGCGAACGGTCCACGACGCCGCGCAGAGCGCGCCCGATGAGGCGCTGGATCTCCAGCGTTCTTCCGGACTGCTTGCCGCGCGCGGCTTCGCGAGGGCTCCTTTCGTGCGTGGCCCTGGGCAGCATCCCGTACTCGGCCGTGACCCAACCCAGCCCCGTGCGCTGCAGGAAGGGCGGGACCTTCGACTCGACCGAAGCGGTCACGAGGACCTGCGTGCGGCCCTGCGTGATGAGGCACGAGCCTTCAGCGTGCGTCACGGGGTCGCAGACGATCGTGACCTCCCGAAGGTCGAGCGGGCCGCGGCCGTCGGCGCGGGGCGTGGCATGGGAAACCGCTGCATGGGAAACCGTCGCATGGGAAGCGTGAGAAACCGTTGGCATGCCTGGCATTCTGGCCCAGTCGCGCGTGATTCGCGCTAGGGCAGATCGACGAGCGTCAGGTCCGCCGCCGGACGGCCGAGAAACCGTCCTGCCACGCGGCGCAGCCGCTCCGAGGCGTCGGTCACGAGCAGGCGCGTCGTCCCGTGCGACGTCTCGCCGCGGCGAAACGCGGGAGAAAGCGCCGCCTCGACGGCACGCGCCGTGGTCTCGGCTGAGTCCACGAGGAGCGTGCCCGGAGGCAGGGCCCGCGCGATCGTGCGCGCAAGGAGCGGGTAGTGCGTGCACCCGAGGACGACGACGCGCGCGCCGGCGCGGGTCACGTTCGCGAGATACAGGGACGCCGCGGCGTTCGCGACCTCGTTCTCCGTCCATCCCTCCTCGGCGAGCGGCACGAAGAGGGGACACGCCGTGTGCGTGACGTCGCGGCCCGGATCGAGCGCGCGGATGGCGAGCCCGTACGCATCCGACGCCACCGTCGCTTCCGTCGCGAGGACCGCGATGGGCGCGCGTGCGCCGGCGGAATCGGACGCCCGCGCCGCGGCGACCGCCGCCGCGGCGCCGGGGCCCACGACGCCTACGACGGGAACCGGCGACATCTCCTCGATCACGTCGAGCGCGAGCGCCGAGGCCGTGTTGCACGCAACGACGACCGTCTTCACACCCTGTGCAAGCAGGAAGCCGATCGCGCGGCGCGCGTAGCGCCGCACCGTTTCGGGAGACTTCGTGCCGTACGGCAGGCGCGCCGTGTCGCCGAGGTAAAGCAGGTCTTCGAAAGGCATGCGCCGCGCCACGGCCTCGAGCACCGTGAGACCGCCGACACCCGAGTCGAAGAGGCCGATCGGCCGCGGGTCGCTCATGTGCTTTCGACCGTCGCGCTCCTTCGCGGAGCGGGCCGCGAGGGAGGTTTGGGAGCGGAGGGCGCGGGGCTCGGCACGACCGTCGGCGAAACCGTCGGCGAAACCGTCGGGGTCGGAAGTACCGCGGGAGGTTCGGCCGGCGGCTCGTCGGCGGCGCGCCGGAGATCGGGCGCGATCGGATGCGTCAGATCCGCGTGTCCGCCGAGCGTCTCGGCGGCATCTCCCGCGACGAGGAGCACGACGCGCGTGACCGCCGGCAGGTTCTTCGCGAGCGTGACGGCGAGCGCCTGTATCGCGTTGTCTTCCTCGTGCGAGCCTGCCGGCCAGCGCGGTCCCGCGGGCGTGCCGGGCTCCTTCGGCACGGCGAGGGGCGGGGGCGAAAGGTCGATGACCGCGATGCCGTCGCGCAGCAGGTACGCGCCGCGCAGAGACCAGCCTTCGGGAAAAGGCCTCAAGAGCTCGGGCCTTCGCGGCCCGTCCATCACCGCTCCCGCCACCGAACGCAGAAACGCCACGTCGTCCAGAGCCGCCGGAACGTCGCGCGCCTCGGGATGGAGCTGGTCGTCCTCGGGCGACTCGAAATACAGCGACACGCGCCGGGCGGGAATCGGCGTCGGCGGAATCACGGCCGTGGGCCGGAGGGTCGGCACGAGAGGCGCGGCCGGAGCCGGGCCCCTCAACCGCCGCCCCACGAGAAGGGCGCCCAAAAGAAGGAGCAGCAGGGCGATGAGCGCGAGAGCGAAACGGCGCGGCATGATCGGCAGCGGTCTCAGCTCTTGCCGGGCGATCTCGGCGCGTAGGGCACGGGCGCGACGGCGTCCGCGGTCCGGAAGTACGTGTCGACGCTTCCCGCGAGCGTGTCGGCGACCTGGCGTCGGAACTCGTCCGACCCGATCCGCGCCTCCTCGTCCGCGTTCGTGATGAAGGCGACTTCGACGAGAACCGCCGGAGCGTTGACGCCGATGAGAACGCGGAAGGGCGCCTGCTTCACGCCTCGCGTCGTGATGCCGAGAAGCCGGTTGAAGTCGGCCTGCACGATCTCCGCGAGCCGGGCGGACGCCGAGAGATGCTGGTTCTGCGCGAGGTCCCAGAGAATGAGGTCGAGGTCGCGCACGGCCGCGTTCTTGTCGGCCGTGTTCGGCGTCGCGAGGGGCGCGGCGTTCTCGCTCTCGGCGAGGAGTGCCGCGGCGCGGTCCGACGCGTCGAGGGAGAGGTAATACACCTCGGTTCCATGCGCGGTCGCCGCCCGGGAGGCGTTGCAGTGGATCGAGAGGAAGACGTCGGCTCTCGCCGCGTTCGCGGCGGCGGCGCGGTCGTCGAGACCGACCGTCGCGTCCGAGCCGCGCGTCATGACGACGCGGTAGCCGCGCCGTGCGAGGACCTCCTGAACCGACTTCGCGAGCGCGAGCGTCGCGTCCTTCTCGAGAAGGCCGCCGGGACCCTTCGCCCCCTCCTCGACGCCGCCGTGCCCCGGGTCGAGGACGACGATCTTCGCCCTCGCGGGGGGAGCCGGGCCGGGCGTGAGGGCGGGCGCCGCCGGGCCTGTCGCACCCGTGGCGGTCCTCGTGACGTCCACGACGAGGCGCGGCGGGGCGCCGAGCGCATAGACGTTCGCGCGGAGCCCCTTTTCGCGAAAGACGATCGTCACGTCGCCGCCGCGGACGAGGAGGCGCGCGACCCGCGGCGAGTCGAGAAGTTTCTCGGCAGGCGACGCCGTGAGGCGCGCGTTCGGAACGTGGAGGACCACCTGGTCGGCCGTCGCCTCCACGGCGTACGACGGCGTCTGCGAGAAGCGAAAGACGACCTTCGTCGTCTCGCCCATGTCGACCACGGAAGGCTCGACCGCGATCTCGGCGACGTCGGATTTCCGCACCGACAGCGTGCGCGTCGCCCGGTCCCACGTCAGGGAGAGTCCCGCCATCGGACCCACGACCTTCTGGAAGAACTCCGGCTCCGCCCACGCGAGCGCCCCTTGGCCGCGCACCGGCGCGCCGAGCGGAACGAGCTTCGTGTCCACGACCGCGAGCGCCGCGTCCACACCGAAGACGGCCGACCGCCCCTTGAGCTTGACCTCGTAGGAACGCGTCTTCTCGTCGAACGTCATCGTCCCTTCGAGCGTGGCGACGGCGTCGTTCACGGAGACGAACGTCCGGCCGTCCCGTTCTTCCGCGCGAAGCGTCGCCGGGGGCTTGTCGGGACGGGACAGGACCGCCGTCACGTCCTCGCCGCGGAGGGCGCCCGCGGTCGAGACGGCTGCGGTCACGACGAGAGCCGCGGCCAGGCACCGAAGGGCCGCGGCAGCACGAGGCGAATCCGGCGACGGACGTCTCACCCGCCGATTATGGCGGTCCGCCCTCGCCTTCAAGTCGAGGCCGTTCTGCTATTCTTCCCGGTCACGATTGGGGGCGTCCCGGTTTCGACGGGGCATTCAGCGATCGAGGAGCACGCCGAGCACGGCCGTTCGCTCGTAAAAACGACGGTCAACAACTAGCTGCCAACACCAGCGACTACGCTCTCGCGGCTTAATTAGCCTCGACGGGCGCCGGGGAGCCTGTCCGGGGCGCCTCGGCGTTTGACGCGAAATCCGGGCTGGGGTCGCCTCCGCCATCTGAAGAGGTGACCCGAGAGTTTCAGGTTCGCTGCCGCGCCCGGTTGTCCGGACCTGAATGCGCGGTGGCTAAAAAAACAAGTCCGGACTGAGCGTGGAGAATCTCGACGTTCGGGCGCTTCGGACGGGGGTTCGACTCCCCCCGCCTCCACCATTTTTGACTGCACCAGACTCCACGGGAGGGCCAAAACCCAAAGGTTTAGGCCCCTCCGGAGGGGTCCTCCTCTGCCGCCTAGTCGGCCTAGTGTCCGGGAGAACACGGACACAACACGGACACCCGGCTCTTTCGAGGTGGCCCGAAAGGTCCGCGGCAACCCCACCCTTCCGAACGGAAGACGCGCTCCTTCGAGGAGGCGCCCGTGAAGATCCGCGACAGGGTCAAAGAACTTGTGCGCGTCCCTGCCGGGAGCCTTCGCCCGAACCCGAAGAACTGGCGTCGCCACCCGAAGTCTCAGGCGAATGCCCTCCGCGGCCTTCTCTCGGAGATCGGCTACGCCGACGCC
>DASVJU010000238.1:0-7320 GCA_036385755.1 Thermoanaerobaculia bacterium
CGGTCGCCGGCGACTTTCATTCGCAGAAATATTCTCTTGATGACGCTTGCGTAAAGTCCGAGTAAGAAAGTGGGGGGAGACGCTCCGGCTGCTTGTGTCAGGCCGCTGCCGGCAGCTCGTGCCGCGACGGCATGAGCAGCGTCCCGGGGCCGAGGCGGGCGCGATGGCCCTGCCAGTCCACCTCGCGCGAGACGTAGGGCAGGAGTTGCGTCGCGAACTGGAGGACGTCCTTCAGGGGGAGGAGCAGGAGCTGCCCGGTCGTCAAGTCCGACCGGGTCGCTCGCGCGAGGACGAACCCCTGCGCGAGGCGGAGGAGGAGGAGGGCGCCCGCGGCGGTAAACGGCAGAGGCGGGAGGCCGGACGGCCCGAGCGCCGCGCCGCCGCAGGCGAGGAGGGAAATCGGAAGCGGATTGAGGAGGAATTCACTCGTGTAGGTCAACTTCGAAAACGAATAGCGGATCTTTCCCCAGCGCGCCTGGCGGTCGAGCGCCCGGGCGAGCGGGCGATTGACAGACACGTTTCGGACGACGACGTTCGAGAGCGCGAGCCGGTAGCCCGCCGCCTTCACCGCGCAGCCGATGGCCTGGTCCTCGGCGAGGACGTCCGTGAAGGCCGCGAACCCGCCGATCGCGTCGTGCGCCGCGCGGGTCAGCGCCATGGATTTCCCGACGACGCACGGCACGCCACCCGCTTCGGCGAGAACGGTGCCGGGGAGAACGAAGGTCAGGAGATGGAGACTCTCGATGACCGCGCCGAAAGAGCGCGCCCCGTGTCCCGTGAACGCGTTCGAGACGCAGCCGACGGACGGTTCGTCGAACGCGGCAAGCGAACGGAGGACGTCGGCTGGCTCGATTCGAATGTTCGAATCGGAGACGAACAGGATCCCGCCGCGCGCGACGCGGGAGGCCGCGACGAGCCGCTCGACCTTGGGATTCGAGAGAAGCGCTCCGCTCCCGCCGCCCACGACGAGGCGGAAGGGCGCCTCGGGGAAGCGGGCCATGACGCGGCGCGCGACGGCGGCCGCCGGATCCTCCTCGCGGGCGACGGAGAGAACGATCTCGTGCGAGACGCCCGTCAGAGCTGCGAACGACGCGAGGTTCTCCTCGAGTCCGTCGTCAGGCCCGGAGAGCGGCTTGAGGATCGAGACGCGGGGCGACGTCGTGGTGGAAACGCCCGGCCGGGAAGCGCTCGTGGCCGGCTCGAGCCGGCTTGCGGCGAAAGGGCGTGCCTTCCTCCTTAGGAAACGGACGACGAGGCCCGTCTGAACCGTCGTCAGGACGGCTCCTAGGGCGGCGATGGCGAGAAGCACGGTCGTGAACGTCATGGTGTTTACCTCGAGGCCCTCACGCGACCGCCGGCTCCACGAAGCCGGGCACGATCGTGCAGGGGCGGAGCGGCTCGGTCTCGTCCGGGATGCGCGACGCGGCGGGGAACGGATCGGGAAGACGCGTGACGCCGAGGCCTTTGCCCGCGCGCAGCGAGGCGAGGACCGCGTCCTCGGTCTTCTCGCAATTCATGAGCGTCTTCCAGGCGTAGAGATGCGGACGATCGTGGAAGTCGCTGTTGCCGACATAAGGAAGGCGCGCGCGGGAGACCTGGGGGAAGAGATCCCACCGGCACGCGAGCTCCCAGAGGTCGATGAGCTTCGCGACCTCCTTGCGGCGGTCCCAGAGGTAGAACGTGTTCGCGAACCAGTCGGACTGCTCGTTCGGATGGCAGGCCACCGTCACGGCCCCGGCCTCGCGGGCCCGCGTGAGCATCTCCTCGACGGGACCGTCGGCGGAGACGAAGCTCTCGAGGCCGAGCGCGAGGGCATGAGCCGACCGCCTCCCCGTGAGCGCGTTGCGCGTGAGCTCACATCCCGCGATGACGATCATTCCGTAGGCGTCCCACGCGCGCCGCGCCTCGCGCTCGATCTCCCCCCGATAGGCGTCGAAGTTGTCCTTCGTGACGGAGAGCCGGCAGCCGTGCGCGATCTTTCCGAGGAGGGAATCGGAGTTGACGACGTGATCGGTGATCGCGATGGCGTCGTGGCGGGAGCGTCCGAAGAGGTCCACGATTTCCGGAATCGACAGGCGCCCGTCCGACCAGTTGGAGTGCGCGTGGAAGTCGGCCAGCAGCATGGTTCTCCTCCTACCCGGGAAAGATGGGCCCGGAGGGTGCGGGGGCCGTGAACCGGCTGTTCAGCCCCTGTTAAATGTGCACAGATTTCTGTGCAGGGGTTTCCGGCATCGTCTGGCCCAGGAAGGACTTGCCCAGTTCGCGAAACACGGAAGCCGAGGGTCTCTCTTTGCGCTCGAAGGTGACGGGATCGACCGAGAAGAGGCCGAATTTCGGGCCGTAGCCGTCGAGCCATTCGAAGTTGTCGAGGAGCGACCAGTGCAGGTACCCGGCGACCTCGACTCCCGCGGCCTCGGCCGCCGCGAGCGCGGCGAGGTGGGAGCGCAGGAACTCGGGACGGAGCGCGTCGCGGCCGTCTGCGAGGCCGTTCTCGGTCACGAGGACGGGGAGGCCGAGCCGTCCGGCGTCGCCGAGCAGGGCGGCGAACGACTCGGGCGCGATTTCCCAGCCGTTGTCCGTGAGGCCGCGGCCGTGCCGGTCGCGATACGCGAAGTTCGTCAGGACGCGCGTCATCGCGGGGAAACGCACGTGCAGCCGCGAGTAGTAGTTCACGCCGACGAGGTCGAGCGAACCAACCAGCGCGTCGCGCCGGCCTTTGAGCCGGGTGAACGGCGGGATCCGGAGATCCCACCGCCCCGTCGAGAAAGCCTCGAGGAAGGCGCCGTTGTAAACGTGGCGCGCATGCCGGGCGAGAAGCGTGTCGAGCGGATGCCCCGGGCGGTCCGGCGCGAAGTCCATCATGTTGTGCGCGATTCCGACGGCCGTCCCGGGGGCTTCCTCTCTCAGGACGGCGGCCGTCCCGGCGTGGGCCGCGAGGAGATGGTCGAGCGCACGTGCCGCGGCGCGCGGGTCGGCGAGCCCGGGCGGGATCTGGCCGTCGAGGAAGCCACCGAGGAGAAAGACGAGCGGCTCGTTGAACGGGACGTAGAGCCTCACGTGAGGCGCGAGCGCGCGCGCCGTCTTTCGCGCGAAACACGTGAAGGCGTCGACCGACGAGGGCGACGTCCAGGGCGTCTCCTGGTGAAACCACACGGGGTGGGTGTAGTGATGGAGGGTGACGACCGGCTCGAGGCCGAGCGAGACGAGGCGCTCGACGAGTCGCCGGTAGCGCGCGAGCGCGACTTCGTCGAAGACACCGCGGCGCGGCTCGACGCGGCTCCACGAAACAGAAAAGCGGAAGGCGTTCGCACCGAGGCTCGCCGCGAGCGCCGCGTCCTCCTCGTAGCGCCCCCACGAATCCGCGGCGCGCCCGCACGCGCCTCCCTTCGTCCGGCCCGCCGCTTCCCAGTCGGTCCAGTCGCACGGATCGCCGCCCTCGACCTGGTAGTGCGAGACGGCGACGCCGAAGAGACGCGGACGGTCGGCGAACGGAAAGACGCTCACGTCGCGTCAAGATAACAGGGCTACGATACGGTTCCGAAAGATGGCCGCGTCGAAAACCATTGCCGCAATCGACGTCGGGTCGAATTCGGTCAAGCTCCTCGTCGCGCGGCGGGACGCCGCGGATCCCGGGCACTGGACCGAGATCCTCCGTGAGAAGGAGATGGTGAGGCTCGGGCAGGAGACGCTCGCCTCGGGCTCGCTCTCCGAGGAGGCGATGGCCGACGGGATCGACTGCCTCGTTCGCTATGCCGCCCTCGCGCGCGCCGCGGGCGCGAGCGCGATCACCGCCGTCGCGACGTGCGCCGTCCGGGAAGCCGCGAACGGGGGGGACTTCGTGAAGCGCGTCCGCCGGGAGACCGGACTCCGCCTCGACGTGATCTCCGGCGAAGAGGAAGCGCGCCTCATCACGCGCGCCGTGCGCTCGGACCTCCCGCCGTCGTGCGACCCGCTCCTGGTCCTCGACATCGGCGGCGGGTCGACGGAGGTCGTCGTGGCGAAGGGAGACCGCATCCTCCTGGCCGAGAGCCTCGATCTCGGGGCCGTTCGCCTGACGGATCTCTTCGTCTCGACGGAACCTCTCTCGCCGAAGGACGAACGCCGTCTTCGAAGGGCGGTCCGGAGCCGCCTGAAGCGTCTCGAGAAGCCGGTGCGCAGCGCGAAGATCAAGACCGCCGCCGGAACGTCGGGCACGATCCTCGCCGTTGCGGCGATCGCGGGGGAGCTCAGCGGACGGTCACCGGCCGGGACGGGACACCGCGCGCTCGCCCGGAGGGACGTGACGCGGATCGCGGGTCTTCTCGGAAAATCGACGGCGCGCCAGAAACTCCGGATCCCGGGCCTCGAGGCGGATCGGCGGGACATCGCGGTCGCCGGGGCGATCCTCCTGGAAGAGCTGCTCAGGGCCTTCGACGTCGAGACGCTCCTCGTGTCCGAGCGCTCGCTGCGCGACGCGCTCGTGCTCGAGACGCCTGCGCCTGCGCTGCGCGGCCGTCCCGCCGAGCGCAACATCCGGCAGGACTCGGTGGCGCGCCTCGCGAAGCGCTCGGGCGTGCCGGGCGTGCACGCGGGCCGCGTCAAGGACCTCGCGCTCTCCGTCTTCGACCAGACGCACAGCCTTCATCAGCTCACCGCCCTCGAGCGCGAGTGGCTCGAGCACGCGGCCGCGCTTCACGACATCGGGCTCTCGGTGGCGTATGCACGCCACCATCACCACTCGCATTACCTGATCCTGCATGGCGATCTGAAAGGCTTCACCCGTGACGAGGTAGAGCTCATTGCGCTCGTGGCCCGTTACCACCGGAAGGCGGTTCCCGGCGACCCTCACGAGCCGTTCCGCAAGCTGGATCCCTGGAAGAAGCCCGTCGTCGAGAAGCTCGCCGCGATCCTCCGCGTCGCGGACGCGCTCGACCGGACGCACCGCGGGCTCGTCAAGAAGGTCCGCGTCACGTTGCGCGGAAAGAAGCTCCACGTGGCCCTCTCCGCGCGTGCGCCGCTGGACCTCGAGCTGTGGGCCCTGAAGAAGAAGGCCCGTCTTTTCGAGAGGACCTTCGGGGTGAAGCTCGTCGCCCGCGCGGTTGTTGGATAATCGCCCCATGCTTCCCGTCGCCGTCTTTCTCCTTGCGGCTCAGGTGTCGTCTTCGACGCCGGCGCCGACACCGACGGCGACGCCTTCCGCTCCCACGCCCGCCCCCAAGGCGACTCCGGTTGCCGCGGCGGACCCGTACCGCCCGCGTGCTCTCTCCGAGCTCGCGAGAGAGCGCCACCTCGGCCGTCTCACGGGGACCGGCGCGGCCGTCGTGACGACGCCGGTGCCAGAGCCCGCGTCTGCCGGAACGCTCCCCGCGTCTTCCGGTTCTTCCGCGGCGTCCGGGGCTTCGGCGCCTTCGGCGTCTTCGGCGTCTTTCGCCGCCGCACGCCGGATCAGCGTGTTGCGCACGGAAGACGTGCAGGACAACGGAGCCGTCACGGACGGCCGCGTCTCGGTCTACGGAGAGGTGCGCAATACGGGGCGGGTGCCTCTTTGCCGCGTCCGGATCTTTCTGAGGCTGTACGACGACCACGGCGTCCTGCTTTCGACCGGAGAAACGACGACGGACCTGAAGGTCGTAGCCGCGGGAGAGGCCGTGACGTTTGGTGGAACCGTGAAGGCGCCCGCGGGCCTCCGCGGCTCGAGCGAGAGAAAGCCCGATCCGCTCGTCGACGGGCGGTCCGCGACGAACTGGCAGCGCGTGGGCCGAATCCAGGCCGAGATCATCGACGCGAGCGACGAATGCAGCTGAACATTTCACTGGTCCTGACGGTCCTCTTGCAGGCGGCGGCCGTCACGCCGACACCCGCGCCGGAGCCGACGTTCGCCCCGACCCCGACGCCGGTGG
Source organism: Thermoanaerobaculia bacterium (assembly GCA_036385755.1). GTDB lineage: Bacteria > Acidobacteriota > Thermoanaerobaculia > UBA5066 > UBA5066 > Fen-183. The sequence continues at coordinate 5,880 of DASVJU010000238.1, forward strand.
CGCGAGGTCTCATGCGGCCGCGCACGCTCCAGGATGTCGCGCGCGAGCGGCACCTCAAGACGAGCGCGGAAACGAAGGGCACGCCGAGGACGATCACGCTCGGACCGGCGGTGGGAGGGACGCTTGGCGCCACTCCCTCGGCCTCTCCTCCTGCCGCGACACCGGAGACTCCGCGGGACAGCGCGCCGGGCGCCGCCGACGTGCGCGTCGTCACCGTCTCGAACGACGGGATCGTCGACGCTGCCGGAGGCGTCCGCGTGACGGGCACGATTCGTAACGCGGGGGATCAGACGGTATGCGGCATCGTGCTCCTCGTCAGAATCCTCGACAGCAGGGGAGCGTACCTCTCGTCTTCGCAGACTCCGCCGGACGTGACGATCCTGCCGTCCGGGGAGACGACGAGCTTCCACACGACCGTGCAGGCGCCGCCGGGCATTCGGGGCGCGCGGACGAATCCCGACCGCCGCGACGTGACGGACGGGAGTACGACGATGGCGGGCGACTGGAGGCTTCTCGGCGGGGCGGAAGCGAAGGTCGTCGACGCGACTCCGTGTCCAAGGTAACGCGAGTCACGCGAGAACCCCCGAAACTGATCAACGCGCGGGAGGCCGGCCCTTCGCGATCGTCTTTTTCGTCTGGATGTAGCCGCTGAGAATGCGAAGAGTCGCGCCCCGCGTGTTCGGGTTGCGGCTGAAGACGGCGGTCGTGGCTTCCGGACCCGCGGCCTTGTTCTGCCAGACGTAGTCCTCGATGAACTTGTTCGGCTGTGAAGGCTTGCCCCAGCCCGCTTGAAGATCCTTCAGGATCCGGTCGGCGGATTCGGAGGACATCTCGAGGTAGGCCTCGGCGAAACGGTTCTCCCAGAATTCGTAGACGATCTTGTCTACGGCCGCGCCCGCGAACGTGAGGTCGTCGTTCGGAATCCAGCAGAACTTGGACTCGTTGTGTTCGTCGAGAACTTCCATGTGCTTCAGGGGGACGCTTCCCCACTTGAAGTCCCGAAAGCCGGGCTTCATCCCCCCGGTCGCGTCGCCCTTCCCGCCGAAAAGCCCCATGGCGTCCTTCTCCTTCGAGAGGAAAAGGATAGCGCGTCAGGCCCCCGGTTTCATCGCCGCGTCGAGGAGCTCCATGTCGACGCGGGGCATGTCCTCGCCCGCCGCGTGACGGCGCTGGACTTCGGCACGCACCAGCGCCCCTTTCGGCGGGCTCTGCCGGAGCGCGTTCACGGCGCCGACGGTGATCGTGTACGTTCCGCAGACGCCACAGCGCAGCTCGATCTCGGCGGTCGCGCTCCGGGCTCCGAGTGCGGATCCGCCGCAGAGAAGACAGCCCATGTCGACGATCGACACGTTGCACCTCGCGGGCGTGTGAATTCTTTCACTTCCGCAGGAGGAAGGGAAATCACCTTACAGCGAGCCCCCGCTTGACGAGGAGCGGCTCG
>DASVJU010000239.1:0-2046 GCA_036385755.1 Thermoanaerobaculia bacterium
CGAGGATGTCGGCGCCCGCCTCGAGGTACCGGCGGTGGACGTCCTCGATGATCGCGGGCTGCGTGAGGGAAAGAAGGGCGTTGTTCCCCTTCAGATCCTTCGGGTGATTCCGGAACCTCTCGCCGCGATAGTCCGCCTCGAGGAGGCCGCGGGCCTGGATCATGGTCCCCATCGCGCCGTCGATCACGGCGATCCGTTCCCTGAGGAGCGCGCGCAGGCGGGCTTCGGCCGTCATGGTTCTCCCGTCCGGCGGGCCTTCAGTGCCGAATTGATCTCCTGCGTTTGGCACGCTGGCCCGTGACCGAGCGCGCACGCCTGCCGCAAGTCTTCGTCCCGCCGCTCGATCTCGCGGCGCTGCGAGTACGCGGTGTGCCGCTCCCAATAGCCGCGCGCGTCGTCCGGGTGGCGCGCGATCCACGCCGTCCAGAGCTCCTCCAACTCCTGCGATCTGCGTGCGTTCAGGAGGGGAATGCCGATCCGACGATAGGCGGCATAGTCGTCCGGCAGGGAGGCGAGCTGCGCGCGAAACGCTGTGCCTGGATCCGTGAAGGCTTCCTCGGTCGGCGCGAAGGTCGCCGACGGCGTGGCGCCCCTCGGATCCGGGGCGCCGGCCGCCTCGCGGAGGCGACTCGCGACCTCTCGCAGCGCGTCGGCGCGCCCGGAGCCCCCGGTCGCGAGCGCTTCGTTGCTCCGTCGCACGAGAGCGTCGGCGACGCGGGCGTATTCCTCGGGAAGCGGGCGCGTGGGATCCAGCTTCCGCGCGAGATCGAAATCCCGGATCGCGTCCTCGAGCAGCCCGAGTCTGGCGCGCACGCTTCCGCGAAAGTTGGCGAGAGGCCAGGCCTGGGGGCGGAGCTCGAAGGCGCGATTCAGATCGGGGAGCGCTGAGGCCGCCTGGGCGAGCTGACACGCGATGTCGGCGCGCACGAGGTAGACGCGCCAGAGGTCTCCGGCCTTGAGGGCCTCGTTGATCTCCCGCATGGCCTCGACGGGATTCTTCTCGTCCCGCATCTTCACTGCGCGCGAGAACGGAGCAAACCCAACCAGGAGCTTCAATCGGGGATTCGAGCTCGAGGAAAGGGATTCGCGGACGAACGCGGCCATCTTCTCGTACGAGCCGCCCCACTCGGGCGTGAGTCCGTCGAGGAATGCCGCGCGAGCCTGGAAGCAGTCCGGACAGGCACGAAGCGAGTCGTCCAGCGCCCTCCGGGCCGCTGGCGTGCCTCGGTGGACGGCGATGAGCACGTCGTAGGCAGCGACGAAGCGCGGGCGGCGCCCGATTGCCGACCGCAGGTCCGAAGCCGCCTCGAATTCCTTTCGCGCGAACGCGTCACCGGCGGTTTCCGAAACCGTGTTCGCGTAGCCGCTTCCGCGTACGAGCCACGCGAGCGCGTGGCGATGCGCGCCGCGCGCGGCGAGGGCCGCCCAGGATTTCGGCGAGGCGGCCGTCCATTCCTCCAGGAGGCTGCCGACCCTTGCGTCGCCCGTCCGGAACGCGTCGAGCGCGTCCGAAGGCCAGTACTCGTTGCGCGCGTCCAGCTCGAACGCGGTCTGGTAGTCCTCGAAGGAACGCTCGAGGTCGGCGAAACGCCGTGCCTTCAGCAGCGCGAGGAGAACGAGCTTGTCGGCCGTCTGTGGCGCGATGCCGTCGGCGCCCCGAATCGCCGATCCGACGAATGCCGGAAGGACTGCGGGAATGGGGTCATCGGATCCGAACTGCGGCAGGGCGGTGTCCGGGCCGGGCTTCGGGACGATGATGCCTTTGCCCATGAGAGCGGGAGCGGGCGGCGCGCCCGTCGCGTGACCGATCGTCTTGCGGCCGCGCATCTCGTACGAGACGCCGCTCTCCTTTGCCTGAGGCGTTCGCGCGCATCCGAGGATCGCGACGGCCATGAACGCGCAGACGATCTTCACGAAACCGCCCTCGCCGGGCGGTCCCCGACCTGTCCGAGACCGAGCGCCTCGAGGATCCTCTTCACGGCGTCGTAGCGCGCCATCGGCATGATGTGGACGCCGCGGGCCCGCTCGGCGATCGCGCGGGCGAGC
>DASVJU010000240.1:0-5732 GCA_036385755.1 Thermoanaerobaculia bacterium
CGTCGGCGACTCCAGTCTGCGGTTTCGCGATCTCCTCGGAGGCCCGGAGCTCGAGGTCGCGATGGGGCTCGAGACGGCGAACGAGGAGATTCTGAGAAGGTTGAACAAGGGGATGACCGTCGCCGATTTCGAGAATGCCGCGCGATTCCTGCGCGCTCACGACGTGAGCGTTCGCAGCTTCATCCTTCTGGGAATTCCATATCTTCGAAAGGAAGAGTGGCCCGCGGCGACGCGCGCAAGCATCGCCCTTTCATTCCGGGCGGGCGCGGAGATCGTCTCACTCATTCCGACGCGCCTCGGCAATGGCGCACTCGAAGAACTGCGCCGCAGCGGCCATTTCGAGCCTCCGTCTCTCCTCACACTCGAAGAATCTCTCGCGCTTGCCCTCGCGAGCCGGCCGCCGGACCGTCTCGTCCTCGCGGACCTCTGGGACGCCGACGCGCTGGCCGCTCCACCGTGCTGCGCCGCGGCTCGCGTGAACAGGCTTCGCGAAATGAACTTCATTCAGAGAAATCTCCCTCTTCCTCCCTGCCCCAAGGGCGTGCGTCACTCGTGAAGGAGCGGACCGGGGTCAGCGCTTCTTGCGCGACTTCTTCGGCGCCGGCCTGGCCGGCCGCGCCGGCTCCGGCGCCGCGCGCATCGTGACCGCCGGCGGCACGGGGCCGTAGACCGGAGGCGGCGGACCGCCGAAGAAGCTCACGACGGCCGACGCGAGGGATTCGGCGACGGAGTCGCGGAACCCGCGCGTCTTCACGAGCGTGCGGTCCTCCTCGTTGCCGAGGTTCGCGAGCTCGACGAGGACGCGATTCGGTACCCGGTTGTACCGGAGAACGGCCGGGACCCACTCGCGGCCTCCCCGGATCACGTGCGTGCGCACCGGCGAGAACGGGTGGACGGGCAGGCCGGCCTCGCGCAGCGCCGAGACGATGCTGTTCGCGAGGGTCGTGGACGCGCCTTCCGACGCGACGCGTTCCTTGCGGTTGAAGGAGACGACGGGCTGCTCCTTCACCTCCCGGTACACGGCGTACGCCGGACCCGTCTTGCCGTACCGGTCGCGCAGATAACGCTCGCCGGGAACGTACACCATCGCGCCGCGCACGGACGGGTGCAACGAGTCGGCGTGCAGCGAGACGAACACCGTCCGCTCCGGCGGCACCTTCGCACCGTCCGGCCCCGGCCGCCTGATCAGGCTGTTCGCGAGGTACCACCTCAGGTTGACGCCGACGGTGGGATCCTGCAGCGAATACGCCGGCTCCGTGAGGAGAACCTGGTTCCGGGCGCTGCGCAGCGCGTCGCGATCGGGCACTCTCCACCCGAGCACGGCGTCCCTCGTCGTCATGAGGACCTCGGCGCGGGTCCTCTCGGAGAGAATTTTCCGCAGCCGGCAGGCGACGTCGTAGACATACGTCGACTCCCACACGCCGCCGTGAAGCGTGCCCGTGTCGCGGCCGCCGTGGCCCGCGTCGAGGATCACGCGCACTCCCGCGAGTCCGCGGGCGATCTCGGGACGCGCGAACTGCGCCGTCTCGGCCTTCTCGCGCGCCCTCTCGACGTACCGGGCATCGTCCTTCGGCAGAAATTCATCGGACAGGAACTCGAGGGGAACCTTCACGGGAAAGCCGACGGGGATCGCATGGACGTTCTCGATGCCGGAGCGTGCCGCGATCGTCAGGGCGAGCTCGTTCACGTCGACCGCGTCGAGCCGGCCCGTGAAGCGCACGACGACCGCCGAATAGAGCGCCTCGCCCTTGCGGAGCCTGTAGACGGCGTAACGGCCCCTCTCGTCCTGATCGAACACGAGGTTCGGGGGCTCGGTGTCGGGCACGGGCTCGGCGCCCAGGAACGGATCCATGAGCAGCTCCGCGGGAATCCGGATCGTGGCGCCCGCCGGAACGACCTCTCCCGCGAGCCCGTTTTCTTTCGCGAGCGCGGCAGCGTTTCCCGGCGCGCCGGTGAACCACTCGGCGACGTCGGCGAGGCGCTCCTCCTCGACGGCGATGTGGAGCCAGCCCGCCGTCGCGCGCACGTCGGACGGAAAAAGCGCCTGGATCGCGGCGCGCCGCGATTCGAGAGAGAGCGCCCCGAAAGAGAGCACCGCGCTCCGGGAGCCGGAGGCCACTCCCGGCAGCGAGAGCACGCGCTCGGCGGTCGTTTCGTCCTTCGAGACGCGGCGCGCGAACTCCACCGGCGTCTCGCCCTCGAGAGGGCGCGTCTCGACGGTGATGGCGCCGTCGACGCGCTGGACGGTGAAGTCGCGGGAGACCTCGACGCGGCGGACGGAGCCCGGCGGGGACGAGGCGGCCGGGAACAGGAGGGCGGCGCAGGCCGCGGCGGCGAGCGCGCGGCGGCCGCTCAACTCACCGCGCCCGGAGCGCGACGCGCGAGAACGCCGGACGCGTCCTCGAGGACGCGCGCGAGCGCGAAAAGCAGCGGTTCCGCGTCGCCCGGCCCGATGAACTGCATTCCGATGGGGAGACCGTCCCGGGAAAAGCCCGACGGCACCGAGACCGCGGGAAGGCCCGCCAGGCTTGGCGGGACCGTGAACACGTCCGCAAGGTACATCGCGAGCGGGTCGTCCGTCTTCGCCCCCAGAAAGAAGGCGGGCTCGGGCGACGTCGGGCACAGGATGGCGTCCACCTGCCGGAAAGCCGCGGCGAAGTCCCGCACGAGGAGCGCGCGAACCCTCTGGGCGCGACCGTAGTACGCATCGTGATACCCGGACGAGAGCGCGAACGTTCCCAGGAGGATGCGCCGTTTGACCTCCGGGCCGAAACCTGCCGACCGCGTCTCGAGGTAGAGCGCGGAAAGCGACCCCTCCCCCTTCCGCGCGCCGTACCTCACGCCGTCGAAACGCGCGAGATTCGACGAGGCCTCGGCCGTGGCCGTGAGGTAGTAGACCGGCACGGCGAATGGCACGCGCGGGACGGACACCGTCGTGACGACGGCCCCCGCGGCCCGCAGCGTCCCGGCCGCCTTTTCGAAAGACGCCTTCACGTCTTCGTGGAGGCCCCCTTCCGCAAACGTCGCTTCCGCCAGGAGGCCGACCCGCGTTCCGAGGAGACCCGCCCCGGGCTGCCCGGCCACATCCGGCACCGGCGTCGTGAGAGCCGTCGCGTCCTTCGGGTCCGCCCCCGCCATGACCGAGAAGGCGCGCGCCCCCTCGTCCACGGACCGCGTGAGAGCGCCCGCCTGGTCGAAGGACGACGCGAACGCGATGAGGCCATAGCGCGAGACGCGCCCGTACGTCGGCTTCCACCCCACGAGCCCGCAGAGAGCCGCCGGCTGGCGCACGGACCCGCCCGTGTCGGTCCCGATGGAAAGCGGCACGGCGCGCGCGGCGACCGCCGCGGCCGAGCCTCCCGAGGAACCGCCCGGCACGCGCGCCGGATCCCAGGGGTTCCGCACCGGGCCGTATGCCGAGTTCTCGTTCGACGAACCCATGCCGAACGCGTCGCAATTCGTCTTGCCGACGACGACGGCCCCCGCGAGAACGAGCCGCGCGACGCACGTCGCATGATCGGGCGACACGAATCCGGCGAGGATCTTCGAGCCCGCCGTGGACGGGCGGCCCGCCACGTTGATGTTGTCCTTGACGGCGACGGGGACGCCGGCCAGAGGCAATCGTTCGCCCGCGCCGACGCGCCGGTCGACCTCTTCGGCCTCGCGGAGAGTCGCCGCCGGGTCCGTCGAAAGGAAGGCCCCGAAGGCTTTCTGCGCCTTTTCCACGCGTGAGAGAGACACCTCGGCAATCGCGCGCGCCGTCACGCGCCCGGAGCCGACGGCGTCGGCGAGCGCGACAAACGATCCCTCGAGAAGCGCGGCCGGGGAAGGCTGGGTCACCCCGTCCTCGTCACGACGCGCGGAACGACGAAGTGCCCGTGCGCGAATTCGGGCGCGTTCGCCTCGACGACTCCGGCGGGAAGGCACGGACCCGCGGCATCCGCGCGGAGGGGCATCGCGCGGGGCATCTCCTCGCCCGCGAGGAGTTCGTCCGGGATCTCCCGAAGCGCCTCGAAATGGTCCACGATTCTCGTGAGCTGCTCGGCCATCGCGCCCTGCTCGGCGTCGGTCAGCTCGAGCGACGCGAGCGCAGCCACTTTCGCCACCAGCACGGCGTCGATCTTCATCGAGAAAGTATAGCGACCCGCTTGACGCCCGCCTGGCACGCCCGTACCGTCTCTTCCGAGAGTCGCACACGTGAGGCCCTTCCTCCTCTTTCGCCCAGGCGGCGAGGTGCCGGAGGCCATTCGGGGTCCGCTCGAGAAGGCGGGGACCGAGGTTCTCGTGGCGCGCTCGCTCGAGGAAGCCGGGGCGCTCCTGCATGCTTCCCTGCCAGACGTCCTCCTCGTCATCCCCCCCGGCACCGCGGCAGACGCGGCGAAGCTTCTGTCCCTCCTCCCTCAGGCCGTGGCGCCCCCCTCGGTCTTCGTCATCAGCGACGATGGATCCCCGCGCCGTCCGCTCGCGCTCGAGACAATCGCCCGCAATCCGTGGAACCGGGCAACAGCGGCGCTCGGAGACGGCTCGGACGACCCGGCTCCGGCGATCCTCCTCTCGCGGGTCCAGCTGACCTCCCTCCTGGAGCTGTGGGAGCAGTTCGCGGCCGAGGGACGCGACTTCGTGGAACACGCGCTCCGTGCGCTTTCGCTCTCCCTGGACGCGTCGCGCGTCAGCCTGTTCCGCTGGAAGGCGGGCTCGGCGGTCGCCTCTCTCGTGGGCTCGAGCCTCGGACCGGGAGTCGTCGGGCGCGAGGTCGAGATCGTGCGCTATCCCGAGTTGCGCGCGGCCGCCTCGCGCTCGGGCCCCGTCCTCGTGGAGGAAATCGACCGTGATCCCCTCATGGGCGAGGCCAAGGGCTTCCTCGAGGGCGCGCCGATCCGGTCCCTGCTCTGCCGTCAGCTTCCCGGCGAAGGCAGCGACCTCTACCTCCACGCGGTCCGCGAACGCGTGCCTTTCGGCCTCGTGGACGTCGCCCTTCTCGGGGCGGCCGCCCGCCTTCTCAGGGCAGCGCACGACCAGGGCCGCCCGAAGGAACCTCTCGAAAAGAATCCCGACCGCAAGCGTCTGCGCACCGTCCAGCGCCTCCTGACCGGGATCCCCGACGCGACCGCGATGGTGGGACCGACGGGCGAGATCCTCATCGTGAATGCGCCCTTCTGCGGGCTCTCGGGCCGCCTCGAGTCTGAGCTGATCGGGCTCGACTATCACGCGCTGCTCCGCCCAACGTTGCCCGAGGACACACTCGACGAGCCGCCCCTCTCGGACGGGTCGCCGCTCGCGCGGGAGCGGGTGCGCCTCCTCACCGGCTCGGGCGAGACGATCCCCGTCGAGGTCATTTCGATGCAGACGCCGGACGAGACGGCGGGACAGGCCGGCTGGTCGACGCTCACGCTGCGCGACCGCCGGAAGGAGAGCTCGCGCGCCGCGCGCGAGAAAGTGCTCAGCAAGGACCTCGCCGCGACCTCGCATCAGCTCGAGACGCTCGAGGCCGGCGTCCGGGAAGCCGAGGTCATGCGCGCGCGCTTCTGGACGGCGGCCGCCCACGAGCTTCGGACCCCCCTCGCGATCGTGCAGAGCTACCTCGAGGTCGTCCTCACCGATCTCGCCGCCGAAGTCCCCGAGCGGCCGACACAGCTCCTGAGGACGGCTTCGGACGGGCTCTCGCGTCTCGAGCGGCTCATTTCCGACGTGCTCGACGCGGCGGTCACCGGCCGTGCGCAGGCAACGCTCCG
>DASVJU010000241.1:0-7469 GCA_036385755.1 Thermoanaerobaculia bacterium
AGCTTGTCGCGCTCTTCCACGCGGGCCGTGAGCATGAGGATCGGGACGCGGCGCGTCTCTTCGTGCTTCTTCAACTCGCGGCAGATCGTGAGCCCGTCCACGTCGGGAAGGTTCAGGTCGAGAACGACGAGGTCGGGGGGCCGCGCGAGCAGCGCGTCGAGGGCCACGAGACCCCCGGCGAAGCGTTCGATCTCGTACCGCCCGTCTTTCTTGAGGTTGTACGTCAGAGTGAAGGCGAGATCCTCGTCATCTTCGACGACGACGATGTGCTGACGCACGGCGCCCGAAGCGCCGGAGGCTCCGTGAGGCGCGGCGTCGCGTGATGAAGACCGGGAAGGCCTTGACCCCGTCATCAGCCGAACCTCCCCGTGATGTAGTCCTCGGTCGTTTTCTGGCGCGGCTTCGTGAAGATGATCTCGGTCTTGTCGAACTCAATGAGCCTTCCGAGCATGAAGAATCCGGTCTCATCCGAGACGCGCGCGGCCTGCTGCATGTTATGCGTCACGATGACGATGGTATAGCGTTCCTTCAGCTCGAAGATCAGCTCCTCGACCTTGCTCGTGGCGCTGGGATCGAGCGCCGAGCATGGCTCGTCCATCAGGAGGACCTCCGGCTCGACCGCGAGAGCGCGCGCGATGCAAAGGCGCTGCTGCTGGCCGCCCGAGAGGCCCAGGGCCGACGTTTTCAGTCGGTCCTTGACCTCGTCCCACAGCGCCGCGCGCTGGAGCGCCGACTCGACGCGCCCGGCAAGCTCCGAGCCGTCGAGGGCGCTGTTGATCTTCAGACCGAAGGCGACGTTGTCGAAGATCGACTTCGGGAACGGGTTGGACTTCTGGAAGACCATCCCGACGCGCCGCCTCAGGTCGACGATGTCGACGTCCGCGCCGTAGATGTCGCGCGCGTCGAGGAGGACGTCCCCCTCGACGCGTGTGTCCTGGATGATGTCGTTCATCCGGTTCAGGCACCTCAGGAACGTGGACTTGCCGCATCCGGAGGGGCCGATCAACGCGGTTACGGACTTCTCGCGGATTCGAATCGAGATGTCGTGGAGGGCCTGGCTCGCCCCGTAGAAGAAGTTCAGCCGTCGCGCCTCCATCCGGATGGGGAGAGCGATTGCCGTGCCGGGTGCCGGGCCCGCACCGGCATGAAGTTGCTCCACGGGCGAGTCGGCACGTCTGTCGTTCACGGCGTTTTCCATCATGTGCGGTGCATCCTCTCGAGGCGCTTCGTGACGACGCGGGCCAGGACGGAAAAGAGGACGACGACGGAGACGAGGACGAGCGCGCCGGCCCACGCCTGCCGGTGCCAGTCTCCGTAGGGAGAGATCGCGTAGGTGTAGATCTGCACGGGCAGCGAAGCGATCGGCTGCGTGAGCGTCGTCGACCAGAAGCGGTTCGAGAAGGACGTGAAGAGGAGGGGCGCCGTCTCGCCCGCGATGCGCGCGAGGGACACGAGGATCCCGGTGATGATTCCCGGCAGGGCGGCCGGCAGCATGACCGTGAAAGCGGCGCGCGAGCGTGTCGCGCCGAGGGCGAGAGCGCCCTCGCGGAGCGTCGCGGGCACGAGGTTGAGGAGCTCCTCCGTCGTCCGCGTGATGATTGGAATCATCATGAAACCGAGAGCCCCGCCGCCCGCGAGGGCGCTGAAGTGCTTGACGGGCAGGACGAGGAGCGCGTACGCGAAGATCCCGATCACGATGGAGGGAATCCCGTTCAGGACGTCCGCCGTGAAGCGGACGGCCGTCGCGAGCCGGGACTTCGGGTATTCGGAAAGGTAGATACCCGACACGAGGCCGACGGGGATCGCGACGCAGGATGCCAGGCCGATCAGTATCAGCGTGCCGACGATGGCGTTCGCCATGCCGCCGCCCGTCTCGCCGACCGGTTTCGGCATTTTCGTGAAGAAATCCCAGCTCAGAGAGGAGAAGCCCTGCTTCACGACGTAGAAGAAGACGAAGAACAGGGGCACGAGCGCGAGCACGACGGACGCACCGCAGAGCCCGACGACGACGTTCGAGAGGACCTTGCGGCGGGTGTTGCGGTTCATGCCGCGTTCTCCACCGGCGAAGCCGCCGTCGTCGGCACGGCGGCCGTCGCCTCGCGGTTCACGCTCCAGATCAGGAAGCGCGAGGCCGCATTGATGAGGAGCGTGATCGCGAAGAGAACGAGCCCGATCTCGATGAGGGCCGACAGATAGAGGTCGTCCGCGGCCTCCGTGAACTCGTTCGCGAGGACGGCCGCCATCGTGTACTGCGGCGCGAAGAGCGACCAGGTGATTTTCGGGCTGTTGCCGATGACCATGGTGACGGCCATCGTCTCGCCGATCGCGCGCCCGAGGCCGAGGATGACGGCCCCGAGGATGCCGGTCCTCCCGTAACGCATCGCGACCTGGATCGCTTCCCAGCGCGTCGCACCAAGCGCGTACGCGGCCTCGCGCTGCGTCGCGGGCACCGCCTTGAGAACCTCTCGCGCCACCGAGGACGTGAACGGGATGATCATGACCGCGAGGATCAGGGCGGCGGAGAGCATTCCGACGCCCAGCGGCGGTCCGGAGAATAGCGGGAGGCCCCGCGCCCAGGCGGGGGCAAGGACCTCCGCCTTCCGAACGAGCGGGACGAGAACGAAGACGCCCCACAGGCCGTAGACAATCGACGGGATCGCGGCAAGCAGCTCCGTCAGGAATGCGAGAGGCGTCCTCAGGAATCGCGGCGAAAGCTCGGAGAGGAAGACGGCGATCCCGAGCGCGACCGGTGTGGAGATCAGGAGGGCGAGGAACGAGGAGTAGAGGGTGCCCCAGATGAACGGGAGCGCACCGAAGTCCCCGGCGACGGGATCCCAGGTCTTCGTCTTCCAGAAGCTGAAGCCGAACTTCGCGATCGAGAGGTGCGACTCCCTCCAGAGGACGAGCGCGATCCCGGTCACGAGGAGGACGACGAGCGCCGCGAAGAAGCCCGTCCCCAGCCGGAATCCGAGGTCTTCGCCTCTCCGTCGTGGGGCCGGGCGTTTCGACATCGTGCGCTCCTGCGGGGCCGAGTCCCTAGAGCTTGATCTTCCCGAGAGCCTTCATCTCGAGGGCGACGACTTCCTTCGGAAGCGGCGCGTAGCCGAGATTGGCGCAGTACTTCTGCCCGTCTGTCAGAGCCCAGTGCATGAAATCGACCATGATCTTCGCGAGCTTCTTGTCCTTCGGATTCTCGTAGAAGAGCAACCAGGTAAAGGAGCTGATGGGATACACACCGGAGCCGGGTGCATTCGTGATCGAGACGCGAAAGTCATTGGGCATGGCCTTGGCCGCTCCAGCCGCCGCGGCGGTCACAGAGTCGAGTGAGGAACGGACGAATTCGCCGGCCATATTCTGGACCGACCCGTATGAGATGTTGTTCTGGATCGCGTAGATGAGCTCGACGTAGCCGATGGCGCCCGGAGTCTGTTTCACGAGGCCGGCGACGCCCTCGTTCCCCTTGCCGCCGACGCCCACGGGCCAGTTGACTGACGTCGCGACGCCGACCTTCTTCTTCCACTCGGGTGAGATCTTCGAGAGGTAGTCGACCCAGATGTAGGTCGTGCCCGAGCCGTCCGACCGATGTGCGACGGCGATATCCGTCCCCGGGAGGTTCACGCCGGGATTCAGCTTCGTGATCGCGGGGTCATTCCATTTTGTGATCTTGCCCAGAAAGATATCGGCGAGGACCGGCCCCGTGAACTTCAGCTCGGCACTGACTCCCGGGATGTTGTAGACGGGGACGTCGCCACCGAGGACGGTCGGGAAGTGGAGGATCGCGCGTGGAGCGGCCGCGAGTTGGTCGTTCGTCATGGGACCGTCCGAGGCACCGAAGAAGACCGTCTCGTTCGAAAGCTGCCGGATGCCGCCGCCCGAACCGATCGACTGGTAGTTGATCTCCACGTTCGGGTGCTGCTTGTGGTACTCGTCGAACCACTTCGAGTAGATGGGGAACGGGAACGTGGCTCCCGCGCCGTTGATCTGGACGGTCTGGGCCTGGGTCGTCGCCCCGATGAGGAGCGCCGCCGAGAGCCCGAGGAGGGCGGCTTTGAAGCGGATCTTCATGTTCACGTGATCTCCTTGTCTCGCGTTGAAAGGCACCGCGGACACGATGAGTGATTCAAGTTAAGGCCGTGTGAAGGAATCTGTCGAAGTCGTTGCGTCTTCAGAAGTTGAAGAGCGTGTGAAGCGCGTAGAACTTGTTGTCCGCTTTCGCGGGCGTGAAGTTGTCGAACTTCTCCTGGGTGTAATCCGCCATGAGGGCCGAGACGATTCCGTGACCGAAGTTGAACCAGTAGGCGACGCCCACGATCGTTCGCTTCTGTTTCTGGTCGAGATCCTTGTTGGGCTTGAGCTCGTCGTAACGGATCAGGGCCTCGAGACCGAACGGAGTCCTGGGCGTGACCCAGACCGAGAAGTCGCGCGGTTTGACCTCGGCCGCGCCGGGCGAGGTCTGGTTCGTCGCCTCGACGTACGTCACGCCGAGGTTCACGTACGGGTGCTCGAACGTGCTGTCGACGACCCACCGGTTTCTTTTCTGGTCCTTCGCGACGTGGTCCGTGTTCCAGTAGCCGGTGATCCGCCAGCCCTTCGCGACGGCGACGCTCGCCAGCGGACGAAGCGAGGCGCGAACCTGGAAGCCCTTCTGGTCGTTCGCCTCTGCCTTGCTGTACCCCTCGCCGTTGTAAATGCCGACGTGGACGTCGCCGTAGTTGTCCGGGAAGCTGACGTGGCTGGAGAGTCCGAGGTCGGAGGACGTCAGAAAGCCGTCGCGGTCGACCATGATCGCGCTCTGGAAACGGTAACGGTAGATGCCCTCCGCGTAGTCGATGTACGGCGTCTGCTGGAGGCCGAGACGGGCCCAGGAGCCCTTCGGCAGCCAGTCGTCCATGTTGAACTGGCCGAATCCGTACTTGAGGCGGAACGTGTAGCTCCCGTTCAATGAGCTGCCCGTGCCGGTTTCGCGCGTGATGTCGGGCGTGATGCGGAACGAAAGCAGGTGGTGGAGCTGGCCGGTGATGTTGATGTACGCGCGCGAGACGTTGAACGCGTTCGGGTTGTATTCGCTCCCGTCGGCATTCTTCGCCGTAGGCGAGTCCGTGTACGTGTAGTCCGTGAACAGCGTGAACCCGAGCTTGACCGCAGGCTTGTCGTCCGGGGGCACGTAGCCCTCGGCCTTCGTCACCTGGGTCAAAGCGGTGGGCGAGAGCGCGAGTCCGAGGGCGCAGATCGCGAACCCGAGGGTCAGGCGCCGGGCCAGGGTCGTCTGCATTCGCATGACAATCTCCTCCTTCTTCGTCGCGGAGTCTCGCGAAAGGAGATGAAGGCACGATGCGGCCCGGGTGAAGATTTGATGAACGCGTCTTTACGGATTGTTTACGCGATCTCCCGCTCCGCTTGATCTTCGTTGCGCACACTCCCGGCCGAACCACCGCACAGCGCGCCACGCGACTCCTTCCTCCTCCGCCCCCGGGCGATCCCGGGGGCCCTTTTTTCTCTCGCTTTTCGTTAGAGTCTGGCGCGGAGGAACGCGTATGACTGTGTCGATTGAACTCTTCCGGAACGCGAGCGACGTCGAGACTTACGCGGCGGGGCACCGCATCTTCGAAGAGGGCAGCGAAGGCGGCGGCCGGATGTACGGCGTGAAGGAAGGCCACGTGGAGATCCTCGTTCACGGCGCCCACGTGGAAGCGGTCGGGCCCGGCGGCATCTTCGGTGAGATGTCGCTCATCGACACCAGTCGCCGGAGCGCCACGGCGATCGCGAAGACCGATTGCGTCGTGGTGCCGGTCGACGCGGAACGATTCAACTTCCTCGTGCAGCAGACGCCGATGTTCGCGCTGCAGGTCATGAGAATCATGGCCGACCGCCTCCGCCGGATGGACGCGCGACTCTAGGTCGTCAGGGAGCGCGTCCTTCGGAAGCTCTCGATCCGCCGCCTTCCTCCATGTCAGCGCCAGGACCGCAGGGCCCTGAGCTGCGGTGTCTTCTTGTACTGGTGGTCCTGCATTCGGGAAAGAACGCGCCCGAGGACGGTCACCGCGTCGGCGAGGTAGGGCCCCTTGTTGAGCATCACGCACTCGGCGCGGTTCCCCATCGCGGCGTCCGTCATCTCCGCGCGCGTGGGAATTCCCTTCTTCACGAAACCCTCCAGGACCTGAGTCGCCCAGATGACGGGAACGTGCGCCGCCTCGCAGAGCCAGAGCAGCTCCTCCTGGATCTCGGCGATCCGCACGAATCCGAGCTCCACCGCCAGATCGCCGCGCGCGATCATGACCCCGAAGGGCTGGGCGCCCGCCGCGCGCACGATGATGTCCGGCAGGTTCCGCACGGCGCCCGGCGTCTCGATCTTCGCGATGATTCCCATCTTCCGCCAGGTTGCGGGAAGCCGGAGGCGCAGCTCCTCCTGAAGGACGCCGATGTCCTCGGCCGTCTGGACGAACGAGTAGCCGATCAGGTCCGCGAGACACACGGCGGTGTCGAGGTCAGTGCGGTCCTTCTCCGTCAGGGGGTGCACGCTGAGATCGGAGTCCGGGAAGTTCAGACCCTTTTCCGGCTTGAGCTTCTTGCCCTTGCTGCGGATGACTTCGACGAGGACGCCTCTCGAGACGAGGCCCATGACCAGGGCGGATGCGCTTCCGTCGTCGATCATCACGCGTTCGCCGACCTTCAGCGCGTCGACGATCCCTGGTTCGGCGCAGCTTGCTTCGGCGGGCTGCGCTCCCGCCAAGGGAGCCTCGCGTGTCAGGACGAACCGAAGCCCCTTCTCGAGTCGCAGCGTCTCGCTGACGGCGCCGATCCGCATCTTCGGTCCGGCGAGGTCCATGAGGATCCGGGCAGGTCTGCCGCAATCCCTCTCGGCTCGCCGGACGTGACCGGCCATCGCCTCCCACTCCGCGGCTCCCCCGTGCGCGCAGTTGATTCGAAAACACGTTGCGCCTTGTGAGAGCAGATCCCGCACGAAACCGTAGTCCGAAGCGGCTTCGGGGGGCAGCGTCACCATGACGCGCACGTGACGATCGGTGGGCTCGGGGCCGAGAGTGCGGGAAGCCCTGTATGCGAGAAAGCGCAGCCCGCGAAAGTACGTACGCTCGTCCGGGTGCTCGACGCCTGGAGTCTCCTCGCGGCAGAGCGAATCGAGGCTCGCGAGCACACCGTCGAGCGTGGGCAGAACGCGCGACTCGCTCCGGCCGAGCGACGAGAGCCCCCACGGCATCAGGGCCTCCTGGAGACGCCTCAGGTCGCGCCGCCGTAGCGCGAGGTAGTGGGCGAGGTTTCGGGCGCTGAAGGCGAAATCGCGCCGCAGGATCCACGGCTCCCAACGCGCGAGGAGAGCTTCTCCCTCGGCGCACACGTCTTCCCGGAGCTCCTGGATCTTCAGACGAAGAGCGGCCGCGGTAGACATCGCAACGAGACCGTAGAGGTCTGAGTCTAGTGTAGATGAGGCGCCTCGTCGCCTCGTGGGAATC
>DASVJU010000242.1:0-9789 GCA_036385755.1 Thermoanaerobaculia bacterium
CCCCGCGAGAACGAGGCCGGCAAGCACGACGAGCGGCGCGATCGAAATCGCCGCGCCCGCGCGGAAGGCGAGCGGGCGATAGACGAGCTCGAGGCGGTGGGCGCCCCCCGGCAGGAGCACCGCCGAAAGGGCGAGATCCGCGCGGCGGAGCGGGACGCTGTGCCCGTCCACGAACGCCTTCCAGCCGCGATCGTATGCGCGGGTGAGGACGAGGAAGCCCGCCTCCGACGCCTCCGCGTCGACGGTCAGGAGCTCGGGCGCGTCCGATACGACGCGCGCGACCGAGAAGGTCCTGCCCTCGCGCGCGGGCGGAAGGGGCCCGGCGGGAGGAGCGAGGAGGGCGGCGGCCTCCGGGTCGAAGTCCGGCGCGGCGAGGGCATGGAATGCCGCGGCGTCATCCGCCTCGCGCGCCGACCGCGCGAAGAAGACGCGCCCCGCCGCACGCGAGAGGCCGTAGAGAAAGATGCCACCGGCCTGCCGCTCGAGCCGGGCCCCGGGAATCGCCGTCGGAAACGGCGACACGATGTGCCGCACGTCCGCGAGCGAGAGAATCGTTCCCGCGTTTCCTCCCGAGAGCGCGGCGCCGAGGAGGCGCCTCAGCCACGGGTTCCCGATGGGCGACGGCGACGCCGCAGAGGAGAGGCCGAGGGACAGGTTCGTGTAGCCCGAAAGGGCCGCCCGCGCCCGCGCCGCCGTTGCGCCTCCCCACTCGCCGCCGGCCTCGCGGGCGACCGCCGCGAGCGCCGCCCCGTCCGACACGACGGGAAAGAAACGGCCCGGCGCGCCGGCCAGTCCCGCCAGGACGGGTGACAGACCCGCGAGTCTCGCGGGCGCGAAGAGACCGGCCGTCGCGCCGAGGAGAGGAAGCGCCACGAGCGCGATGAAGATGGCGCCCGACCGCGCGGGAGCCGGCCGCCCGATCATGCGGACGGACGCGAGCAAGACTCCACCCACCGCCACCGCAAGGAGCGCGGCCCAGGCCGCGGTGCCCGTCGCGCGGCCGGCCAGGAGTCCCGCAGCCAGAAGCGCGAGCGTGATCACGCTGAGGACGACGAGGGGCACGAGCCGTGTCGCGGCAGGCGCCGAGGCCCGGTCGCCGTCTTCCGGTTCACGGCCCTTCGGCCACGCGAACAGCCTTCCGTATCGCCAGCCGTCGAGGCCCGCGCCCGCGAGACCCGCGAGGGCGAACTGCGTGAGAACGAACCAGCGCGCGGGGAACCGGACGCCCCGCACGATTCCCAGGTCCCAGAGGATCGGGAGAAGCCCGCCGCGCGCCCCGACCGCGAGGACGAGGCCGAGCACCGCGAGAAACGCGAGACCCGCGAGAAGCCGCGGGCGCGCCGCCAGCCCCGCACCCGCCCCCGCCGCGAGGACGAGCACGAGCGGGGAGAGCGCGAGCGTCGCGAGGTAGCCGCCCCGCCCCGGCGCCGGATGGCGCGTCAGCGCGTCCGGCGGCGGCAGGGCGAGATCGAGAAGATCCGACGATCCGACGGGACGCGCGAGCGCCTCGGCGCGCGTCACGCCGGCGAACCGGCCGGAGGATGCGACGTAGTCGAGAAAGGGAAGCGCCGCGGCGGCCGCGAGACCCGCACCGAGGAGGAGCCCTCCCGCGAGTCGCGGGAACGCCCTGCCCGCATGGATCCCCTCGGCCGGTTCCTCGCGCCGCGTGAAGAGCGCGAGGGCCGTCGCCCCCGCCGCTCCCGCGACCGCGATGGAAGGCTCTCCCCCGAGAAACGACAGAGCGAACGCAACCGCGAGACCCGCGGGCGAGCCGCCCCCTGCCGCGTGGCGCGCCGCGACGAAGAGCCAGGGCAGGAACGCCGCCGTCTCGAAGTTGTTGAACACGAGCGCGAGCGACAGGAACGCTCCGCCCCCGGCGTACACCGCCGCGCCGAGCAGCGCCCCACCGCGGGAGGCGCCAAGGCCGAAGAGCCACGCCGCCATCCCGGACGAGGCGATCGCGAGATGGAGGGCGATGCTCAGGAGAGGCCCGCCGATGCCCGGAAGAAAGAACGGAAGGTTCCCCGGGTAGAGGACTCCGGTCTGGAGCTGAGCGAGCCACGGCTCTCCACACCCGGACAGCGGATTCCAGAGCGGCAGGCCGGAGGCCCAGCGCGCGGCCGTGTACGCCTTCATCGGCCAGAAGAAATCGGCAAGGTCTCCGCGCGCGGGCACGCCGCCCGAAAGCACGCTCGGCGCCAGAAAGACCGCCGCGAACGCGAGCCCCAGGGCGCCGCCCAGGAGCGCCGTCCGTCCCGTCGTCCCGCGGCCTTGCACCGGACCGATTCTAGGCCCGGAAAACAAAGAGCCCCCGCGAGGGGGCTCCTGGATCCAAGACAGAGTGGGAGAAGTCTAGTTCTGTCCGCCCGCGGGGTACTGGGCGAACTGGCCGTCGATGAAGATGATGTCGTTGTTGAAGTTCGTCGTCTCGCAGCTGTTGGGCTCGATTCCCTGGGATGTGCCGTCTCTGCCGAGGGACGCGATCGCGTAGTTCTGGCCGGCGCCCTTGTAGAGGAAGTACGACGCCCAGCCGTCGTAGAGAGGCAGAAGGCGGATGTAGGTCGGCGCGATCTGTTTGTTGAACCCGGCTCCAATGGCGCCGAACGACGACGTCGGCATGCTGAGACCCGAGGGCCACGTCATGGGAGGCAGTGCAGCCGCCGCCGGGTAGTGGTTGAAGTCGACGGCGTACGCCTCGGCAGCCGTGCCCGCGGACCGCATGTCGGCCATCGTCCTCTTCTGCTTGGCGCGCTGAATGGCGTTGAGCAGGTTCGGAATGGCGATCGCGACGATGATGCCGATGATCGCGACGACGATCAAAAGCTCGATAAGAGTGAAGCCCTTGTTGGTCCTCTTCTTCATGGAAATAAGCCTCCTAACCCATGAACTGCTTTCAAGACGCGTGCCGGAAGCGCTCGGGGCCGAATCGGCCTCGTTCGGGCGGAATTCGGCCGAAAACAACGTTGCCACGACGAATTTTTGTCGGAGGAGGCGGGAACGACGGGCCACGGTTTGTCGGGCCGCGGCGGCCTCTGATCATCGCTGCGCGCCCTCGGGAAACTGCACGAACGTCCCGTCCACGAGGATGATGTCGGCATTGAAACTCGTCGTCGCGCCGCCCACGGGAGTCGTTTCCGGAACGCCGTCCGCACCCGTGGAGGAGAGGATGAATTCGTTCTTCGAGTCATTCGTTCCGTAGAGAAAAAACGAGCTCCAGCTGTCCACGAGCGGCACCGCCCGGATGTACGTCGGGTTGAGCGAACCGGAGATCGCCCCGACCGTGCTGGTCGGCAGCGAAAGCCCCGACGGCAGCGCGAGCGCCGCCGCGGCCGGATAGACGTTCCGGTCCGTGGCGTACGCCTCGAGGGCGGTCGCGATCGACTTCATGTCGCCCATCGCACGTTTCTGCTTCGCGCGCTGGATCGCGCTGAACATGTTCACGAGCGCGATGGCGGCAATGATGCCGATGATCGCCACGACGATCAGAAGCTCGATGAGCGTGAATCCCCGGCGTTTCCGCATGCTCTCTCGCAACCTGAATTCAGTCCTTCGTACTCAAGAAACATGCCTCGGACGGGAGCCCTCGCGAGGGGCCTTTAGAATGGATCCAACGTGATCCCCCGACCACCATTCGCTTCCGCCCTCACGCTCGAGCAGGAACTGGCCGAATTCGAGATCCTGAAGCCGCGCCTGGCCGAAGTCTGGGATTCGATCTCCGGGCGCGACGATCAGCCCCACACCTCCGTCGTGGTGCCCTCGCTCACGCTGGACCAGGGGGAGATGAAGAAGCTCGAGGGCGCCAGCTTCTACGAGGAAAGGCTCCTGTTCCTTCTCATCCGGCTGCGCAATCCGAGGGCGCGCGTGGTCTTCGTGACGTCCCAGCCCGTTCATCCCCTCGTCCTCGAGTATTACTTCCAGCTCCTGGTCGGCATTCCGGCGAGCCATGCGCGCAGCCGGCTCACGCTCCTCTGCGCCCATGACGCCTCGCCCCGTTCGCTCACGGAGAAGATCCTGGAACGGCCGCGCCTCATCGAGCGCATCCGGCAAGGGATCTCCGATCGCGCGCGCGCGTACCTGACCGTCTTCAACTCGACGCCGCTCGAGCGAAAGCTCGCCGTTCTCCTCGGGGTGCCGCTGAACGGCGTCGACCCCGCCCTCAACGCGTATGGGACGAAGTCCGGAAGCCGAAAGGTCTTCCGCGAAGCCGGCGTCGCGGTGCCGGACGGCTTCGAGGATCTCAGGGACGATCGCGACATCGAGGGAGCGCTCGTCGCGCTCAAGGAGCGAAACCCAGCCCTCCGCCACGCGGTCGTGAAGCTGAACGACAGCTTCTCGGGCGAAGGCAACGCGGTCTTTCGCTACCCGGCGACGGGGGGCGTCGGCGAGGCCGTCCACGCGACGCTTCCGAACGTGGAGTTTTCGGTGCCGTGGGAGACCTGGGACGATTACCACGGCAAGTTCCAGAGGATGGGCGGCATCGTCGAAGAGTTTCTCGAGGCGCCCCACAAGATGTCCCCGAGCGTCCAGCTCCGAGGCGATCCGCACGGGGACGTGATCCCGATCTCCACGCACGATCAGATCCTGGGAGGTCCGAGCGGTCAGGTCTTCCTCGGCTGCCTCTTTCCGGCCGCAGACGACTACCGGATGCTCATCCACGACGCCGCCATGCGCATCGGCAAGGTCCTCGCCGCGAAGGGCGTCGTGAGCCGGTTCGCGGTCGACTTCCTCGTGACGCGGGACGACGATTCTCTTCCCTGGAAGGCCTGGGCCCTCGAGATCAACCTCCGCATGGGAGGGACGACGCACCCGTACCTCGCGCTCCAGTTCCTCACGGGCGGGCAGCTCGACGCAGGGACCGGTCTCTTCCATTCGCCGCGCGGCTCACCGAAGTTCTACCGCGCGACGGACAACCTCCGCTCGGACACGTTTCGCGGTCTCCTACCCGAAGATCTCATCGAGATCGTCACGATCAACTCCCTCCACTATAGCCACAACTCCGAGTCGGGCGTGCTCTTTCATCTCATCGGCGCGCTCTCGGAATACGGCAAGCTCGGAATGACGGCCATCGGGAACACGCGCGAGGAGGTCGAGGCGATCTATGGCAAGACCCTCCGGATTCTCGACCACGAGGCCGGCATGGGCCGGTGAGCCGGGCGCGATAGCATTCCACGGATGGTCCGTTCACCGCGTCAAGCCGGCGTGCTTCTGCACCCGACGTCCCTTCCGTCACGCTTCGGCGTGGGGGATCTGGGGCCGGCCGCCGACGCCTTTCTCGACTGGGCGTCGCAGGCGGGGCTGAGGCTCTGGCAGGTCCTGCCCCCGGGTCCGACCGGTCCCCACCATTCCCCATATGACGGCCTCTCCGCCTTCGCGGGCGATCCGCTCCTCGTCTCGCCCGAGTGGCTCGTCGAGGAGGGTCTCCTGCCGGCCGCCGCCCTCGACGGCGCCCCGGATTTCCCGGAAGGCCGCGTCGACTGGGAGCGCGTCGTGCCGTTCCGCCGGCGCCTCCTCGAAGCATCGTTTCGCCACGCGCGCTCCCTCGGCGGAAAGATCGACGGAGAGATCGCACGCTTCACGAACGCCCCGTCGCAGTCCGCATGGCTCGCGGATTGGGCGCTCTTTGCCGCCCTTCGCGAGAGGAACGAGGCGCGGCCCTGGATCGAGTGGGACCCCGCCCTCGCGCGCCGCGAGGAGGCCGCCCTCGTCGCAGCACGGGCCGAGCTCGCCGGGGAAATCGCCTTCCACGGCTATGTGCAGTTCCTCTTCTTCCGGCAGTGGCAACGGGTCAAGGCCGAAGCGAACGCGCGCGGCATCTCGATCCTCGGGGACCTGCCCATCTACGTCGCGGGGGACAGCGCCGACGTCTGGGCGCATCGCCGGCTGTTCGCTCTCGGCGAAGACGGGCGGCCCACCTCGGTTGCGGGCGTTCCGCCGGACGATTTCAGCGCGGACGGCCAGCTCTGGGGGCATCCCCTCTACCGCTGGGACGTCCTCGCCGACGAGGGATACGACTGGTGGATCGAGCGGATCCGCCTCAATCTCCGGCTCGCGGACGCGGTGCGCCTCGACCATTTCCGCGGTTTTTCAGCCTATTGGGAAGTGCCCGCCAGCGCCGCGACCGCGCGCGAAGGGCGCTGGGTGAACGGACCGGGCCTCATGCTCTTCATGGCCATCCAGCACGCGCTCGGAGACGTCGCGCTCGTGGCCGAGGATCTCGGCCTCCTCACCGACGAGGTGAGGCGCCTCCTCGAGGTCCTCGGGCTTCCGGGCATGAAAGTGCTGCAGTTCGCCTTCGGCGAGCTCGACAGCGAGCACCTGCCGCACCACCACGTCTCCAACAGCGTCGTCTACACGGGCACGCACGACAACGACACGACCCGCGCCTGGTTCGCCGCGCTGGACGAAGACAGCAAGACGCGATTTCGCGACTACTTCGGTACGGCCGCAGAGGACCCGGCCTGGGATCTCATCCGCGCCGCGTACGCTTCCGTCGCAGAGCGCGCGATCGTGCCCATGCAGGACATCCTCGACCTCGGAGCGGAGGGCCGGATGAACGTGCCTGGACGAACGGGCCAGAACTGGGACTGGCGCGCCGCGAAGGACGCGTTCTCGCCCGAACGCGCCGGGCGCCTTCGGCGCCTCGCGGCGCTGACGGGACGGGCGGCCGCGCCCTGAGCCCTTCGAGGCCCTAGACCCTCTCGCTTTCCGGGACGCGTTCGGACGGCAAGAGGATGACCGACTCTCCGAGCCCGCCCGCCGCGCTGCCCCCGCGATACGCCTCTTCCCCGTGCACCTGGCGGTCGAGACCTTCCAGCTCGGCGCGAAGCTCGACCCGAAGCGGCGTCACGGCCTTGACGAGGTAAAGAACTGCCGTCGTCGCCGCCGCGGTGTAGAGAAACACGACCGCGACGGCGCCGATCTGAACGCCGAGCAGTGCCGCGCCTCCCGCGAGGAGCCCGTTGCCGCCGTCCGGGTTCGCCGCCTTCGAGGCGAAGACGCCGGTCAGGATCGAACCCGTGATCCCGCCGATTCCATGGCACGCGAAGACGTCGAGCGTGTCGTCGAGGGACGTGCGCGCGCGGAGGCGCAGGGCCGTGAAGCTCGCGAGGGCCGTGAGCGCTCCGATCGCGACCGCGGCGAGCGGCGACACGAAGCCGGCCCCCGGCGTGATGCCGACGAGCCCGACGACCGCTCCTGTCGCAGCGCCGACCGCCGTCGCGTGGCCGCCGAAATGATTCTCGAGTAGGAGCCAGGTGAGAAGGGCCGCCGCCGCCCCGGCATTCGTCGTGACGAAGGCGAGCGACGCGATGCCGTTCGCGGCGAGCGCCGATCCGGCGTTGAAGCCGAACCACCCGAACCACAACAGACCCGAGCCGAGGAGCACGTACGGGACGTTGTGCGGGATCAGCGCGATGCGCTTGTGGTCCCGCCGCGCGCCGAGCACCCGCGCGGCGACGAGCGCGGCCGTTCCGGCCGTGACGTGCACGACCGTGCCTCCGGCGAAGTCCAGGGCGCCCCATCCGCGCAGGAATCCGCCCGTGCTCCAGACCCAGTGCGCAACCGGGGCGTAGACGACGAGACTCCAGAGGCCGATGAAGAGGACGTAAGCGCGGAAGCTCATCCGCTCGACGATGGCGCCCGAGATGAGCGCGGGAGTGATCGTCGCGAACATGCCCTGAAAGACGAAAAACGCGAGGTGCGGAACCGTGGCGGCGTAGGCGGGCTCGGGCGCCGCGCCGACCCCGGAGAGGCCGACCCACCTCAGACCGCCGAGGAATGCCGAGCCGGGCGCGAACGCGAGCGAGTAGCCCGCCGCCATCCAGACGAGGGCTCCCGTGCCCATCGCAACGTACGTCATCATGAGCGTGTTGAGCGTGTTCTTCCGCCGCACGAGGCCGCTGTAGAAGAAAGCCAACCCCGGGTTCATGACGAAGACGAGCGCGGCAGAGCCGAGGAGCCATGCGGTGTCGCCGGCGTTGATCGCGGGGAGAGCGGCGCCGTTCACCCGGGGTCTCCCTTCGCGACGCGGATCGCGCGCGCCTGGACCTCGCCCGCCGAGACCGGCGTCAGGGCCTGGACGTCCTGCTCGCCCGTCCGGATCCGGATCACGCGGTCGAGCGGCTGTACGAAGATCTTGCCGTCACCGACCTCGCCGGTGCGGGCGCCCGCGATGATGGCCGCGACCGTGGCCTCGACGAACGGCTCGGAGACGGCGATGTCGATGCGGACCTTCTCGACGAACTCGAAGACGAGCGTCGTCCCGCGATACTGCTCGACCGTTTCGTGCTCGCCACCGTGCCCCTGCACGCGCGACAGGGAGATTCCCGTCACGCCCGCGCGAAACAACTCGGCCTTCACGTCCGCGAGCTTCTCGGGGCGGATGATCGTGGTGATGAGTTTCATGTGCAGTCCCCCGTTTCCTCGCGCCGACGGCGCGTTGTATCGTCTTTCGAAGCCGAAGAAAAGCCCGGCGCGGCTCCGTGAAATCATGGGAGGCGCGGCGGCTCCAGGAGGCCTTGTTGGTTCGAACGGTCCGGGAAGAATCGGGGGGCGGGACCCGCACGAGCGGGGCTTACCCCGCCGGGGACGAGCAGGACGTCGCCCTCAAGGACGGCACGGCGGTACACCTGCGTCCGATCCGGGACGCCGACGAAGCGGGCCTTCTCGCGCTCTACGACCGCCTCTCGCCCGAAAGCCTCTACTTCCGCTTCTTCGCGGTGCCCGACAAGGACGCGGGGAAGGTCGCCTACCTCACGCACGTCGACTACGAAAGACGCTATGCCGTCGTCGCCGAGGCGGCGGGAGCCATCGTGGGCGTCGCGCGATGGGAGTGCCTCGCCGACCGTCCGGGCCACGCGGAAGTCGCCTTCACGGTGGCCGACGACTTTCAGGGGCGCGGTCTGGGCAGCCTCCTCTTCCGGCGTCTCGCCGCGCTCGCGCGCGCCCGGGGAATCACGGTCTTCGAGGCCGAGGTCCTGAAAAACAACGAGCGCATGCTGCGTGTTTTCGAGCGCACGGGCCTCCCGACGGCGACGCGCGACCAGGGGAGCATTCTGACGATCCTCATGGCGCTCGATCCGGCGGCCCCCCCGCCGGCCTGACCGGCGCCCGTATCCCTATACTTGCCGCGCGGTGGCCGCGGAACCACTTCCCAAGAGCATCGGCCGGTACGAGATCCTCCGCCTGCTCGGCCGGGGCGGGATGGGAGAGGTCTTCCTCGCGTCGGATTCGGCTCTGGGCCGCCAGGTCGCCATCAAGATCCTCCCGGCCGCCCTCCAGAGCGACGCGAAGATGCGCGGGCGTTTCATGAACGAAGCGCGCGCCGTCGCGGCGCTGAACCACCCGAACGTCATCACGATCCACGACCTCGCGACGACGGACGCGCGCGACACGGGGTTCCCGGGAGGAGCCCTTTACCTCGTCCTGGAATACCTCCAGGGCGAGGGCTTGGACGAGATCATGGACAGGCTGCGGCTCTCGGTCACCGAATGCCTCGACATCACGATCCAGGCTCTGGAGGGCCTGAAGGTGGCGCATCAGAGCCGCATCCTGCACCGGGACATCACGCCGTCGAACCTCATGCTCGCGCCCGACGGTCACGTGAAGGTTCTCGACTTCGGGCTCAGCAAGATCCTCTCGGAGGGCGCGCGCGACACGTCGCGGGTGCACCGCCAGACAGGCGAAGGGATGATCGTCGGCACGCTCGACTACCTGTCGCCGGAACAGGCTCTCGGCAACCCCCTCGACGAGCGGTCCGATCTCTTCTCCATGGGCATCGTCTTCTATCAG
>DASVJU010000243.1:0-6865 GCA_036385755.1 Thermoanaerobaculia bacterium
TCCGCCCCGCGTCCTCGATGGCGTGCGCCGTCTCGTTCGTGGGATGCGCCGGGTACCGCTCCGACAGGAGCCCGAGGGATCCGAACGACGCCTCCCACCCGGCCTCCGCCGCCCGTTCGCGGCGCGCGGCCTTGAGCGATCCAGCCGCCAGCCAGACGAGCGCCGCCCCCAGGAGGGCGAGAACGAGAAATCCGATTGTCCTTCCGATCCGCATGCAGATTCCTCCGATTGTTCCGGACGGGGAATGATACGAGGCAGAATGCATCCATGAAACGCTCCGCCAGACTATCTGCGAAAGACGTCGACGCCCGGCTCGCCACGCTTCCCGGCTGGAAACGCACGAAGGGAAAGCTCCACCGCACGTTCACGTTCGCCGACTTCTCGGAGGCGTTCGCCTTCATGGCGCGCGCCGCGCTCGCCGCCGAGAAGCTCAATCACCACCCGGACTGGTCGAACGCGTGGAACAAGGTAACGGTGGACCTCTCGACACACGACGCGGGCGGCATCACGGAGCTCGATTTCAGGCTCGCCGGGGAAATGAATCGGATCGCCGGGGATTGAAGATCTTGCTGAAGACCCTCGCGCTTCGTGCGGCCGGCCAAGCTCAAAGTGTCGATTTCCCCGCATAGCGCGCTCTGCCGCTAGCCGATGCTTACCTCGCCACGAACAGCCGCCGCATTCCGCTAAATTACCTTCTAAGAAAATCTTCGGTGCTCTTCGGACGCAACTCGAAGAGACTGGCATGGTGTGTGAAGGGCCGCACCCGGGAGACTCGAACGCCATGTCCCAGAAATGCGTGGAGATGATCTTTGGAAGGCTCGCGACCGACGAGGAGCTGCGCCAGGAATTCCGGCGGGATCCGCAGGGGACTCTCGGCAGGCTCGCCGCCTGCGGCGTAGAGCTGACGAAGGCCGAGCGCGACGCTCTTCTCGCGACGAACGGAGCGCTCTTCGAGCGCCTCGCCGAAACCATCGACCCC
The DNA here is from genome assembly GCA_036385755.1 of Thermoanaerobaculia bacterium. Lineage (GTDB taxonomy): Bacteria > Acidobacteriota > Thermoanaerobaculia > UBA5066 > UBA5066 > Fen-183. The sequence continues at coordinate 980 of DASVJU010000243.1, forward strand.
CGCCTCCAGAAGGCGAGCCTGCGCCCGAACGAGGCGCCGAGAGGGAACCTCGAAACGAGCCCGGACGCCGAAAGGAGACCTTCGTGATCCGAAAGGTCCTCGCCCTGACCCTCTCGCTTCTCGCGTTTCCCCTCGCGGCGCAGGTGGCCGGCGCGCCCGAGGAGGCCGCCGGCGTCCCGCTTTCGCTCGCCGACGCGACGGCGCGCGCGCTCGCCCGCAACCACGACATCGCTTTCGAGCGCGACGCGTTCCGGATCACGAACGCGACGGTCCTGCGGGCCGAAGGCTCGTACGATCCCTCCTTCCACCTCGACGCGCGTTACCGCAACCACACGGATCCCGTGAATTCGCTCCTCTCCGGGGCGCCCGCGACCGAGATCTCGCCGTCGGCAGAAGGCTTCTCGACGTCGGCGAGCATCGGCCAGCTCCTCCCGACGGGCGGCGTCGTGAACGTGTCCGCGTCCGGCTCGCGGGACCTCACGAACTCCCTCTTCACGGTCCTGTCTCCGGCCTGGAGCACGGCGGTCGGCATCGACCTGCGCCAGCCGCTCCTCCAGGGGCTTTCGCTCGATCCGGCGCGGCGGGCGCTGCGCATCGCGCGAATCGACCGCGAGCGTGGATCGGCCAGCCTGCGCCGCACCGTGACCGACACCGTGGCCTCCGTCGAGCGCGCGTACTGGTCGCTCGTCGCGGCCCGGCGCGACGTCCTCGTGCGCGAGGCGAGCGTGAAGCTCGCCGGGGACCAGCGCGACGACACGAAGACGAAGATCGACGTCGGAACGCTCGCCGAGTCCGAGATCGCGCAGCCGGTCGCCGAGCTCGAGCGCCGCAAGGGCGACCTCTACGCGTCGCAGGAAGCCGCGCGCCGGGCCGAGCTCCTCCTCAAGCTTCTCCTCCTCGACAACGAGAACGACGCCGTTTGGAACCAGCCGCTGTTGCCGACCGACGCGCCGGAGACCGACATCCGGCCCGTCGACCTCGCGGCCGCGCTGAAAAGAGCCGACGCCCGCCGGCCCGAGATCGCCGAGGCCTCGGCTCGCGTGGCCGAGCGCGCCGTGGACGTCGACTTCGCGAGAAGCCGGATCCTTCCGCAGGTCGATCTCGTGGCCTCGTACGGGCGCCGCGGCCTCGCGGGCGACCTGAGCCCGAACGCGCCCGCGATCGGCTTCACGGGGCAGCCCGTCGTCGTGCCGGACGCGCTGAACGGCGGCCTCGGGCGCTCTTTGGGCACGATCGGCGAGGGGCGTTTCCCCGACGCGTCGATCGGCGTCTCCATCGGCGTGCCGATCCTGAACCGCGCCGCCCGCGGCGACGCCGCCATCGCGAAGGCGCAGAAGAGCCAGGCCGAGACGACGCTCTCCCAGCAGAAGCAGCGCGTCGCCGTCGAGGTGCGCAACGCCGCGCTGACGCTCGAGACCGCGGCCGCGCGCATCGAGGCCGCGAAGGCGGGACGCGAGGCCGCCGAGACGCAGCTCCACGCCGAGCAGGAGCGTTATGGCGTCGGCCTCTCGACGAACTTCTTCGTCCTCACCCGCCAGAACGAGCTCGCGCAGGCCGCTCTCACCGAGACCGCCGCGCTCACCGATTACCGCAGAGCCCTGACCGACTTCGCGCGTTCCACGGGGGTCCTTCTCGACGAGCGCCACATCGAGATCGCAGGCGACGCTCCGGCCGTCAAAGTCGAAGGGGGAAAGTGAACATGGCCCGAAGGAACGCCGCTCCTTTCCTCACGGCCTCTCTCGCCGCCCTCGCTGCTCTCGCCGCTTTTGCCGCCGCCGGCTGCTCGCGCAATGCGAACGGGCGCGCGACGGCGTCCGCGCCGACGCCCGCGCCGATCTCCGTCCGGGCCGCCACCGTGGAGAGCCGTGTTCTTCCGCGCATCCTCGAGGTCACGGGCGCCCTCACCGCCGACGAATCGGCGGACGTCGCCTCCGAGCGCGACGGAAACGTCGCGACCGTCCGCGTGGAGCGCGGGACCTACGTCGAGAAGGGCACGGTCCTCGCGACCCTCGACGACCGCGAGGCGAAAGCGCAGCTCGACCAGGCGCGGGCAAGCCTCGCGTGGGCCGAATCCGAATCCACAAGGTACGCCGAGCTGCGGCAGAAGCAGGTCGTCGCGAAGTCCGAGAATCAGCGGAAGGAAACCGACCGCGACCTCAGCCGCTCGTCGCTCGCCCTCGCCGAGAAGGCCTTCACCGACTGCGTGATTCGCGCGCCGTTCGCGGGCGTCGTGACCGAGAAGAAGATCTCGCCGGGCGCGTTCGTGAAGCGCGGCCAGGCGATCTGCGGCCTCGTGAAGATCGACCCACTGAGGGCCGAGCTCGCGATCCCCGAGATCGCGGTCCCCTCCATCCGGGTGGGCCAGAAGGCCCGTTTGAACGTCCAGTCCTTCCCGGATCGCGCCTTCGAGGCGACGGTCCGCTACATCGGGCCGTCGCTCAGGTCCGAGGCCCGGACGCTCGTCGTCGAGGCGATGGTCCCGAATCCCGAACGGATCCTGAAACCCGGGCTCTTCGTCACGGCCCGCGTCGAGCTCCCGAAAAAGGACGCGACGCTTCTCGTCCCGGCCGCCGCCGTCGTCACGGACTCGGGCGTGTCGCATTCCTTCGTCCTCGGCAAGGACCGCGTCTCCGAGCGCATCGTCGCCGTCGGCGACCGCTACGGCGACGACGTCGAGGTCCGCACGGGCCTCTCCGCCGGCGAGCGCGTCGTCGTGAATCCCGACCGCCAGCTCGCCGACGGCCTCGAAGTCGCCCGGCCCAACTGATCGGCGAAAGGAAACCACACCGTGCAGGCCCTCGCCCGTCTCTGCGTCCGCCGGCCCGTCTTCGCGTCGGTCCTCATCATCGCCCTCGTCGTCGTCGGCGGGGTCGGCTACACCCGCCTCGGCGTCGATCGCTTCCCAAAGATCGACTTCCCGACCGTCGCGGTGATCACGCGTCTGCCGGGCGCCGCGCCCGAGGAGGTCGAGACCGAGGTCACGGACAAGATCGAGGAGTCCATCAACACGATCGCGGGCATCGACGACCTGCAGTCCGTGTCCTCCGAAGGCATCTCGCAGGTCTTCGTGACGTTCATCCTCGAGAAGAACGTCGACGTCGCCGCGCAGGAGGTCCGCGACAAGGTCAACCGCGTCCTTGCCGAGCTGCCGCGCGACATCGACCAGCCCATCGTCGAGAAGCTCGATCCCGACGCGACCCCCGTCCTGTCCATCGCGCTCTCGGGCAACCGCACGCTGCGCGAGACGACCGAGTTCGCGGACAAGGTCTTCCGGCGACAGATCGAGTCCGTGAACGGGGTCGGCCAGGTCACGATCCTCGGCGGCCGCTCGCGCCGCATCAACGTCCGCCTCGACACGGAGCGCCTCAAGGCTTACGGGCTCTCCGCCGTCGACGTGCGGCGTGCGCTCCAGACGCAGAACGTCAAGATCCCCGGCGGGACCTTGAAGGCAGGCGCGAACGAGGCGACGGTGCGCGTCTACGGGCGCGTCCAGAACGCGAAGGAATTCGAGGCCATCTTCATCACGCAGAAGAGCGGGCTGCCCGTGCGGATCGGCGACGTCGCGACCGTCGAGGACAGCGAGGAGGACGCCGAGCGCGCGGCCAGCAAGGACGGCGTTCCCACGGTCGTCCTCTCGATCCGCAAGCAGTCCGGCACGAACACGATCGAGGTCATCGACGCGCTGAAGAGGCGACTCGCCGAGATCGCGCCGCAGCTTCCGGCCGGCTACACGACCGAGATCGTCCGGGACCAGGGGCTGTTCATCAAGGCGGCCGTCGACACCGTCAAGGAGCACCTCGTCCTCGGCGGCTTCCTCGCGGCGCTCGTCGTGCTCCTCTTCCTCGGCAACCTCCGGTCGACGCTCATCGCCGCCATCGCGATCCCCACGTCCATCATCTCGACGTACGCGCTCATGTATGCGATGGGCTTCACGCTGAACGTCCTGACTCTCCTCGCCCTGACGCTCGCGGTGGGGATCGTCATCGACGACGCGATCGTCGTCCTCGAAAACATCTTCCGCTTCATCGAGGAGAAGCACATCGCGCCGTTCCAGGCGGCGATCGACGCGACGAAGGAGATCGGGCTCGCGGTCCTCGCGACGACGCTGTCCCTCGTGGCCGTCTTCCTCCCCGTCGCCTTCATGGGCGGCATCGTCGGGCGGTTCATGAACTCGTTCGGCCTGACGATGGCGTTCGCGATCCTCGTCTCGCTCCTCGTCTCCTTCTCGCTGACGCCGATGCTTTCGGCGAGGCTGTTGAAGAGGAAAGAAGAAAAGAAGGAAGGCTCCAAATCCCGCGGCTTCTACAGCTACATCGACCGCACGTACATGGTGATGCTGAAGTGGTCGATGGCCCACCGGTGGGTCATCGTCCTCGTCTGCGTCCTGTCCCTCTGCACGGTTCCGATTCTCTTCAAGGTCGTCCCGAAGAACTTCCTCCCGTACGACGACGAGTCCCAGTTCGAGGTGAACTTCCGCGCGCCCGAGGGAACGTCGCTCGAGGCGACCGCGCTCATCGGAAACCGCATCTCCAAGGAAGTGAAGACGCTGCCGGGAGTCGCCTATGCCCTCCTCACCGTCGGTGCGGACGACGCGAAGACGCCGAATCTGGGAAGCGTCTACGTGAAGCTCGTGGATGCCGACAAGCGCAAGGACGCCCAGACGACGGTCATGGACCGGGTCCGCAAGGAGCTGCTCCCGCATTTCGCAGACGCGAAGCTGCGCACGGACGTCTCGTATGTCAACGCCTTCTCGAGCGGCCAGAAGAACGCCGAGATCATGTTCGTCGTCAACGGGCCGGACCTCGCGAAGCTTTCCCAGGTCTCGGACGCGCTCATGAAGAAGCTGTCCCAGGTCCCCGGCATCGTGGACGTGGACTCGTCTCTCATCTTCGGAAAGCCGGAGCTCGGCGTGACGGTCGCCCGCTCGAAGGCGTCGGATCTGGGCGTCTCGGTCGCGGACGTGGCCGACACGCTCCGCGTCCTCGTCGGCGGCGAAAAGGTCTCCGCGTTCGACGACGGGGGCGAACAGTACGACGTCTACCTTCGGGCGCGGCCGCTCGACCGCGCCGACGAGGCGAGCCTCCGGCGCTTCAACGTGCCCTCGAACCGCCTCGGCGCCGTCCCGCTCGAGGACGTGACCTCGTTCCGCACGGGCGTCGGCCCGTCGGAGATACGCCGCCTGAACCGGCGGCGCCAGGTCACGATCCTCGCGAACATGAACCCCGGCTTCTCGTCGCAGGTCGCGATCGAGCTTCTTCAGAAGGAGGCGAAGGCGATGAACCTCGACCCGTCCTACACGTACCGGTTCATCGGGCGGTCGAAGGAGCAGGGCCGCGCGGCCCAGAACTTCCTGCTCGCCTTCGCGCTCTCGGGCATCTTCATGTACCTCATCCTCGCGGCGCAGTTCGAGAGCTGGCTGCACCCCATCACGATCCTCCTCTCGCTCCCGCTCACGGTGCCGTTCGCGCTCGTCTCGATCCTCGTCGCGGGGCAGTCGGTGAACATCTTCACGTCGCTCGGCATCCTCGTGCTGTTCGGCGTCGTCAAGAAGAACTCGATCCTCCAGGTCGAGTTCTCGAACCAGCTCCGCGAGAGGGGCATGGAACGCGACGCCGCCGTCATCCTCGCGTGCCGCGAGCGCCTCCGCCCGATCCTCATGACGACGCTCGCGTTCGTGGCGGGCATGCTGCCGCTCCTCGTCTCGTCCGGCCCGGGCGCGGGCACGAACCGCGCGATCGGCTCCGTCATCACGGGCGGACAGACGCTCGCCCTCCTTCTCACGCTTCTGGCGACGCCCGTCGCGTATTCGCTTTTCGACGACCTCCAGACCGCGGCCGGACGGATCACCCGGAGGCTGCGCGGCCTCGAGCCGGCGCAGGTCGCAAA
>DASVJU010000244.1:0-9417 GCA_036385755.1 Thermoanaerobaculia bacterium
ACCACGACATGGCCGGCAGGGTGCAGGCGGTGACCATCGAGGGGCGGGGGGAGGGGCTCGAGGTGGGTCCCCCACGGCCCATCGTGTCCGCGCCCGGCCCGAGCCCGGCGGCGCCGGCCTTCTGCCCTACAGCCGACTTCCAGAGGGTCCTCGTCGTGGGCGAGGGCCAGAGGGCCAACGCCCTTCTCGATCTCGTCCTGAACTGGCCCGCCGGACTCGGGGGGAAGAAATGAACCCGATCGTGCTCGCCGTCTTCGAGGCCAGCCTGAAGCGCTGCGAGGCGCGTCCGGAGTTCCTCGACCTGTTCTACGCGAGCTTCCTCGCCTCTTCCCCGGAAGTGGTCGCGAAGTTCGCGGGGGCCGATTTCGCCCGCCAGAAGGAGTTGCTCCGCACGTCGTTCCACCACCTTCTCCTCGTCGCGCGAGACCCCAAGCAGGGGCCGGACCCGTACCTCGAGGACGTGGCCGTCCGTCACGGGGCCGGCGGTCTCGCGATCGGCGCTCACCTGTACGATCTGTGGCTGGACAGCCTGCTCGAGACCGTGCGTGTCTGCGATCCCGAGTGGTTTCCGGATGTTGAGGCCGCCTGGGAGGAAGTCATGATGGCCGGGATCCACTACCTCTGCGCAAACTACGAACGGCGGCACGGGCGGTGACGGACGCGCATACGGTCGTGATCGAGGACGAGCCGGGCGCCGGGCCGCCCCATCAGAAGCGGCCGTGACCGCGCCGCGCGCCCGCAGGAAATGGGTCACCCACGGGTTGTCGAACCGCGTCGTCTACGGGGGGCTCCACTACGGCGCCCGCTGGCTGCCGCTGCCGGTTCTCCACGGCATCTCGCTCGTCGGAAACACCCTCGCGGTGACTCTCATGCGCGAAACGCTCGAGGGCATCCGCGAGAACTTCCGCCTCGCGCTCGGCGTTCCGGAGCGGGAGGCGCGGCGCCTCGCGCGCCGCCTCTTTTTCGAATACGGCAAGTCTGTGATCGACGTCTGGCGGCTTAGGAGCGAGGCCTTCGTCCCGAGGATCACGTCGTTCGATGCGGACGCCGCCATGCTGGCCCGTGTCCGGAAGAACGGCCGCGGCTTCCTTCTCGTGACCGGACACGTCGGAAACTGGGAGATGGGCGCCGTGACGCTGCGCGGCCACGCGCTGACGCCGGCCGTCGTCGGCCAGCCGGAACTCGACCCGGATGTCGAGGCGATGCGCCTGAGCCTGAGGATGCGGCTCGGCGTCGAGTCGATCGACATCGGCTCGTCCATGGCCACCGCGTTTCGGGTGCGCGCGGCGGTCGAGGCGCAGCGGGCGGTCGCGCTGCTCGTGGACCGCGCCTATCCGGAGGACCAGGTCGTCGTCCCCTACTTCGGCCGGCCCACGCCTTTTCTCCGCTCGCCGGCCCTCCTCGCCCGCTTCTGCAAATGCGAGATCCTCCCCGGTTTTTTCCTGCGCAGCGCCGACGGCTCGTACTTCAACGTCTGGGGCACGCCGCTCGCGGCCGACGAGTCGCTTTCTGCCGAGGAGGATGCGCGGCGCATCATGAGCCGCGTGGCCGCCGATCTGGAGGCCGTCGTGCGCGCGCACCCGACGCAGTGGTTCAATTTCTACCGGTTCTGGAAGGACGGGACCGCATCGGAGGGAGCGGCGGGGGCCAGGCCGGGCTGAGGCGGGCGCGTCCACGCGCCGTAGACCCAGTTTCCGCAGCACCTGCTGCAGATGGGGAGAGGCTCTCTCGCGAGCTTCTCGCGGAAGCGGCCGGCGCGCTCCCCGGTCCAGATCTCCCGGAACGGCGTGTTGCGAACGTTGCCGATGAAGTAATCGGGAAAGTCCCCGCAGAAGCAGACCTGGCCGTCGGGCTCGACCTGAGCGAAGTACCAGGCCACGGGGCACAGGGCGTGTCCGAACGTGCGGCCGGCGTCGGCGAAGTAGTCCGGCACGCCTGCCGCCGGCACGTCGGGCACGAACGAGACCCAGGGGCGGCCTCGCGCGGAGTCGAGAAAGCGCCTCCGCCGCAGGCCCGTCAGGAGCTTGACGAGCTGGGTCAGCTGACGTCCCTTCGTGACCGCGAAGTCCGGGCCGTCGAACTCGAATCCCTTCCAGGAAGCGCCCGAGACGCCGAACGTTTCGGACATCACCTTCTCGTACTGAGCGCCGGTGTCCTTCGACACGAACCAGCGAAGTCCGACGTTGATCGTGTCGAGCGGAAGCTCCCGGAGGGCCTCGAGCGCCGGTGCGATGCCTTCCAGGTTGAGCTCGGTGATCGGCAGGATCGCGAGCAGCATCGGCGCGGCGAAGCCGAGCTCGTCGCGCACCCGGGCCACGGCCCTCACGCCGGCGGCCGCGCGTGCGAAGCTGCCGGCTTGCCCGCGGATTCGATCGTGAACCTCGGGCACGCCGTCGATGGAGACCATGATGGAGTCCACGCCGGCAACGACGAGCTCCTCGGCCATCTCCTCGAGCCGCCAGCCGTTCGTGATGATCGAGCACGTCAGGCCGCGCCCCTTCACTTCCCGGATGAGAGGCAGGATGTCGGGATAAAGCAGCGGTTCGCCGCCGAACAGGCTGATGATGGGCCGCGAGGGCGCGAGCTCGTCGAGGAGACGGACGTAGTCGGAGAGCGCCATCTGGCGGTTCAACCCGATCAGCTCACGAATCCGGCTCCTCTCCCTTTCACCGTCGGACGCCGCCGCCTCGGCGCCCGCACGGAAGATCCCCGTGTCTCCCCACTGTCCGCACATCTTGCAGCGGAGGTTGCAGAGGTTCGTGACGCGGAGCTGCACGAACGTCGGCATCGGAAGGTTGCCGGCGCCTGGCGCGGAAAGGTGCTCCATCACCTCGCGGCGTCCCCGACGCATACGGCCCAGGTGGCGGCGCGCGAAACCCGCGAGCTTCAGACCGCGCTGGAAGCTCACTTCACGTCTTCCGGCTCGAGAATCCCCGTCGCCCGCTCGAAAGCGCCGCGGCCCCGCAGCGCCTGCTGCACCCTGATGAGGGCGGTGGAGACGTGAAAGGCGAAGATCGAGAAGCGCGCCCCGAGGGTGGGATGGAAGACGCCGCCGCCGAGCATCGTCGTGACGCCGCGCTCCATCCACGGGTTCGGAGCCGGCGTGTAGAACGTCTCGAGGACGTGCGGCTCGTAGAAGCCGTGGACGAAGCGCTCGAATCGCCGGATCGCTCCGCGGTACGTCCTTTCGAAGCGACGGAAGTCGCTCGCGTCCACTCGTCCCTTCGTGCGGAGGGCCCGCGAGGCCGCGTCGGCCGCGAGCTCGGCGGACGCCATCGCGAGCAGGACGCCCGTCGAGAAGACAGGGTCGAGGAAGCCGGCCGCGTCACCCACGAGGCAGAAGCCGTCTCCGGAGATGCGCGGCGTCTTGTACGAGTAGTCCGCGATGGCCTTCACCTCGGTCGTGCGTTTCGAGCCTGCCAGGAGCTCGCGCACTTCCGGTGCCGCCAGGACCGACTCCTCGAAGAGCTGCTCCAGGGTGCCCTGCCGCTCCTTGAACCGGCGCGAGGGCATTACGATTCCGACCGAGACGGAGCCGTCGGAGAACGGAATCAGCCACCACCAGCCGTCGGGCGTCGTGACGACGATGATGTCTCCGCCGGTGGGCCCCTCCGCGCGCCGGAAGGTGTCGAAGTGGGCAAACGCGGCCGAGCGGTCGAGAAGGGGGTCGCGCCTGCGTCCGCCGAGGAGACGGGAGAGGAGCGCGTCGCGTCCGGTGGCATCCACGACCAGCTTCGCGTCCACCGTGCGCGGCTCGCTTTCCCCTTTCAGCAGCACCTTCACGCCCCGCGCCCTCTTGCCGTCCGCGGTGAAGAGCGCTTCCGTCACGCGCGCTTCCTCGAAGACGGCCGCTCCGGACTCCCGCGCGTGGTCCAGGAGGAGGGTGTCGAACTCGGCCCGCTTCACCTGGAACGAGCTCGGATGGTCGCTGTCGATGCCGTTCGCGAACAGGACCGGGCGCGTGAAGGACGATCCCTGATGGTAGAAGCGTGCCCCGCGCTTCACCTGGGGACCCGCTGCCTTCAGCTTCGAAAGAACCCCGATGCGCTCGAACAGCGGCACGTTCCACGGGAGAAGCGACTCGCCGATGTGGAAGCGCGGGAACTTCTCGCGTTCGAAGAGCAACGTGCGGTAGCCCGCGCGCGCCATCAGCGTCGCGAACGTGGAGCCGCCGGGTCCGCCGCCGCAGACGACCACGTCGACTTCGGCGGGACAGATCCCGGGGTTCACGGTCTCTTGCACGGGTTCGTTCGCCGACACGCACCGTGATTATCCACGTCCGGCGACGTAACGGGCGCACTAGAATCGGGGCACGACCTTTATGACTTTGCCGTCGGGCACCCGCCTCGGCCACTGACGCCGTGCTGGCGCTCCTCCTCGAGATCGTCCTCGTGGTCTGGCTCCTTCGCGCCGCGAACGTGATGCTGTCGTTCCTCCTCGTCCCCGAGCTCGCGCCGGCGCCGCGGCGGAAGGACGGCGCTCCCTTCGTTTCGATCGTCGTTCCCGCCCGCGACGAGGAGCGAGCGGTCGAGGCCGCGACGCGGAGCAAGTGCCTCCAGGACGACCCGGCGTTCGAAGTCGTCGTCGTGGACGACCGCTCGTCGGACGGGACACGCGGGATTCTGCAGCGCCTCGAGCCCGAGTTCCCCCGGACGCTGCGCGTCGTGGACGGCGTCGAGCCGCCTCTCGACTGGCTCGGCAAGCCTCACGCGCTCGACGAAGGAGCGCGCGCCGCGAGGGCAACGCGGCCCGGGGACTGGCTCGTGTTCTCCGATGCCGACGTCGTCTTCGCGCCGGATCTCCTCGCCCGGGCGCTCGCGCACGCGGAGCGGGACCGGCTCGACTTCCTGACGCTCCTCCCGCGGATGGACGCGCGGGGATTCGGCGAGCGGCTCATGGTTCCGACGATCCCGGCCGCGGCGTTCTGTTATTTGCCCGGCTGGCTCATGAACGTCCCGGCCGCGCGCCCGTTCGGCGGCGGGGGAGGCGTCTTCAACCTGATCCGCCGGGACCTCTTCGACCGCATCGGCGGCCACGAGGCGCTGAAGGCCTCGGTCGTGGACGACATCCAGATCGGCCGCAATGCGCGAAAGGCCGGCGGCCGCACGGGCATCGGCCTCGCGCTCGACTCCTGCAGGCTGCGCATGTACCACGGCTTTGCGGAGATCTCGAAGGGGCTGGAGAAGAACGGCTTTTTCGGGCTGCTCGGCTCGGTCCCGATGGCAGTACTTTGCCTTCTTCTGTTTTTCCTGGAAGGTGAATTGGCCGGGGCAGTCCTTCTCGGCGGCGCGCTCGAGCGGGCGGTCCGGTTCGCGGCGGCCTCGGGTGGCGGCTCCGCCGCGGGCCCCGCCTTCTTCACCTTCAAAGAAATCTCCCTCTCTCTCCTCGTCGTTCTCGCGATCTTCCTCGTGCGAACGGCCTGCGACCTCCGCCTGCGTCTCGGGATCGTCTCGGCCGCGTGTCACCCGATCTGGATCGCGGCGGTGACGTGGATCTTCGCGAAGTCGACGTGGGTGAACGGCGTCCTGCACCGGAACGAGTGGCGGGGACGCGTGCGCGACGCACGGACTCTCAAGACCTGATCGGGGTATTCTTCCGGGCTCAATCCCCGGGAATGGAGGATTCGTGGAGCGATTCACCGGTCTGATCGGCCTGGCTGTCGTGCTCGCCGTGGCGCTCGCACTTTCGAAGAACCGGCGGGCGATCCGCTGGCGCACCGTCGGCTGGGCCTTCGCGCTCCAGATGGCGTTCGGGCTCCTCGTCCTCTACTGGGAGCGCGGAAAGCAGGCGCTCGAGTCCTTTTCGAACGGCGTCTCCCACGCCATCGCGTACGCCGATCAGGGATCGGGATTCCTGTTCGGCTGGCTCGCGGGCCCGATGGACGCCCTCGGCGAGAAGACGGGCATGCCGTTCAGGGGCTTCATCTTCGCCTTCAAGGTGCTCCCGATCATCATCTTCATCTGCGCGTTCTTCTCGATCCTCTATCACTTCGGGATCATCCAGGTGATCGTGAAGGGGATGGCGTGGGGGATGCAGAAGACGATGAAGGTCTCGGGGGCCGAGTCGCTCTGCGTGGCCGCGAACGTCTTCATCGGACAGACGGAGGCGCCCGTCCTCATCGCGCCGTACATCGCGACGATGACGACGTCGGAGCTCCTCACGATGATGATCGGGGGTATGGCGCACGTGTCGGGCGCCGTCATGCTGGCTTACGTGACGATGGGGGCGCCTCTGAAGTACCTCATCACGGCCTCCGTGATGGCGGCTCCGGGCACGTTCCTCATCTCGAAGATCCTCTGGCCCGAGACCGAGACGCCCACCACGATGGGAACCGTGAAGATGCAGGTCGAGAAGACGAGCGCGAACTTCATCGACGCGGCCGCGAGCGGCGCCTCGCAGGGCATGATGCTGGTCCTGAACATCTCGGCGATGCTCATCGCGTTCGTCGCCCTCATCGCGATGCTGAACGGATTACTGGGCTGGATCGGACACTTCTGGGGGAGCCCCGCGTTCTCCCTCCAGACGATCTTCGGGTGGGTCCTCGGGCCACTCGCCTGGAGCCTGGGCGCGCCGGAGAAGGACATGGCCACGGTCGGCAACCTCATCGCGAACAAGACCGTCATCAACGAATTCTTCGCGTTTTCCATGATGCAGGACGTCGTCGGCAGCCTTTCGGAGAAGGGCAAGATCATCGCGACCTTCGCCCTGTGCGGCTTCGCGAATTTTTCGTCGATCGGCATCCAGATCGGCGGCATCGGCGGCCTCGCGCCGTCGCGCAAGTCCGACCTCGCGCGACTGGGATTCCGGGCGCTCCTCGGGGGTTCCCTCGTGAGCTTCATGACGGCGGCGATCGCCGGCATCCTGATGGGCTAGGAGGCACATGATGGATTCGAAGCTCGCGGTCGCCGCCGAGTGGCTGCGCGGCAGGTTGCCGCATCCGCCGCTCGTCGGCGTGATCCTGGGCTCGGGCCTCGGCGACTTCGCCGACGGCGTGGACGATCGCGTCGCCGTGCCATACGGGGAGATTCCGGGTTTCCCGGCCTCGGCCGTCGTCGGACATTCGGGCATGCTCGTGGCGGGGACCGTGCGCGGCGTTCCGACGGTCGTGCTCTCGGGCCGCGTTCACTACTACGAGGGCCAACCGATGCCGGCCGTCGTCTTCCCGGCGCGCGTGCTCGGCCTCCTCGGCTGCCGCACCGTCATCGTGACGAACGCCGCGGGCGGCATCGACACGTCGTTCAAGTCCGGCAACCTCATGCTCATCGACGACCACATCAACGGCTTCGGAACGAACCCCCTGGTGGGAGTCAACGACGAAGACCTCGGGCCCCGCTTCCCCGACATGTCGGACGCCTACCGCAAGGACCTCCGGACGCTCGCCCTCGCGGTTGCCAGGCGCCAGCACGTGCCCTTGAAGCACGGGGTGTACGTAGGTGTCCACGGGCCCTCCTACGAGACTCCCGCCGAGATTCGCGCCTTTCGAACATGGGGAGCGCACGCGGTGGGAATGTCGACGGTGCCCGAGGTCATCGCGCTCAACCAGATGGGCGTCGGGGTCCTCGGGATCTCGTGCATCACGAACATGGCGGCCGGAGTCCTCAAACAGAAGCTCGATCACAAGGAAGTCCTCGCGACGACGCAGCGGGTGAAGGGCGACTTCGTCCGCCTCCTGACGGCCCTCGTCCAGGCCCTCGGCATCGGACGCTCGGGCGCCACGGAGGACGCCTTCCGGCCGATTGCCCGTCCCGCGAAGCGCGCAAAGGCGCGTGGGAAGAAGGCGAAGAGGACGTGAGCGGCGTGGGGCCCCTTTCGGCGGACGAAGAGGAACGCCTCGTCGACGCGGCGCGGAAGGCGCGCGAATACGCTTCGGCTCCGTATTCCGGTTTCCGGGTCGGTGCCGCGCTGCTTGCCGAGGACGGCGCAATTTTCGGCGGGTGCAACGTCGAGTCGGCTTCCTACGGGCTGACGGTGTGCGGCGAGAGGACGGCCGTCTTCAAGGCGATCTCGGAGGGGACACGGAAGTTCCGGGCGGTCGCGGTCGTGACGGACGCCGACCCGCCGGCAGCGCCGTGCGGCGCGTGCCGCCAGGTGCTGTGGGACCAGTGCCGCGACATCGACGTCGTCCTCGCGACGCCGGAGCGCGTCGTCAGCCGGATGCGGCTTTCGACGCTCCTGCCGCTGCCCTTCGAGTTCGAGGGACCGAAGTGAGGAAGAAAGACAGAGAAAGAGAAGAGAAGATTTCTTTGAAGGTGAATAGGGCAGGGCAGCCGCCGGCGCACGCGAGGCGCGCCTTGGTTTGCGCTTTGGTGTGCGCCGCCATGACCCTCGCGGTTTCGCTGGCCCCGGGAGCCGAAACCTCTCACGCGCCTTCTAAGCAGAAATCTTCGGTGATCCGGGTCTCTTCGATCGACACACTCGTGACGGCCGGATGGGTCGTGACGATGGACGGGACGGATCGCGTCCTCTCTCCGGGAGCCGTCGCGATTTCAAAGGGAGGCATCGTCGCCGTCGGCGCGCCTTCCGAGCTGCTTTCTCTTTATTCTCCGAAGCAAAGAATTTCCCGTCCTCATTCCGTCGTGCTCCCCGGCCTCGTCAACACGCACACGCACGCCGCGATGAGCCTTTTTCGCGGGATCGCGGACGATCTGCCGCTCATGGAGTGGCTCACGAAATTCATCTTCCCGGCGGAGGCAAAGAACGTCTCGCCGGCGTTCGTGAAGGCCGGGACGACGCTCGCGTGCCTGGAGATGATCCGGGGAGGGACGACGACGTTCGCGGACATGTATTACTTCGAGTCCGACGTCGCCGAGGCGGTGAACGCATGCGGCCTGCGCGCCGTCCTCGGCGAGACGTGGCTGGACTTTCCGGTGCCCGATCACAAGGATCTCGCGGAGTCGATAACGGTGACGCGCGCGTTCCTGGAAAAGTGGAAGGGCCACGCGCGCGTGATCGCGGCTGTCGCGCCGCACGCGCCCTATACGAACTCGAGAGAATCGCTCCTCGCGGCCCGCGACCTCGCGCTCGAGTTCAAAGCGCCGCTTCTCATCCACCTCTCCGAGACGCGGGACGAGCAGAAACAGATCGCGGAGAAGTACGGGACGACGCCCACGAAGTGGCTGGAGTCGATCGGATTTCTCGGTCCGAACGTCCTCGCGGCTCACGGGGTGTGGTGCGACGCGGACGACCTCCGTCTCCTCGCGGAGCGGCACGTCGGCCTCGCGCACAACCCCGAGTCGAACATGAAGCTCGCCTCGGGCATCGCGCCCGTCGTCGCCGCGCGAAAGGCGGGCGTCGCCGTCGGCCTCGGAACGGACGGGGTTGCGGGCTCGAACAACGACCACGACATGTGGGAGGCGATGGACTTCGCCGGAAAGCTGGCGAAGGTCTCGACGATGGACCCGACGGCGCTCCCGGCGA
>DASVJU010000245.1:0-5904 GCA_036385755.1 Thermoanaerobaculia bacterium
CGCACCCCCGAGCAACCCATTCATCTGGGGGCGGTTCCGGGCTGAGAACGAGCTGAAGTTCTCTGTTCTAGCCTGAGAGCAGGGTTCGCGTAGCGGACCGAGTGCGGAGCCACTCGAATGGCTCAGCGCGTCGGGAGGCCCTCGCTCCCGGCGCGCTGATTTTCTCAAAGACCTCCGGTGCCGCGGGCCTTCCGTGGAACGAGAGGCGCAACTGGTTCTCGGTCACTTCGGCCTTCAGGAGGACCAGCCCGATCAATTCCCTCCGCTGATACGGCGGGAGCTTCGCGTAGATGTCCTTGAACCGGTTCAGCGCGGCGAGAACGACTTCTTGATTGATGGCCTTGGCGCATTCAGCGCGACACGCCGGGCTACGGACCGCGACGCAACGCCGCGGAGTTGAGGAGGGACCTCGCGGCCGCGAAGCGGTATCGAGACCTGTAACGCGATCGTCCAGCACTCGGACCGCGAGCCGATCGAAGGGTCTCCCCGCTGGAACTCTTTCGGAGAATGCCCGTCGTCGAGCCGGGATCGAGCGAGAGACTGAGGGTGGCGCTGATCTCTACGCGTCCCAGCCCCGGCAATTCCCATTGCGCTCCTACAGGATCGGACATGGAAACAGTGTAGCGGCCCGGCCAAGCGGCGCTCAGCGCGCGGGCACGATACGCGCCGCGAGCGCCGGAAAGCGCGGGTCCTCGCGAAGCGGTGCGAGGCCGGGCTCGTGGCGCACCCACCACCACGCGAGCGCGTTGCGTTCGTCCACGGCGCGGACGAGCGACGTGAAGGCGGCCTCCCGCTCGCCGAGTCGAATCTCGGCGTTCACGATGTGCGTCGCCGAAACATAGCTCCCCGACACACGCAGACTTTCCAGCGCCGCGCGCGCCTCGGCTGCACGCCCGGCGGCCGCGAGCCCCTCGGCCCACATCCCCACCGCGTAACTCGAGTCCCGGCCAGCCACTCCGACGAGGCGCTCGAGGGGCTCGAGCGCGGCCTTCGGATCGCCGAGCATGAGAAGGGAGCGCCCGAAGCCGTTCAGAGCCAATCCGACGTGCGCGTCGAGGTCGAGCGCCCGCGCGAAGGAGTCGCGGGCCTCCTCGAATCGCAACGCACTGAAAAATGACCACCCGAAGGCCGTCCACGCGAGGGGATTGAACGGCTCGAGCTCTCGGAAACGCTCGAGGAAAGGACGCGCCTCATCCAGGCGACCCTGCAGCCCGTATATGATTCCGAGCCAGTAATGCGGCGCCGCGAGTTGCGGAGCCGCCTCCTGCGCGGCGTGCAGCTCGCGCTCCTCGTGCGCGAAGTCCCAGCCGAAGTAGTGCTCCTGAATCGCGAAGGACATCGCGACTTCGGGCGCGTCCGGGGCGAGGGCCTTCGCTTGCTCGACGGCCGTCCGGGCCCGAGCGAACGCGACCCGGGTATCGATCCCGCCGTAGAAGCCGTGAATGCCCCAGGCATCCGCGAGCCCGGTGTACGCGGCGGCGAAAGCGGGATCGCGCGCGAGCGCCGCCTCGAACGCTTCGATCGCCTGCTTCGGGGATCTGCGGTTGAAGAAGAAGCGACCCTTCAGGTAGAGGTCGTAGGCCGCCGGGTCACGGGGCGCCGCGGCACGCGGCGCCGAGGACTCGCCGAGAAGCCGGACGCGGAGTGTGCCCGCTATCGCGCGTGCGATCTCGTCCTGAACCGCGAAGATGTCGTTGAGGGTCCGGTCGAAGCGCTCCGACCAGAGCTGGTACCCGCTCGTGACGTCGATGAGCTGCGCGGTCACGCGCAGTTGCCCGCCCGCCTGCCGGACGCTGCCCTCGAGGACCGACCGCACGCCCAGCTTCTCGCCGATTGCTCGCACGTCCTCCGCCTTGTCCTTGAAGGCGAACGAGGAGGTGCGGGCCGCGACGTGGAGCGCCTCGACCTTCATGAGGGCATGGATGATCTCCTCGCTCAGTCCGTCGCTCAGGTAGTCGCTGTCCTTCTCCGGGCTCAGGTTCCGGAACGGGAGTACGGCGACCGAGGGGCCTCTTTCCGGGGCGCGCCCTGGGGGAGGCGTCACGACGGGCCGCGATCCGGTGGTCTCGGCCGCGAGCAGGGCGAAGACGAGATCGCGCGCGGACTGGAATCTCCGCACGGGATCCTTCTCGAGGCAGTGGCCCGCGACATCCTCGAGCGCGTCCGCGAGTCCGCCTGCCAGGGGCAAGGCCGGAGGAATGTCGCGGAGCACGGAAGCAAGGACCTCCGCGGCCGAGGCCCCGGAGAACGCGCGCCGCCCGGCCAACATCTCCCAGAGTACCGCCCCGAACGAGAAGAGGTCGCTGCGGTGGTCGGCGGGAAGGCCCCGCGCCTGTTCGGGCGCCATGTACGCCGCGGTGCCGAGGACCGTCCCCGGATCGGTCGTCAGTGTGCGGGTCAGGGTTTTCGCGTCGTCCGCGGCGGCCTCCTCTCGGCGCGCGAGGCCGAAGTCGAGGAGCTTCACGCGCCCGTCGCGCATCACGAAGACGTTCTCGGGCTTGAGATCGCGGTGAACGATGCCCTTCTCGTGCGCGGCCGCGAGACCCTCGGCGATCTGAAGCGCCCATTCCGAGGCGCGGCGCGGAGGGAGCGGCCCGTCGCCGAGGTGGGACCGGAGGTTCGCCCCCTCCAGGAGCTCGGTCACGGCGTAAGCGATGCCGGCGTCCTCCCCGACGTCGAAGATCGCGAGCACATTCGGGTGCGATAGCGCGGCGACCGCGCGGGCCTCGCGGGTAAAGCGCGCCCGCGCGTCCGGATCCGACGCATGCGCATCGGGCAGGGTCTTGATCGCGACCTCCCGCCCGAGTCGGCCGTCGCGGGCGCGCCAGACCTCCCCCATCCCGCCCGAGCCGAGCGGCGCGAGGATCTCGTAGGGGCCGAGACGGGTGCCCGCGCTGATTGTCATGAAGCTCGAACAGGATTCTATCCGCGGGGGCGGCCTTGAAGATCACCCTACTGCTCTCCGGGAGCGACACCGCGAGTGGAGTGGCGGTTTCGCGGAGGTTTCGAGCACCTCGGGACAAGCCATTCATTCAGACGCGGTTCCAGTCTGAGAGCGGGTTGAATGTTCTCTGCTCGGCCTGAGAACGGAGTTCACGTAGCGGACCGAGTGCGGACACCTTCCTGGAGAAGGCCGAAAACTCGAACCTAAATCGCTGGTTAAAAGGGGGCGTGACTCTGGTCTCTATGCGCCACACCCTCGGCAATTCCCATTGCGCCCCTACAGCCCCCCACAATTCCGATTGCACCGCCCTACACCCTGCGTCTACTTCAACCCTTCGACGACGTAGAGATCAGAGGAGTCCATTCGGTTGTACGAATACGCATACGAGCGACCGTCGCGCGTCACGTGGAAACTGTAGAGGGCGACCAGCCCCGAGGCGTCGGCCGGCTGGACTCCCTTCCATAGGGTCTTCTTGCCGGTTTCGATATCGAGACGCCAGATTCGGGCCGGAGCATCGTCGTCCCTTACCGTGACGAGGTAGCGCCCGTCGGCGCTCCACTGGTCCAGATACTCGTTGAGTTCGAGTATTGCGCCAGGTATGGCGCGCGGAGGCCCGCCAGCGATCGGGACGATCGTGACCTGACGCTCCCTCGTCGTGTAGGCAAGGAGCCTTGAATCGGGAGAGAAGGCTATGCCCCCGATGCCGGAGAATCCGGGGATCAAGATGTTCGTCGGCCGCCCCCCTTCCGGACCAACGACCGAAATTAGCGGCGGCTCGCCTGGCGCCAAGTGAAAGACGAGGATCCGGCCGTCAGGCAGGAATGTGGCGAAGACAGGCTTGATCCCCTCGACCGGCACTTTTCTCGGGGAGCCGGGCCCGGTCGGCAGCAGCTCGAGTTCGGGCGGGGAGGCGGGAGTCAGCGACAGCGCCCACCTGCCGTCGGGGGAGAGCGCCTGCGGGTCGCCGTCCCCCAGGCGCACGGCTGGCGAGCCGTCCGTCTTGCGTAGAAAAACACCGCCCCGTGCCCCGCCTCCCTCGCCAACTTCCCCGAAGAGGATCGTCCGCCCGTCCTCGGAGAGGCCCCGCAGTTCGGATCGGTCGAGCCACCCGAGTTCCCGTTCGCGATTCTCTCCGGGCGCAAGACAGGAAACGCCCGTGCGCGACGTCGCCCGCTCGAGCAGGAGTCGCCCGTCGGCGGCAACGTCGTGGAGAGTCAGAGAGTCACCGCCCGCCGAACTCAGCAAGCGCTCTTTGCCGGTGAGCGAGACGGCCCGCAGCGCTTGGTCGCCGGCCGTCTTGCCGGCCACGAAGAGGATCTCGCTGGTCGCGCGGGACCAGACGAGGCCATGAACAGACCTCCAGCCCTTCGTGAGGGTGCGCTTGCCACCCTTGTGGTCGATCACGCCGATGGTGGTCCGACTGTCCGCCCCCCCCTCCGTGAATGCCACCAGGTCTCCGGAAGGCGACACGCGGATCTCTCCGAGAAAGAACGACTCCTCGAGCGTTTGGCCGATCGGGTACTCGAGGCGGTTCTTCCCCTCCGACGTCAGTCGAACCACCGCCATGTCTTCGCCATTGGGAGCCCAGTCGGCAGAGACAACATCCTCCAGAACCTCGCGAGGGGCCGAGCCTCCGAGCGGCATCCGGGCGAGCGTCCCGGTTCCCGACGGCGAGAGATAGGAACCCTTCTTCAGCAGCAGCGCCAGCTCTCCCTTCGATGAGACCGAAAGCACGTCGGCGCGCGAGACACCCTGCGGGCGGGATTCCGCTGAGTCCGTGCGGACCGAGAAGATCTCCGCCGGTCTTCCTTCCCAGGCGGCGCCGTAGACGACGGTCTGTCCGTCCGGCGCAAAGCGGGCGGACAGCACATTCCCGTGACGGAAAGTCAGCCTGTGGAAGATCGCTGCGTCGCTCTTCCTCGAGCCTGCGATGCGAGCGCCGGCGAAAACGCCGATCGCCAGTGCAGCGACGACGGCCGCTGCGACCGTGAGGCGGCGCAGGTGGGCGCGTGGGAGAGCCTTTCCCGGAATGGCCGAGTTTTGGCCGGACGCACTCGAGAGGGCCTCGAGGGCGAAGGCGAGATCGTGTGCCGAATGAAAGCGCTGTTCGGGATTCTTCTCGATCGAGTGGCGCACGATCCGCTCGACGCCGGGCGAGATGCTCTGGTTCGTCAACGAGAGGTCCGGCGGTTCTTCCCGGAGGATCGCCGCCATCGTCTCGGCCGCCGAGTCGCCGTGAAACGCTCTCTGGCCGGAGAGCATCTCGTAGAGAATCGCGCCGAAAGAGAAGATGTCCGATCGGGCGTCGGCGGGCGTGCCCTTGACCTGCTCGGGCGACATGTATGCGAGCGTGCCCATCACGACGCCGGGCTCCGTGCCCGCCGATGCCGTCGGCAGATTGGTCGCCTGGCCGCCCTCTTCTTGATGCGTCAGCTTGGCCAGCCCGAAATCGAGGATCTTGACGCGACCATCCTTCGTGACGAAGAGGTTCTCGGGCTTCAGGTCGCGGTGGATGATCCCCTTCTCGTGGGCGGCCGCCAGCCCGTGTGCGATCTGCAGCGCCGTGTCGATCGCTTTTCGCGGCGAGAGCTTTCCGCCCGCGAGTGCCGAGCGAAGCGTCTCGCCCTCGAGTAGCTCCTGCACGACGTAGGGCGCGCCGTCGTGCTGACCGATGTCGTACACGGCCGTAATGTTGGGATGGTTCAAGACTCCGGCGGCCTTGGCCTCCTGCTCGAAGCGGCGCAGGCGGTCGGCGTCCTGTGAGAAGGAGGCCGGCAGAACCTTGATCGCCACTTCGCGGCCAAGCCGCGGGTCCTTCGCCCGGTAGACCTCGCCCATCCCGCCCGCGCCGAGTGGCGAGAGGATCTCGTAGGGACCGAGGCGCGTGCCGGCGGAAAGCGCCATCTCGATCTGTTCCGTTCTTCTTGCTTGAAGCTTATCTCGAACCCGGTGGGCTCCGT
>DASVJU010000246.1:0-2040 GCA_036385755.1 Thermoanaerobaculia bacterium
GGCTCTCGCTCGATCATCCCGGCCGAATTGCCCGAATCCTTCCAGGACGAGGTGCGGCGGCTCGCCGTGCGCGCATTCGACGTCCTCGGCGGCGCCGGCTTCGCGCGCGTGGATTTCTTCCTCGAGCGCGGCACGCATCGCCTCCTGGTAAACGAGATCAACTCCCTTCCGGGATTCACGCCGATCTCGATGTTCCCGAAGATGTGGGAAGCGACCGGCCTGCCGCTGCCGAAGCTCCTCGACCGGCTCGTCCGCAGCGCTTTCCAGCGCCCCGCCCGGGGACGCTGAGCCGTCTACCGGTAGACGACGACGATGCCCGCGAGGCCCATCTCGCCGAGGGTGTCGCGCGCCGCGTCCGCTTCTCCGCGTGTCCCGTACGGCCCGAACTTCACGCGCTTGACGCCCTGGAACTCCTCGATGTAGGGATTCGGGTAGCGCGAGGCCAGCCGGTCCCTCAGCTTCACGGCGTTCGCTTCGTTGCCGAAGGCACCGGCCTGAACGGCCCATGCGCCGGCGCCCGGCGCCGCCGCCGGATTCGCGGTGTTCGCGGTCGTGACGGGAGGCGGCTCGTCGCTGCCCGCCCGGATCCGCGAGTTGTCGCCCAGCGTCACGACGCGGAGCGTCACGGGCACGACGCCGTCTAAGACCGACGCGATCTCCCGGGCGGCCGCTTTGGAGAGATCCACGATGCGGCCGGCCACGAAAGGCCCCCGGTCGTTGATCTTCACGCGAACGGTCCTGCCGTTCTTCTCGTTCGTGACGTCGACGACCGTCCCGAGAGGCAGCGTACGGTGCGCGGCCGAGATCTTCTCGGGCCGGAACGTCTCGCCGGAGGCCGTCGGCAGCCCGTCGAACTCCTTGCCATACCAGGACGCCAGCCCACGCTCACTGCTGCCGCTGGCGCCGGTGGCGCCAGCAGAGGTCTTTGCCGTCGGGTGGGAAGAACAGGCTGCTAAGAGGAAGAGAAGAGGGAAAGAGAGTATTTCTTTGAAAGTAAATGCACCGCGCCGAGGCGCTCCGTCGAATACCGTCGCGTTTCGGCGCGTCGTAAGCTCATTCACCTTCTAAGAAGATCTTCTTTCTGTCTTTCTTTCTTTTCCGAAACAAAGAAATCTTCTTCTCTTCGGCCTTCAGACCCGGACTTCCTCGCGGGTTTCGCCGCCGGCGGCCTCCGGATCGGTCGCGAGGATGGGTTCGATCTCGGTCTCGAGGAACTCGTCGACCTGCTCCGGCGCGCGACCGATGAAACGCGCGGGCTCGGAAGCGGCGATGACCTCGGCGGGGGTGAGCCCGAAGGTCGGGTCGGCCGCGATGCGGAAGAGCAGGTCGTTGTCGCCTCCCTCGAGCTTCATTCGGTCGCCCGCAGCCTGCGCGAGGACGCGCAATTTCTCGTGGAGGGTCTGGCGGTCTCCGCCCTTCTTGGCCGCCGCCATGAGGATGTTCTCCGTGGCGAGGAAGGGCAGTTCCACGTCGAGCCGCCGCCTCACGACGGCGGGATGGACGACGAGCCCGTCCGTCACGGCGTCCCAGAGGAGCAGGATCGAGTCGGCCGAGAGGAAGGATTCGGCGAGGGCAAGGCGCCGGTTCGCGGAGTCGTCGAGCGTCCGTTCGAACCACTGGGTCGCGTGCGTCCAGTTGCCGTTGTCGGCGATGGAGAGCAGCCAGCGCGCGAGGGCGTTCATCCTCTCGCACTTCATCGGGTTCCGTTTGTACGGCATCGTCGACGAACCGACCTGCTTGCGGCCGAACGGCTCTTCGACCTCCTTCATGTGCTGAAGAAGCCGGACGTCGTTCGCGAACTTCGAGGCCGAGGCCGCGAGGCCGGCGAGGGCGGAAAGGACGAGAGCGTCCTGCTTACGTGTGTACGTCTGGCCGGAAATGAGGAGGCGATCGGTGAAACCCGCTTTCTGGGCGATGAGCCGATCGAGACGCTCGGCCTTGTCGGCGTCGCCGTCGAAGAGCGCCACGAACGAAGCCTGCGTTCCCGTCGCTCCCTTGCAGCCGAGGAAGCGCAGTTCGTCGGCCCGGCGGACCAGCTCG
>DASVJU010000247.1:0-14561 GCA_036385755.1 Thermoanaerobaculia bacterium
ACGCTGCTCGGATTCGACAACATCCATACCGAGGACGTCCTCCTGTCGCTCGCGTCCGCAGGGATCGTGCCCCCCGGCCAGGCCGACAACACGTTCGGCACGATGCTCCTGACCTTCGACAACCCGGCGTTCCACATGGGCAACGAGGCGACCGCCGTCGTGCGCGTCTGGAGCTTTGCCGGCGGGAGCGCCGGGCCGACGAACGGAACCGCCTATCGCGCTCAGCCGCTCCACACCGGAGGCGCGCACGTCCTAGCCGGCCTCGTTCGCAATGATGGCGGACTTCTGACGAACGTCGGCATCGAGAACGTCGGCATCGACGACGCCGGCAATGCGGTCGAGGCGCCTCTCACGGTGCGCCTCACGTTCTTCGATCCGAGCACCGGGACGCCCGTCGGAACGCAGCCGATCTTCGTCCTCGCGCCCGGGCAGATGACCCAGATCAGCGACATCTTCGACGTCGGCGCGGCTAACGCGTATCAGCTCCCGGCCGGGTCACCTTCTCTGATCGTCTTCGCCGAGGCGGTGGCCGGCACCTCGCAGATCGCGGGATACGTCGTCTGGAAGGACCGGGAGACCAACGACGGCGCGTTCGTGCTCATGCAGGAATCAGCCGCGCCGTTCTGATCCGAGGTTGCGGCAATGCTCTCGGGTCTGTCCGGACTTTCTCACCAACACGCGTCACGACGACGCACCAACCGGATCGGAGGACACATTCTCATGGACACTCGACTCAATTCCGCCTTCTGGACCCTTCGCATCGCCTTCGGGTTGATGGCGTTTCTCGCGGGGCTCGACAAGTTCCTGAACCTGCTGACCAACTGGGAGCAGTACGTGAGCCCGCTGGTCCTCAGCGTGCTGCCCCTTTCCGCCGGAGCGCTCATGCACGTCGCGGGCGTGATCGAGATCGCGGCCGGCATCGCAATCCTCATCGGCATCACGCGACTCGGCGGCTACGTCGTCGCCGGGTGGCTCACGATGATCGCGCTCACCCTCGTTACGACCGGACACTATTTCGACGTGGCGGTGAGGGACCTCGTCATGGCATGCGGCGCATTCGTCCTCGGTCGCCTGAGCGAGGTCCGCGAGCACGACGCCGCGACTACGAAGCGGGGCGTTTCGACAGGGATGCTCGCGGCCGCTGTCGTTGCGGGAGTCGTTCTTGCGGCGCCGGCCACGGCCATGGAGCAGACGAAAGCGGGTGAGATGAGCCGCACTTCGTCGGCCGTGGAGCTCAGAACCGCGATGCGACAGCTCTGGGAAGAGCACATCGTCTACACGCGTAACTTCATCATCAGCGCTTTGGCCGACCTCGGCGACACCGACAAGGTGGCGGAACGGCTTCTCAGGAACCAGGACGACATCGGCAACGCCATCAAGCCGTTCTATGGAGACGAGGCGGGAAAGAAACTGGCCGCTCTGCTCCGGGACCACATCCTGATCGCGGCCGACATCGTGAAGGCCGCGAAGACCGGCAACAACGATGGGGTAGCGAACGGAGAGAAGCGCTGGCACGCGAATGGCGACGAGATCTCCGCCTTCCTGAGCGCCGCGAATCCGAACTGGCCGAAGGCGGATTTGACCGACATGCTCTACAAGCACCTCGACTTCACGACGACCGAGGTCGTGTCACGAATCAAGAAGGACTGGCCCGCCGACATCGAGGCTTACGACAAGGGCCATGCGCACATGCTCATGTTCGCCGACGCGCTGACGAACGGGATCGTCAAGCAGTTCCCGAAGAAATTCGTGAAGTAGGCGCAGAAACTGCCTGGAGTGAGAGACTGATCGCACGCATCGGCGGAAGCGCAACCGGAGGATCGAGATGGACCACGCGAGCCCAAGGATCGATGCGCATGCGACGGCTCCGGAAGCCTACCAGACGATGTTGGCTCTCGAGCGCTACCTCCACGGCTGCGGACTCGAGCGCTCCCTGATCGAGCTCGTCAAGCTGCGTGCTTCCCAGATCAATGGCTGCGCCTATTGCATCGACATGCACACGAAAGACGCCCGGGCCGCCGGCGAAACGGAGCAGCGCCTCTATCTGCTCGATGCCTGGCGGGAATCCCCCTACTATTCGCCGCGTGAACGGGCCGCCCTGACCTGGACCGAGTCCGTCACGCGGGTCTCCGAAACGCATGTGCCGGACGAGGTGTACGAGGAGGCGCGGCAGCACTTCTCCGAGAAGGAGCTCGTCGACCTCAACTGGGTGGTCGTGGCGATCAACGCCTGGAACCGGCTCGCGATCCCGTTTCGCGTCCCGCCCGGCACCTAGGGTGCCGGCGTCAACGCCGCGGCGCGGGCGACGCGGCGGCCTGTCCACGCTTGCGCGAGCTGAGAAGCAGGACGGCGACCGCCAGGACCAGCGGGACGACCCCGGCCACGAGGAAGACTCCGTCGGCGACGGCGCGCGCCCACTCGAGCGTGTGGAACGTCCCGCTCATCAGGTACGTGAGCCGCCGCGCGTGCCAGTAGCCGTTCTCGAGGACGTCCCACAGCTGCAAGACGCCCGCCGGAAAGAGATCGATCGCCATCATGAGAGCGAGCCCCGCGTTCGCTCCCCAGAAGCCCACCCTGAACCAGCGCTCGGCACGGGCCCAGGCCGCGTCGTCGGCCAGCGAACGCAGGCAGAAGACGAGCACCGCGAGTGCCAGCATCCCGAACACGCCGAAGAGTGACCCGTGCGCGTGGTTGTTCGTCAGCGAGGTGCCGACCTCGAAGTAGGAAACGATCGGCAGGTTGATCAGGAAGCCGAAGATCCCCGCGCCGACGAAGTTCCAGAAGCCGACGGCCATCAGGAAATAGATCGCCCAGCGGTGACGGTCCGCGAACGTCGTATGACATTCCTCGCAACGTCTGTCACGGAGGCGGATGAAATCCCAGGCATCCAGGGTGAGGAGGGTGAGCGGAACCACCTCGAGCGCCGAGAAGCACGCGGCCAGGCCCATGTTGAGCGTTCCCTGGCCGGTGAAGTACCAGTGGTGCCCCGTCCCCACGATGCCGCCGGCCAGGTAGAGGATGGCGTCCAGGTAGATGACGCGCGTGGCGGTGCGTGCCGTGACCAGGCCGAGGACCACGAACATCACGGCGACGAGGACGGTGGCGAACAGCTCGAAGAAGCCCTCCACCCAGAGGTGGATGATCCAGAAGCGCCAGTTGTCGATCACGGCGAAGTTGGTGCGGGGCCCGAAGAAGAGAGCGGGCAGATAGAAGAGCGGGATCGCCGCGGCGGCGTAGAGGAAGAGCGCTGCCAGCTCGGAACGCTTAGGGTCGCGTATCGCCGGACGCAAAGCCCGATACATGAGAATGAGCCAGCCCACGAGCCCTGCAGCCAGCATGAGCTGCCAGAAGCGGCCGAGGTCCAGGTATTCAGATCCCTGGTGGCCGAGCCAGAACCAGAGCGTCCCCAGACGATTGTTGATGCCCAGCCACTCGCCGCCGAGGCTGCCGAAGACGACGACCGCAAGGGCGGCAAGCAGCGCGAGGGCGCCCGCCCGCTGGCCCCGCGGCTCGGCACCGCCGACGATCGGCGCGAGGAAAAGCCCGCCGGCCACCCACGCCGTGGCGATCCAGAAGATGGCGAGCTGGAGGTGAAACGTCCGAAGGATGTTGTAGGGGAGGATTCGCGCAAGGTCGATCCCGTAGAAGGCGCCCGACTCGACCCGATAGTGGGCCAGGGCGCCGCCCGCCAGCGTCTGGAGCAGGAACAGCAGGGCGACCACGCCGAAGTAGAGACCAACCGTCTTCTGGCTCGGCGTCGGAGTCCAGCGGGCGAGGGCGCTGTCGTGCACGTGCCCACTCGCCGACGGCGGGCCGTGCCAGCCGAGGTAGTCGAACCGGCCGAAAGCGAACAGGATGGTCCCGAGCCCCGCGAGGAGAGTCACGAGGCTGAGCGCGCTCCAGAGATAGGTCGAGGCACTCGGCCGGTTGCCGACGGCCGGCTCGTACGGCCAGTTGTTGGTGTAGGAGTAATCCTTGCCGGGGCGGCTGGCGACGGTCGCCCAGGCCGCCCATGAGAAGTACGAGTTGAGGTCCTCGAGCTCGCCTTTGTCGCGGATGTACTTCGCGGGGAGGCCCGGCGCGGGCTTGTCTCCCGAGAAGTACGCGGCCCACTCTTTCTTCTGTATCACCCACGCCGATGCCTCGGCCGACGAAAACGACAGCACGCCGGTGCCCGGGTTGTAACGGTTCTCCTTCAGCAGGCGATGAACGGCGGCGCTCACACTCGCGGCCGCGTCCGGATCGAGCGCCGCATAGGGGACGGCATGCCGCTCGCGCGCGAGCGTGTCTCGCGAGATCTCGGCAAGCCTGTGCAGGTATTCCGCGCTGTAGTCGGGGCCGAGGTAGGCGCCGTGGCCCCAGAGTGACCCGTGCTCCATGAGGCCGTACTTGAGGAAGACCTCCTGCCCGTGCTCGACGTCCTCCCGCGTGAAGAGCGTCGCTCCGGTGGCGTCGGTCACCCGCGCGGGGACGGGCGGGGCGTTCGTGTAGGTGACGACGGTCACGACCGTGAGGAGGCCGAAGCCGAACACCATCACGAGGATCACGGCGTGGCGCCACCAGGGCGAGAGAGGCTTCTCCGACGGGTCGATCGACATTCCTGGTTGCCCCTTCCTGGACGTGCGGCGCGCGTCGATGTTGCGTCAAACTACTACGGATCATGTGCGCGAAAACGACACGGGGAATCGCCGCTCACGAAGCTCCGGAAATGAATCGCCTGGCCGGCGAGATCGTCTTAACCATCGGCCACTCCACGCGGACCCTTTCTGACTTCGTGACACTCCTGCGGCAGGTCAACGTCACGCTGCTCGTGGACGTGCGATCGATTCCGCGATCGCGAGCCGCGCCGCAGTTCAATGGGGACACGCTCCCAGGATCCCTCGCCGCCGATGGCATCGGCTACAAGCATCTGCGCGCGCTCGGCGGCCGACGTCATCATCGCAAAGGCGCGCCACTCTCGCTCAATATGTACTGGCGCGTCGCGGCGTTTCGGAACTACGCTGACTACGCCGAGACCGAGGAATTCCGCGCCGGTCTAAATGACCTGCGCGTGCTCGCGCGGGGCGATCGGTGCGCGATTGTGTGCGCCGAAGCGGTGTGGTGGCGCTGTCACCGCCGGATCATCACCGATTACCTGCTGGCCGAAGGAACGCGCGTCGAGCACATCATGGGACCTGGTCAAGTCGTCCAGGCGACGCTCACGCCCGGTGCGCGCGTCATGGCCGACGGGACGCTGCGCTATCCCGCGCCGGAGGACGTCGAGGCGACCACGGGCGGTGATCAATAAGCGGCCCCGGCGGATGATCCTCAGTGCTTGTGCTCGGCGGCGGGTGCCCCCGCACCGGAGGGGCGGTCTTCAAACCGTCGCGGAGCGGCTTCCTCGCGGCCGGCGTTTCCACGCGACATAAGGCCTCGCGAGCGCGCGCAGCGCCGCGAGCTTCGCTTCGTAAAGGCGCGTCCCGAGCGTCTCGGGGACGAGGTCCGCGGCCTCCTCGGGCTGCACGACGAGCGAGACCTGGATTCCGGGGAGAATCCCGACGGGCAGCCCGACGCGCACGACAGCCCGCCAGAGGTACGCGAAGACTTCCTTCATCTCGTCGGGCTTCGGCGGCTCGACGTGTTCCATCACGCTTCCGAGCGTCGGCCGGAAAATGCACACGGTCGGGAACGCGCCCGCGTTCACGATACGGTCGATTGCGCGCTTCGTCGCATCGATCGGCTCGGGGCCCGCGATGATCTCGCCCGAGACCTTGCCGGCGCCGAGCTTGCCCGCCGTGTATTCCATCGCCTCGAAGAACGCGTGCTGGCCGACCGTCTGTGCTTTCCCCGGACACAGCCTCGCAAACACCTCGGCGTCCTCGAACTCGTAGCAGAAGGAAAAGTGGTCCGTGCCCGCCGCGATGAGGTCGTCGTACTCTTTGAATTTGCGGCGCGGGACGGGAACGGCCTGGACGCCGATGAAGCCGCCGACCTCGGCGCGGACCGCCTTGACGAACGGTTCGCACTGCCTCAGGCCATGGAGCGACTCGTGCTTGTCGATGTCCTCGAAGTGATACCCGGTGTTCAGGTGCGTGAAGATCGAGCCGGAGTGGTCGCGCGCGGCCTTCGCGACCTCGACGACGTCTTCCACCTTCTTGCGGGATTCCTCGGCCTCACCGACGTTGCGTCCCGTCGTGCAGAACGCGCAGGCGGGCGACGCGGGCAGGTTCCAGTAGAGGCAGGAATTCGAGACGTAGATCCCGAGGTATGTGCCCTGAAGGACACCGATGCGGCTCATCTCTGCGCCGGTCTTCGTCTTCCACGAGTACCACTCGGGCTCGGGCGGGACCTCGACGGCATAGTGATCGCCTGTGCGGCTGTCCGCCAACGCGTAGCCGCTCCCGCTCTTGACGAGGAGGAAGGGCGACCTCGCGGCAAACGGCTCGACGACCGGGACGTTGATCCAGATCTTCTTCCTGGGAGACGGCAGCACGAGCTCGAGGCCGGAGCCGAGGCCGGCGCGCGTGCGCGAAATGCGGCGCCCGTCCTCGTCCACGTGGCAGGACTCGTCGATGCGCATCCCGAGACAGAACAGCTCGATTTCCAGCTCGACGGGCTTGAGCAGACAGCTCCTCCAGCCCTTAGCATGTCGCCCCTAAACACGAGCGGCCATGATGCAGGAACCTCAGCCGAAATCGCTCCGCCGGTCCCGGGCGCCGGGCGCGTCAGCCCTTGAAACGCTTGCGGCGCGGGAGCATGTCGTTGATCTCGCGGAGCGCCATCTCGAAGCCCTTCGTCACGCCCTCGGGCTCCTCGCCGCGCTGGACCTTCATGGTGTACTCGTCCTTCAGGCGTGTGAGGCGGTGGCCGAGCGCCCACAGGATCGTCTCGACCGCCTTCTGCTCTTCTTCGGAACGCAGCTTTGCCATACGCGCCATTCTGGACCACGATCGCACGTCATGCCGCTGCGCGTCGTCCTCGTGAGGACCTACAACCCGGGCAACCTCGGGGCGGCAGCACGCGCCGCGAAGAACTTCGGAGCCGAGATTGCCTTGCTCGGACCCCGCACCGATCCGGCTCACCCCGATGCGATCTCTTTCGCGTCGGGCGCGGAGAATTTGCTTAGAAAGGTGAGCGTCCTTTCGGCGTGGGACGACCTGCTCGGTGGTACCGACACGCTGGTGGCCATGAGCGCGATGCGCGGCCGCGTCTCGCGCGGCCTGCCGCCTTCGACGACCTTCAAAGAAGTCTCCTCTTCTCTTCGCGCCGGCAGGCGTGTCACCCTCGTCTTCGGACCGGAGCGCGGCGGGCTGACGACGGAAGAGCTGCAGAGCTGCGACGCCCGGCTGCGAATCGAAACGCACCCGGACTTCCCGACGTTGAATCTCGCGCAGTCCGTCGCAATTTCCCTTTCGAATCTCTTCCCCTTCGAAGAAAATGCGCGGCGCAGCCGCGCGACACCGACACCCGAAGAGCAGCCGGCCACCACGAAAGACGTGCGCCGACTTCTCTTGAACCTCAAAGAGACTCTCTCTTTGGCGGGCTACCCGGGCCGGGGCCGCTCGAAGGAGGTCATGGCCGAGATCGAGTCGTATCTTCGGCGGGGAAAGCCCACGGCGCGCGAGATCACGCTTCTCCTCGGGGCACTCGCAGCGCTCCGGCGCGGGCTCGCCGTCAGCCCTTCGAAGCCTCGACCGTGAACTGGAGCGCGCCGGACGGGCAGCGCTTCACCTGCTCGACGATTTGCTCCGCGGGAGCTTTGTCCAGATTCACCCACGGCCGCTTGCTCACGTCGAAGACGTCGAAAAGCCCGCGGACACATTCTCCGGAGTGCGTGCATACACGCGGGTCGAACGTCACCGTGAGGGCGCCTTTCCCGTAGCGCTGGACCGGGTCCTTCACGGGTTCATTCTCTCCCATTCGCCGTGCGGGTCCCGGCCTCACGGTCAGACGTCGAGGTCGTCGGCGTCCCGGGCCCGCTCCATGATGAAGCGGTAGCGCAGCGAGGCGTCCTTCCCCATCAGCTCGCCGAGCGTCTTTTCGACCTCGAGGACGCTCGGCACCGTGACCTTGAGCGCGCGCCGGCGGCGCGGGTCGAGCGTCGTCGCCTTGAGCTGCTCGGGCATCATCTCGCCGAGGCCCTTGAAGCGCATGATCTCGGGCTTCACGTTTTTCGGAAGCTTCGCGAGGATCGCGTCGCGCTCTCTCTCGTCGAGCGCCCAGTGCGTCTCTTTCGCCGCGTCGATGCGGTAGAGCGGCGGCTGCGCGAGGTAGACGTGCCCCGCCTCGACGAGCTTCGGCAGGTGGCGCCAGAAGAACGTCAGGAGAAGCGTCGAAATGTGATGGCCGTCGGCGTCGGCGTCCATGAGGAGAAAGATCTTCCCGTAACGAAGCTTGCCGATGTCGAAGTCCGCTCCGACCCCGCAGCCGAGCGCCGAGACGATGTCCGACAGCTCGCGGTTTCCCGTGACCTTCGCGGCATTCGCCTGTTCCGCGTTCAGGACCTTCCCGCGCAGCGGGAGAATCGCCTGCGTATGGCGGTCGCGGCCCTGCTTCGCCGAGCCGCCCGCCGAGTCGCCCTCGACGATGAAGAGCTCGGACTTCTCGGGGTCGGTGGACGAACAATCCGCGAGCTTTCCCGGGAGGTTCAGCCGGTGCGAGACCGCCGTCTTGCGCGTGACCTCCCGGGCCGCGGCGCGGCTCGCCTCCCGGGCGCGCGACGCGAGGACGATGCGTCCGACGATCTGCTCGGCGAGCGTGGGGTTCTCGTTCAGCCACTTCTCGAGCGCCGGCCGCACCGCGCCGTCGACCTGCGCCGCGACCTCCGGGTTGTTGAGCCGGTCCTTCGTCTGGCCCTGGAACTGCGGCTCGAGGACGTACGCGGAAAGGAGGACGACGAGGCCCTCGCGGATGTCTTCCGCCGAGACGCTGACGCCCTTCGGGAGGAGCTCGTGCGTCTCGACGTAGTTGCGCACGGCCTTCGTCACGCCCGAGCGAAGCCCGTTCTCGTGCGTGCCGCCTGAAGGAGTCGGGATGCCGTTCACATACGAGCGCACGTGCTCCTCGGTGGATTCGGTCCAGACGAGGGCAAGCTCGAGGCGGGGCTCGCCCTCGCGCGTGAGGTTGAAGGCGCCGCCCGTCGTGCCCTTTCCGCGCTGCAGAACGACGCGCGTGAGCCAGTCCGCGAGGCCGCCCTCGTGCGACATCTCTTCTCGGACCGCGGGCTTTTGCGTCTCGTCGAGGAAGATGACGCGGAGGCCGCGATGGAGATACGTCTTGGCCTCGAGCCGCTCGCGGATCTCCTGCGCGTCGAAGGCGAGCTTCCCGAAGATCTCGACGTCGGGACGGAAGCGGATCGTCGTGCCCGAGCCGCGCACTTTCTCGCCGCCCGAGACCTTCTGGACCTTGGACGTCGCCTTCCCCTGCGCATACGTCTGCTTCCACTCGTGCCCGTCCCGGCGCACGACCGCGGTCATCTCGGACGAGAGGGCGCAGACGACGGACGAGCCCACGCCGTGGAGGCCGCCCGCGTGGACGTAGTTCCCCTGGTCGAATTTTCCGCCGGCGTGAAGAGTCGTCAGGATCAGCTCGAGCGCGCTCTTCTTGTACTTCGGATGGATGTCCACGGGGATGCCGCGCCCGTTGTCCGTGACCTCGAGCTCCCGACCGCCCGAAAAGAGTGTCACCTCGAGGCGGGTCGCGTAGCCGTTGATGACCTCGTCGATCGCGTTGTCGACGATCTCGTTGACGAGATGGTGGAGGCCGCGCGTGTCGATTCCCCCGATGTACATGCCGGGGCGCTTGCGGACGGGCTCGAGCCCCTCGAGGACGGTGATGTCGCGGGCGGTGTATGTCGTGGACGCCATTCGCCCGTGAAGGTAGCACGACGCTCCAGAGGGGCGTGACGCCTTCACGGGCCGGAGCCGGTATCGTCCGGGGCGGCGGATTCCATGGTCTCCCTGCTCTCTCTTCTCACCCGCGCGTTCGACTTCGTCCTCCTCGTCCTCGACCGGACGGGCGCAGCGGCGCGCATCGCCGCGCTCCCCTTCTTCCCGGACGGGATGCCGATCGCGGCGCGCGCCGTCTGGGCGCTCGCGGCGATCGCCGCCGCAGTCCTCCTCCTCTACGCGGCGCTCGCGGCGGGTCCGGACCGGGGCGTGCGTGCGTTCCGCGTCGTCACGCTCCTGGCCGCGTGCCTCCTCCCGCTCCTCGCCGCGCGCCTCGTGCCTGCGGGATTCGCCCGCCCGTTCGGCGGCGCGGTCCTCGCGGGGACGTTCGCGGCGGGTCTCGTCCACCGCGCCCTCGCGCGTCGGCGGAGGGAGAGCCGCGCCTCGCGGCTCCTCGACGGGGCGCGCTGGCTGCTCGAGTTGACGGGAATCGCACTCTGCCTGGCGGCAGCGGTCGCGTTCTCTCGCGAGGGGGTCGTCGTGTCGCCCTCAGGGCTCGTCGGACTCCTCTGCCTGCGCCTGTCGATCGCGGACCTCCTCGACCCGTCGCGCCTCGCGAAAGAGACGGGCCTCACGGCGAGCGCCGCGAAGGACCTCAAGGCCGCGCGCAGCGGAAAGGCGCCGCCCGGCCGGCGCGGCGCGCGCCTTCTCTCGGGCCTCCTCAAGCTCGCCCTCGCGGTCGCCTGGGTGTTCCTCCCGCTCCTCGCGGCCGTCGCGCCCGGCGAGGTCGCCCGCGGCGAGTGGCCGCGGGTCGCGCTTCTCCTCGCGCTCTATCCGGCCGCCGCGCTTTTCATCACGGGCATCCTCCTGCTCCTGGGCGCGGCGCAGCGCCTCCTCTCGAACCCGTTCGAGGCCGGACGCGGCGCGATCGTCGGCGCCGGGACGCTCCTGTGGCTGTGGCTCGTCTTCGCCCGCGGCACGGTCGGCACGGCCGTCGCCGTCCTGCCGGGTCTCTACGCAGCCGAGACTCTGGCCGGCTTCCTTTTCGGAGCCGCCTCGCGGCGCCGCGGAAACCGGGCGCGAACGCGGGCGGGGCGTTAGCATCCCCCGGATGCTGGACAACGCCTCTCCGGATGCGACGCCGTCCCCCGACGCCCCGCATGAGCTGCAACGCACCCTCGGGCTCTGGAGCGCCGTCGCCGTCGTCATCGGCTCCACGATCGGCTCCGGGATCTTTCGTTCCCCGGCCGGCATCGCCGCGAAGCTTCCCGGTCCGCTTCCGATGCTCGCCGTATGGGCGGCGGGCGGCCTCTTCGCGATCTGCGGCGCGCTGACCCTCGCCGAGGTCGCGAGCGCGCTGCCGAAGACGGGCGGGATGTACGTCTTCTGCCGGGACGGCTGGGGCCGTCTCGCGGGATTCCTCTTCGGCTGGGGGCAGTTCGCCATGATCCGCGCGGCCTCGCTCGGCGCGATCGCGATCGTGTTCTCGGAGTACTTCTTTCGCGTCATCGGGATGAATCCCCAGGACGCCGGAAATCTCTGGCGGGTGCGGATCTTCGCCGCGTTCGCGATCGCCGTCACGGCCTTTTTCAACATCCGGGGCGTGTCCCTCGCCGCGATGGTCAGCAACGTGACCGTCCTCGCGAAGTACGGCGGGCTCGTCTTCATCATCCTCATCGCGTTCGTCTTCGGACTGCCGCGCACCGGCGGCCACTTCACGCCGGCGGTTCCCGCGGGCAGCTTCACCCCGGCCGCGTTCGGCCTCGCGCTCGTCGCAACGCTTTGGGCGTTCGACGGCTGGGCCGACCTCGCCTACAACGCGGGCGAGGTGAAGGACCCGCAGCGCAACCTTCCGCGCGCGCTGATCGGGGGCACGCTCGCCGTCGTCGGGATCTATCTCCTCGCGAATCTCGCGTATCTCGCCGTCCTGCCGATCGACCAGATCCGCGTCTCGAGGCTCGTCGCCGCCGACGTCGCGCAGGCGGTCCTCGGGCCGGCCGGCGTTGCTCTCGTGTCGATCACCGTGATGATCTCGACCTTCGGGACGCTCAACACGGTCCTCTTCACGAGCCCGCGCATCTTCTTCGCGATGGCGGCCGACCGCCTCTTCTTCAGGCCCGTTGCGTCCGTTCACCCACGCTGGGGGACGCCGTGGGTCTCGATCGCGATGACGGCCTCCCTCGGCATCGTGTTCGTCCTCTCGCGCAGCTTCGAAGAGCTCGCCGACGCGTTCGTGACAGCGTTCCTGCCGTTCTACGCGCTCGGCGTCGCGTCGATCTTCCGGCTGCGCAGCAAGCCCGGCTACGCGCCGTCCTTCCGCGCGCCGCTCTTCCCGCTCGTGCCGGTCCTCTTCCTCGCGTCGGTCTTCTACCTGCTCGCGAATGCCATCATCCAGCCCGAGAGCCGCTGGTCGACCCTCGCCGTCCTCGGCGTCGTCGCGGCGGGAATTCCGATCTACTACCTGACGGTGGGGCGGAAGGGCGCGAGCGCCGCCTGACCCGTGAGCCGCTCGCGCACCGCGGCCTCGATCCGATCCCCGAACTCCACGAGGCCGTGGTCGCCGCCATCGACGGCGTGGAAGCGCGAGCCGGACACGAGGCGGCCCGAGGCTTCCCACCGCTTCCACGCGTCCCTTACCTGCGCGAACGGCACGGACTCGTCGTTCGTTCCCATGACGATCGAAACGGCCACGGGCGGCGGCGCCGCGTCGACGCGCACGAGCGCCATCTCTTCGAAAAAGCGCCGGTGGATGGGCATCGCCTTCCCTTCGCCGTGGTGGAAGAGGTCGAACTCCTCCGCGTCCGGCAGTTTCTCCTTCCAGCGCTCGCCGAATCCCAGCGCGGGCGCAATGAGGATGAGGCTGGGAGAAGAAGAAAAAGAAGAAGAGGAAGATTCTGCGAATGAAAGAGCCACGAGGGCGCCCAACGAGCTCCCGACGATCACGCGCGGCTCGGCGCGGTCGAACGCGGCCCGCGCCACGATGACCATTTCTGAGAAATCGAGCTTTCGGAAAGACGGAACGTTGAGGTCGGGAGCGACGACTTCGATTCCTTCCTTCTCGAAGAGTCTCTCGAGCATTTCCCTCTTGCGACCCCTCGGCGAGGACGCGAGGCCGTGCAGGTAGAGGATCGTCGGGGGGGAACGCCCCGCCCATCCCCGGCGCGCGCGCCGCGCGTTCATGGGGAGCGCTCGGCCGGGCGGTGGCCGGCCGGCACGGCAAGCGCCTCCAGGATCCGTGAAGAGACACCCGGCGGCTTCGTCGGCCGCGCTTGAGCGGGCACGCTCTCGAAAAGTGCGCGGGCACGTGGCAACTCCGGACCCGCCTCCCGGCCGCCCGCGAGCACGGACCCTGCCATCGCGTACGCGGTGAAGATGCGCGCCGTCTCGTTGCCCGCGTCGGAAAGACCCGAGAGCGTCTTGACCGAGCCGTCGTAGTCGCCGCGGAAGAAGGAGCGGATGCCGTTCCGGAGCACGATCCGTGTCTCCGACGCGGGACCCGCTTCGGGCACAAAGGCGGCCACGAGTTTCTCCACGTCGGATCTCGGATCCTCGACGTGTACCGCGATCGAGTGCCCCGGCTCCACGGTCACGTTTCGGGCGGCCGGTCGCGCGCCCGGGAACGTCAGCTCGACACGATAGATGCCCGGCGCGACAGAGATGAAGAGCGGCGTCGTATGCCCGGGGAGGGGAACTTCTTCCGGCGTTCCCGCCGCAAAGACGCGGATGTCGGCGTTCGGGAGCGCGACGAAGGAGATCCCGCCCTTCGCCATGCCGGGCGCAGGACGTATCGCGGCGGGTGAGAGGCGCGGGGCGCCGGGCGAGACCGGTAACGCGGGCCGCGGCGCCGGTGGATCCTCGCGGCGCGCACAGGACAGGAGAGACGCGATCGAGGCCACCGCCAGAAGTTCGTACGTCCCGTTGACGATTCGCGTGGGGGCGTTCAAGGGAGTTCCCGCCGATTATCCGTGAAGCCTCCGCGAGGGCCCGTCTCCAACAAATTGGATGGCGACTGGACACTCGAACACGACTGCCCTTTCGTGGTAAAAACTTCGGCTAGTCAGCATTGTTTTCAGGAGGAGGATTTGGAATGAGGTTCATTTCTCGAACTCTGCTTTCGCTCGTGCTCCTCGTCACCGCCACGGCCGCTCTCGCGGGCGAGACGGGGTCGATCTCGGGCGCCGTGAAGGACGGCAGCGGCCTTCCGGTCCCGGGCGCCATGGTGAAGGTCTTCGGGCCGCAGATGCCCGCGGGCTATACGGCCGTCAGCCGCGCGAACGGAACGTACAGCTTCTCGAAGCTGCTTCCCGGTTCCTACACGGTCGAGGCCGAGCTGAAGGGGCTCGGCAAGTCCGCAAAGAAGGTGAACGTTTCGGTCGACACCGATTACCAGATCGACCTCGTTCTCGTTCAGACTGCAACGACCGAGGTCGTCGTCACGGCCGTCAACGCCGAGGTGGACAAGAAGTCGACCGAGGTCAACTCGAACTTCGTGACGGCAGAGATCCGCCAGCTCCCGATCGCCCGTACGTACTCGGGGCTCATCAACCTGATTCCCGGCGCCGCCGGGAGTCTGGACGCCGCCGGCGCCGTCTCCATCGGCGGGGCCACCCGGGAGGAGAACAAGTACCTCATCGACGGCGTCAACATCACGAACCCCGGATACGGGAACATCAACGTCGACACGAACGAGCTGGA
>DASVJU010000248.1:0-1563 GCA_036385755.1 Thermoanaerobaculia bacterium
CAGCCCTTCCACCAGCGCATGACCCGAGGCGAAGAAGTCGAGGTCTTCCTTGCGCACGGCCTCGCCGCGGTCGAACGTGCCCAGCCAGCGCGCGTTGCCGGCGATTCCCGGCAGGTGCTCGACGAGCGCGTCCGCCCCGAATTCCACGTACCACGTGCTCTTCCCCGCCCGCTCCGCGGTCTCGAAACCGTGAAGATCCGCGGCATCGAGGACGAATCCCTGCATGCGCTCGTCGAGGTCGGCGGGCACGCGGGCGAGAATCTGGTCCGCTTTTCCGTCCGCGTATCCGTCCTGATGCAGGTGGTGATAGACGGCCTTCTGCCGCGCATCCACCGCGCGCCGCATCTCCTCCGCGAGAGCCTCGATCGGCAGAGCCTTCCCGACCTTCGCGAACCGCTCGGCCTTGAGGATCGCCGCTTCGACGTCCGCCAGCGAGCGCTCGAGCCCGCCGAGCGGCGACGTGAAGAGGCCGATGCGCTCGTAGAGATTCGCGACGTCGCGTTCGAATCCCCCGGGCGGACGGAAATAGACGATCTCGACGGGCATCGACCGGTTGATGCGGTCGAGCCGGCCGATTCGCTGCTCCACCGCGGCCGGGTCGCGCGGCAGGTCGAACAGGACGAGGCGGCGGCAGAACTCGAAATTGCGCCCCTCGCCGCCCGCTTCGGTCGAGATGAGGATCGACGGTCCGTCCGGCCGGCGGAACTCGGCCACCTCGACGTCTCCGCGTTCGGGCGTGAGCTCCTCGTGGAAGATCGCGACCCGCTTGCGGGTCGCGGACTCCAGCCGCTCTTTCAGGGCCGACAGCGTGGCGCGCTCGTGGACGAAAACGAGCGTCTTGGCCGTGCCGAAAGAGCGCCAGATCGCGTCCTGCCGCGCGATCCACACGACGCGCGGATCCGCGGCGTCTTCCTTCTCGTCGCCGGTCAGGCCCGCGGCGGCCGGCGCCTCCTCGAGGTCCACCGGCGCGGGCACGCGCGGCTGGAGCCCCCCGATGTCCACGCGCCGCGTCGCGCTCGTACACGGCGGCAGCGGCTCGCCGCGTTCGAGCGCCTCGAGAAACGCATCCTCCGACGTATAGGCGTCGGGCCGGAGCAGCTCGAGGAGGCGGAAAAAGCCGTGGGCGTCCGCCTCGAGCGGCGTCGCGGAGAGAAGGAGCACGTGCCGGGCGACGCGCGTCAGGGGCGCGATCGCGCGATACGCGTCGCTTCCGGCATCGCCCTTCGCGCGCTCCAGGCGGTGTGCCTCGTCCACGACGAGGAGCTCGAACCCCGCCGCCACAGCCTGTTTCGCGAGTGCGGCGTCCCCGGTGAAGTCCTCGAGCGCGATGATCGCGTGACGGTGAGCCTCGAAGGGGTTGAAACCTTCACCGTGGTCCTTCACGACGTCGTCCCGCCTCTTGCGGTCGAGAAGCACGAACGTCTGGTGGAACTTCCGGTACAGCTCGCCGAGCCACTGCACCGTGAGCGTCGCCGGAGCGACGACGAGCGCCCGGTCGGCCCGGTCGGTCCTGAGGAGGCGCGAGAGGATGAGGCAGGCTTCGATCGTCTTGCCGAGGCCCAC
>DASVJU010000249.1:0-1799 GCA_036385755.1 Thermoanaerobaculia bacterium
CGTAGCCCTGGGCGGCATGCGCCGCGCACTGCTCGTGCCGCATGAGGAGGTGCGTGATGGGCGCCGACTGAAGCGCGTCGTAGAGCGGCAGCGACGCGCCGCCCGGGTGGCCGAAGATGTGCGTGACGCCCTGCGCGACGAGCTCGGCGGCGAGCGCGTCGGCGGCGCGGACGCGGGTGCGCTCTTTCGGCTGGAATCGGGCGCTCATGCGCTCACCCCGGCCCGAACGGGCTCGCGTGCACCGGAAACGGAAGCCGGGGGAGCGATCGGGCTCGTCACCGCGCCCTCGGAGGCCGAGGACACGAGGCGGGCGTACTTCGCGAGGACGCCCTTCGTCGCCCGGGGCTCGGGAGCACGCCACAGACGGCGGCGCCTCGCGAGCTCTTCGTCGCCGACTTCGAGGTCGAGCCGCCGGGCGGTGACGTCGAGCGTCACGCGATCGCCGTCGAAGACGAGCGCGATCGGGCCGCCCGCGGCCGCCTCGGGCGAGACGTGGCCGACCATGAACCCATGCGTCGCGCCGGAGAAGCGGCCGTCCGTGACGAGAGCGACCGTCTCGCCGAGACCCTGTCCCACGAGCGCGGCGGTGACGGCCAGCATCTCGGGCATGCCCGGCGCACCCTTCGGGCCCTCGTGGCGGATCACGACGACGTCGCCCGCGCGGATCTCCCGGCGCTCGACGGCGGCGAACGCCGCGATCTCGCCGTCGAAAACGCGGGCCTCTCCGGTGTGCTTCAGGCGCTCGTGCCCCGCGAGCTTCACGACGGAGCCCTCGGGCGCGAGCGTTCCACGCAGGATCGCGAGCCCGCCCGACTTCTTGAGCGGCCGGGCGATCTCGCGCACGACCTGCTGGCCGGGCGTCTCTTTCGCCTCGGCGGCCTCTTCGAGAAGCGAGCGTCCCGTGACGGTGATCGCATGCTTCAGGAAGCCCGCGTCGCCAAGCCGCCTGGCGATGAGCCGCGAGCCGCCCGCGCGCGACAGATCGGGCGCCGTGAAACGTCCGCCGGGCTTCAGGTCGACGAAGAGAGGCGTCCGCGCGGAAATCGCGTCGAAGTCGTCGAGGACGAGCGGCACGCCGGCCTCCCGGGCGATCGCCAGGAGATGCAGGACGGCGTTCGTCGAGCCGCCGGTCGCGGCCACGGCCGTGATCGCGTTCTCGAATGCGGCGCGCGTGAGAATCTTCGAAGGCGTGAGGCCGTCGGCGAGGCGCTCCATGACGAGCCGGCCGGCGGCGCGCGCGGCCCAGGCTTTCGCGGGGTCGGTCGCCGGCACGTCGTTCGCGCCCATCGGCGAGATGCCGAGAAACGTGAGCGCGGTCGCCATCGTGTTCGCGGTGAACTGTCCCCCGCACGCGCCCGCGCCGGGACAGGCTCCGGCCTCGACCTCGCAGAGTCCCGCCTCGGAGATCTTCCCCGCGGAGTGCGCGCCCACGGCCTCGAAGACGTCCTGGATCGTGACGTCCCTCCCGTCCACGCGGCCGGGCTCGATCGACCCTCCGTAGAGCGCGACGGACGGGAGATCGAGGCGCGCGAGGGCCATCACGGTCCCGGGAATCGTCTTGTCGCAGCCCGAGAGCGCCACGACCGCGTCCAGGGCGTGGCCCATGACGACGAGCTCTATGGAATCCGCGATGACCTCCCGGGAGACGAGCGACGCCCGCATGCCGTCGGTCCCCATCGAGATGCCGTCCGAAATCGCGATCGTGCCGAACTCGAACGGCGTTCCGCCCGCCTCGCGGATGCCGGCCTTCACGTCCTCCGCGAGGGAACGGAGAGAGGCGTTACAGGGACCGAGATCGG
>DASVJU010000250.1:0-4074 GCA_036385755.1 Thermoanaerobaculia bacterium
GAGGATGTTGGGGTGATCGAGCTGGGCGGCGGCCCGGGCTTCCTTCTCAAACCGCGAGAGGCGTTCCGGATCAGAGGCGAGGTGGGGGTGGACGACCTTTAGGGCGACCTCGCGCCCGAGCCTCGTGTCGCGCGCCCTGTAAACCTCGCCCATTCCCCCTGCGCCAAGAGGGGACACGATCTCGTAGGGGCCGAGGCGGGTGCCCGGCTGCATTCGACGTCCTTGTTAAGGGATAGGGCGTTCGAGTCACGGCGTCAATGATTCGGTTGACCATCACGGGTCAGCCAGAAGTGGCGAGAGGTGATAAGGCTCTTATCCTGCGACGGTTAGGACGAGACGGTTCGCCCGCCGTCTCCCGACTTCGAGGGTGCGGTAGTCCCGGACCACCGCGCTCTGAGACATCAGCCCGGGGAGCCGGGCAGGACTCGAACCTAACGGCGTGCATCACGGCAAGAGTCAGCCTCGTCAGATGACCATGTGATCTCGAATCACAG
Organism: Thermoanaerobaculia bacterium; assembly: GCA_036385755.1. Lineage (GTDB taxonomy): Bacteria > Acidobacteriota > Thermoanaerobaculia > UBA5066 > UBA5066 > Fen-183. The sequence continues at coordinate 495 of DASVJU010000250.1, forward strand.
GAATCCGAATGGGTTCTGCGTGCCAGCCCTCCGAGGCGGCGGTCCCCTTGCCCGCACCTTGCCCGGTGGAAGTGGTTTCGGGCGACCCGGACCACCCCTGGCAATTCCCATTGCACCCCCTACACGCGCGTGCAAAATAGTAGCGGCGTGACGTCCGCAGACGAGGCCCTTGACGCGGTTCCTACGGTGCGGCTCGCAAGGCTGCCTACGCCCCTCGAGGAGCTGCCCCGGCTCACGAGGCGCCTGGGCCTCCGGAAGCTCTTCGTGAAGCGGGATGACGGCACGGGACTCGCAATGGGGGGGAACAAGGCGCGAAAGCTCGAGTACGACTTTGCGCCGATCCTCGCGGGCGGCCACGACGTCGTCGTCACGATAGGCGGCGCGCAGTCGAACCACGCGGCCATGACGGCGGCCGCCGCGCGACGCCTCGGCCTCGACATCAAGCTCGTCCTCGGCGGTCCGAACGTCACGCGCCTCGAGGGGAACATGCTCCTCGACGCTCTTTACGGCGCCGAGATCCGCTACCTTCTCGACGACGACGACAACGACTCGCTCGCCGCGGCGATGGATGTCTGGGTCGCCGAGCTGCGGCGGGACGGGAGGCGCCCGTACGCGCTTCCGATCGGCGGCAGCACGGGCCTCGGCGCCCTCGGCTACGTCCGCGCAATGCGGGAGCTCGCCGCCCAGGCCGGGCCCGGTCCCGTGCAAGTCGTCACCGCTGTCGGATCGTGCGGGACGTTCGCCGGCCTGAACCTCGGGGCCCGTCTCTTCGCTCCCGGCGCGCGCGTCATCGGGATCAGCGTCTCGCGCACGGCGCGGCAGATCGCCGATCGAACGACGGAGCTCGCTTCAGAGGCCGCAGCGCTCCTCGGGATCGTCCCGCCGCCCGTCGCGCTCGAGTGCCACGACGGATTCCACGAGCGGTACGGAGTCGCCACTGCCTTGGGCGCGGAGGCGATCCGCGTCTCGGCGCGGCTCGAGGGGCTCCTTCTCGATCCGGTCTACACGGGCAAGTCGATGGCCGGCCTCTTCGCGCTGGCGCGTTCGGGCGCCCTCGACCCGCGGATCCCCGTCGTGTTTCTCCACACGGGCGGGCTGCCGATCCTCTTCGCGGTCGACCTTCCCAGGGAGCGCGCGTGAGAGTCACGCCCCGCCGGTGTGCTGTCCTTCTCGCCATCGCCGCGTTCGCGTCCCCGGCCGTCCGCGCGGCCGAGACACCGGACGCCGCGACCCTCGCAGCCCTCTCGGACCCCGACGCGGCGGTCCGCGAGCGCGCCGCCTCCGCGCTCGGGAAGGCCGGCCCGGGGGTGATCGACGCGCTCGCCCGCGCGCTCTCGGACCCGGACCCGTTCGTCGCGGGCGCCGCCGCCTCGTCGCTCGCTCGGATCGGGAAGGAGAGCGTCCCTTCGCTCGTGAGGGCGCTCGACGCCCGGCCCGAGGCCGTCCGGGCGGGCGCCGCGATTGCACTCGGAAAGCTCGGCGCTTCCTCGCGTCCCGCGGCGCCCGCGCTCGCCCGCGCGCTCTCGGACCCGGACGCGTACGTCCGCTGGTGCGCCGCGAACGCGCTCGGCGCCGCCGGCCTCGCGACGGAGCCCGTCCTCGCCGCGCTCCGCGAGACCCTTCACGATGTGGACGAGGACGTGAGGCGGGGCGCCGCGCTCGCGCTCGAGCGGCTCGACCCGGCGGGCTGGCGCCGCGCTCCTTCGTGGGATGCGACGCTCGCGACGATCGAGAGGCTCACGCCGCTCCTGATGCGCGAGCTCCACGTCCCGGGCGTGTCGATCGCCCTCGTCCGGGACCGGAAGGTCGCGTGGATGCGGTCTTGGGGCGTCGCCGACGCGGAGACGAAAGCGCCCGTCACGGACGCGACGCTCTTCGAGGCCGCCTCGATGACGAAGCCCGTCTTCGCCGCGTCCGTCCTGAAGCTCGTCGAGCAGCGCCGGCTCGATCTCGACGCCCCGCTCCCGGACGCCGGGACGCTCCCCGTGCAGCCCGAGCGCCTCCGGATCACGCCGCGGATGGTCCTCTCGCACACGTCCGGCCTTCCGAACTGGCGCAAGGGGGGCGAGGAGAGGGACGGGCCGCTGCCCGTGATCGCGGAGCCGGGCTCGCGGTTCGGCTACTCCGGCGAGGCGATCTTCGCGCTCCAGCAGCTCGTCGAAAAGGTGACCCGCGAGCCGATCGAGACGTACGCGCGGCGCACGCTCCTCGTGCCCCTCGGAATGGAGCGCGCGTCGTACGTCTGGACGCCAGCCCTCGACGCGAGCCTCGCGACCGGCCACAAAGAAGACGGGACCCGCCTCGAGCGCGCGCTGTACCGCCACGCGAACGCGGCGTACTCGCTCGTCACGACGGCGTTGGACTACGCGCGCTTCCTCGCGGCGCTGCTCGATCCGGCGGGCGCTGAGCCGCACGGCCTCTCCGCCGCCTCCGTCGCGTCGATGCTCAGGCACGAGGCGCGCGCCGACGCACGCGACCCGATCGAGCGCCCGGGCCGGGCGCGCGGGCGCGGGGTCTTCTGGGGGCTCGGCTGGGGTCTCAACACGACGGCCGAGGGCGACATCGCGTACCACAGCGGCGCGAACCGGACGGGCTTTCGCTCCTACTGCCAGATCTCTCCCGAGCGTGGCACGGGAATCGTCATCCTCACGAACGGCCTCGGCGGCGGCGAGCTGTGGACGCGCCTGATTGCCGCTGTCGGCGACTTGTAGGCGGCCTGATTCATCTGCTTCGTACCCCTCCGCCGCAGCGCGCCTAGGATTCCGTCTTCCGGGAAGCGCCCGCAAATAAGGAAAACAGCCCGTCGCCGGCGCACGATCCGGAGCCGGAACGATTTGGCCGAGAGGAACCACTAATGAGAATCCGCGTCGTGACCCCGCTCCTCTGCGCTTCTGCGCTCGCCGCACTCGTCGCCTGCGCCTCGACCCCTCCGACCCAGTCCCGAACGATCGGGGGCCACCTTCTCATCGTGGGTGGCGGTCCGATTCCGCCCGAGATCTCCCGGCGGTTCGTCGAGCTCGCCGGCGGGCCCGGCAAGGCCCGCATCGTCGTGTTCCCGATGGCGTCGGGCGATGCGGACGCGGGGATCGAGATGACGGGCGACCTCGAGAAACTCGGCGCACGGGCCGAGCGAATCGTCCTCGACCATGCCCAGGCGGACACCGAAGAGGCCGTGAAGCGACTCGACGGCGTCACCGGCATCTGGTTCGGAGGCGGGGACCAGGTCAAGCTGACGGCTGCTCTCGCCGGCACGCGCGTGGAAGCCGCGATGCACAAGCTGCTGGCGGCCGGAGGCGTCCTCGGAGGAACGTCGGCCGGCGCGGCAGTCATGACGACGCCGATGCTGACTGGCGAGGAAAAGCACGTGGGAGGCCTGCGGCCGCCGAGCAACCCGAAGGACTCTCTTGCCGCGTACATGACCGTCGCGCGCGACGACGTCGAGACCGTTCGAGGATTCGGGTTCCTCCCCGGCGCCGTGGTCGATCAGCATTTCATCCGCCGCCGCCGATCCAACCGTCTCCTGAGCGTGGTTCTCGAGCACCCGGAGCTGGTGGGCGTCGGGATCGACGAGTCGACCGCC
>DASVJU010000251.1:0-2337 GCA_036385755.1 Thermoanaerobaculia bacterium
GGAGGTCCGGGTCCTTCGCGGGCCGGCCGAGCAGGTCGCGAAGGGCCACGAAACGGGCCGCCGGACTCTCGCGCGAAACGAGCCAGTCGATCGTCGAGAGGGGCACGGGAAACGGTCCGTCGGGCAGCGGCTTGACCGCGCTGCGCGGGCGAAGGACGCTCCCTGGCTTCTCGCGAACGGGCCGTGACATGCGCTGCGAGGATAATCCAGGCCGCATGAACTTCTTTACGGACTCTCCCACGCGCGTCGTCGGGCACCGCGGATCCCCGACGAAGGCGCTCGAAAACACCTTCGAGAGCTTCGACCGCGCCGAGGCCGACGGCGCCGACGCCTTCGAGCTCGATGTGCGGCTCACCCAGGACGGCGAGGCGGTCGTGCACCACGACCCCGACATCGTCCTCGGCACGAGGCGGGTTCCGCTCGCGACCGTCACCATTCCCGAGCTTCACGAGACCCCGATCGCGCGCGGCGAGTTCCACGGATCCGTTCCGACGCTCCGCGACGTGTTTCTGAGGTACGGCTCGGCCGGACGCTACCTCGTCGAGCTCAAGCCGGGCCCCGCCCCCAGGCCCGGCCTTCTCGAGTTCCGCGTCGCCGCTCTTCTCGCCCAGTACGCGCTCCTCGAAAAGGCTCTCGTTCTCTCGTTCTCGCCCGACGCCCTCCGTCGCATCCGGGAGATCGAGCCGCGCATCCAGACGTGTCTCAACTACGACGGCACGGCCCACCGGCCCGAAGGGCGGCTCTGGCCCGATCCGCCGAAGGGGTGCGCCGCCGTCGGCCCGAACGTGGCGCTCGTCTCCGACGCGCTCTTTGCGCGCGCGAAGGACGAGGGCCTCGGCGTCCACGTCTGGACGGTGAACGACGCCGCGCTCGCCGCGCACCTCGCCCGTCTCGGCGCGGCAAGCGTCATCTCCGACGACGTTTCCGTCACGGGGCCGGCGATCCGCGAGGTCACGGGCGTTCCCGCGCCGCTCGCCGTCATGCTCAGGGCGTGACGACGACCTTCAAGTCCGCGATTCACGCCGAAGCATGAAGGCGAGCGTGGCCGCAACCACGCAGGCGATGACACTCGCCCACACCGGAACGACGGCGCCGTCCACGGTGACCACCCACCCGAGAACGACGCGCAGGAATTGCATTAGCGCGATGAGCGCGAGAACGACGGCGGCGACGGTGGTAAAGGGTTTCACGCGAAACCTCCGCTTTGAGTTGGTCGGGGCGGCCGGGATCGAACCGGCGACCCCCTGCTCCCAAAGCAGGTGCGCTACCACTGCGCCACGCCCCGTCGGGTAGGATTCTCCGCGATGACGGGGAAGAAGTCGAAGGGAACGCTCGTTCTCCTGCACGGCCTCGGCGGCTCGGGAGAGGATTGGGCCGCGGCCGCGAAGCTTCTCGCGAAGGACTTCACCGTCCATACGCTCGACCTCCCGGGCTCGGCTCGAGGGCCGCAGCCGGGCAAGGGCTACGAGATCGCGCCGCTCGCGCGCTGGGCCCTCGGCGAGATCGGCAGGAAGCCGGTGCTGCTCGCGGGGCACTCGCTCGGCGGCCGCGTGGCCGGCGAAATGGCGGCGCTCGCGCCGGATTGCGTTCGCGCCCTCGCTCTCGTGTCGCCTCTCGGGTCGGCGCCGTACGGCATCCTCGACCGCCTCAAGTGGAAGGCGATGTCGCGGCGCGCGCTCCTCGAGAGCGTGCCCGAAAGCTCGCTCCGAAACGCCGCGGGATACGGCTTCGCGGTGCACGGCCCGGGACGAGCCGGCTTCGTCGCGCGCACGGTCGCCGCGAGGACGGGGCCCCGGCGCGGGGAGGTCGTCCAGGCGGTCGAGCAGTTTGTCGACGGCGTCCTCGCCGCCAGGCCGCTCGCCGAACGGCTGAAGGGGACCTCGATGCCGCTCCTTCTCGTGACCGGGGCGCGCGATCCGCTCGCGCCGGCCGAAGAGCTGCGCGCGATTCTGGACGCCAGGCCAGACGCGGCCCTCCTGGAGATGCCCGGGATCGGCCACTACGCCCTTCTCGAAGATCCTCCGCGCCTCGCGCGGGCGCTCCGCGATTTCTTCGCGGCCGCCTGAGCGGGCGCCGCGAACTTCACGGCCTCGAGCCATTCGTCCGGGATGCGGCCCGTGAGCGCTCCGCGTTGCGCCGCAAAGAGCGCTACGAGTCCCTTCCGTGAGGCCGCAAGCAGCCTGCCGAGCTGGACCTCGTCGAACGGCTCGCGCTCGGCGGTGCCCTGGATCTCCACGAAGCGCCCGCTGGACGTGCCGACGACGTTCAGGTCCACGTCCGCCGTCGAATCCTCGGAATAGTCGAGATCGAGCAGGATGCGGCCGCCGGCGACGCCGA
>DASVJU010000252.1:0-2320 GCA_036385755.1 Thermoanaerobaculia bacterium
GTCCAGCATTTCCTGCGCGCCGGCGAGCTCCGTGTCGATCCGCTTGCGCTCGCGATTCTTCTCGACGACCGGCAGGATCTCGCGCATGGCGCGCATCGTCTTCGTCGCGAGCGTGTGGTCCGCGAGCACGTCGGGCGAGGCTGCGCGCGCCTCGAGATCGGCGTACCGGCGTTCGATCTCGTCGAGTTTCTGAAACATGGGAGTCGGACGCGGCGGCCCGGAAAGACCGCCTGCGCCTCAGGCGGTCGTGGCGGGTTCGGGCTTGGACTTGGCCGGGGCTGCCGCGGGCTTCGGCGTATTCGCGTAGCGCTTCTGGAAGCGCTCCACGCGGCCGGCCGTGTCGACGAGCTTGGACTTGCCCGTGAAAAACGGGTGGCAGTTGGAGCAGATTTCGAGACGGAGCTCGTTCTTCGTGCTCTTCGTCTTCCACGTGGTTCCGCACGCGCAGTGCACGTCGACCTCGTGGTACTCGGGGTGAATCTTTTCCTTCATGGACCTCTCCTTCACGGCTTCGCCGCATCGTGAGCGACGCCGGAACCGCGGAGAATAGCACGGGCGGGCCTCTTCGGAGGCACGCTGAACCGATTGTTGTTGCTAGACTTCGCCTCGTGCTCGTCCTCAATGTGCGGGTGCCGGGGGAACCGGCGCGCCGAATCCTGCTCGATCGCCCGGTCCTGACGCTGGGCCGCTCCTCGACGAACGACGTGCCGCTCGGCGACCGGACGCTCTCGCGCGTCCACGCGCGAATCGAGGGTGTTCAGAGCGGGGGCCCCATCCGGCTCGTCGACCTCGGCTCGCGCAACGGGACGTCCCTGAACGGATCGCGCATCACCGTGCCCGTGCCGCTCGCGGCCGGAGACAGGATTCAGCTCGGCGAGACGCTCGTGGAGGTCGTCGAGGAATCCACGACCCGCGTCGTCATCGACGGCTTCGGCGACGAAAGCTCGAAGCGGACGACGTTCCTGCAGTCCTCCAAGGACCTCCTGCGCCCGCACAAGCAGGCCTGGGATTCGAAGCTCGGGGCCGAGGAGCTCGCGCGCCTGAACGCGTCGCTTCGGATGCTCAACGAGATCTCGGTGGACCTGCTCGGGGACATTCCGCTCCCCCGCCTCCTCGAGCTCGTCCTCGAGAAGACGTTCACGTTCCTCCAGCCGGACCGGGGCCTCCTGATGCTGGCGGACGAGCAGGGCGAACTGAAACCCGAGAAGGTGAAGTACGCGGCCGGCGTGGATCCCTCGGACATCCGGCTCAGCAAGACGCTCATCCAGTCCGTCGTCGACAAGAAGAACGGCGTCCTCCTCATCGACGCCGCCACGGACGCAGGCCTCGGGGCCGCCGAATCCATCCGGATTCAGGGCATCACGTCGTGCATGGCGGCGCCGCTCTTCGTCGAGGACAAGGTCATCGGCCTCATCTACCTCGAGGTGCGCCTCGGGCGGAAGAGCTTCAGCGAAGAGGATCTCCGGCTTCTCACGTCCCTCGCGAACACGGCCGCCATCAAGATCCAGAATCTGCGCCTCCAGGAGGGCGCCGCGGCACGCAAGCGCATCGAGGGCGAGATGGCGCTCGCGTGGGAGATCCAGCGCCGCCTCCTGCCCGAGGCCGAGCCGACGCTGCCCCACACGGAGCTTCTCGGAAGGACCGTGCCCTCGCGCACGGTTTCGGGCGACTACTACGACTTCTTCGAGCGCGGGGACAGGTCGCTCGACGTGGTCGTCGCGGACGTGAGCGGAAAGGGGATGGGCGCATCGATTCTGGCGGCCTCGGTGCAGGCGGCATTCCAGGTATGGGCCGGCGAGCACTTCCCGCCGGACAGGCTTTGCACGCGCCTCAACGACATGGTGTTCCGGCGCACGAGTCCCGAGAAGTTCATCACGTTCTTTCTCGCGCTCTACGATCCGGAGTCCGGCTCGGTCGTCTACACGAACGCGGGCCACAACCCCGGCATCCTCGTGCGCAAGAGCGGGGCGTCGGAGTTGCTCGGGGCCCACGGACCGCCGCTCGGGATGTTCGCGGGGAAAACGTACGGATCGGGAACGTTCACGATGGACGAGGGCGATCTCCTCGCTCTCTACACGGACGGCGTCACCGAGGCTGCGAATCCGGAAGACGAGGAATTCGGAACGCCGCGGCTCGTCGAGTTGCTCGTCAAGGCGCGCTCTCTCTCCGTCGGGGAGATCGAGGCCGAGCTCGGTGCGACGCTCCTCGCGTTCACGTCCGGGACTCCGTTCGGAGACGACCGGACGTTCGTCCTCCTGAAGAGAACCTAGAAGAGAAGCTAGCGGAGCCTGGAGGAGCTAAAGGAGCCTGGAGGAGCCTA
>DASVJU010000253.1:0-11562 GCA_036385755.1 Thermoanaerobaculia bacterium
TCGAAGCGCTTCCGGTTCTCCTCCGTGAGGGCCTCGCGGGAGTGAAGGAGGCCATACGTGCACGGGCTCGTGTCGACGAAGACGGGCAGGCGCCCGCCGTCCGACCACCGCCAGAAGCGCTCGATCGCGCGGTTCGCGGCGATCGCGTGCGCCTCCACGTACCCCTTCGACGAGAACGGGACGCCGCAGCACGTCCCGGCGGCGTCCGAGGGAACATGAACGGCGACGCCGGCGCGCGCCGCGAGGGTCACGACCGTGTCCACGAGCGGCGGCGTCTCCGTGTCACCGGCCTCGGGTCCCATCATCCGCGAGAGACAGGACGGGAAATAGATCGCCTGCGCGTTCGCGGCGGACGTCTTCAGCCGCGGGGCGCGCGCCGCCCGCGGCATCTCTTCGCTCCAGATCGGGAACGGCCCGCCCGAAAGAGCCCGCAGGACTCTCGTGAGGCCCGCCATCGCGCCCGGCCCGAAGAGGGATTGGACGGCATGTCCGGCGCGGAGTCCCGCGCGGAGCGCCGGCTCGACGAGACCGAAGGAACGCGCGAGGGCGGCCGCGGTCCGGTACGCCGCGGCGGAATGGCGCAGGGCGCGGAAACGCTTCGTGAGCTGACCTGTGTCGATCTTGACCGGGCAGACGGTCGCGCAAAGGCCGTCCACCGCGCACGTGTCGAGAACCTCGTACGGGAAGTCGGCCTCGAGGGCGGATCGAAGGGCCGGGTTACTCCGCGTCTCATCGAGGCGCGCGAGCTCGCGGCGCACTACGATGCGCTGGCGGGGCGTGAGCGTGAGGTCGCGGCTCGGGCACTGCGGCTCGCAGAACCCGCACTCGATGCAGCGGTCGACCTCGTCCTCGACGGTCGGGATCGGCTTGAGGTCCTTGAGGTGCGCGCGCCGGTCGCCGTTCACGAGGACCCCGGGATTCAGGAGGCCGCCGGGATCGGCCAGCGCCTTGAGGCTCTTCATGACGGCGTACGCCTCGGGCCCCCACTCCGTCTCGACGAACGGCGCCATGTTCCTGCCCGTGCCGTGCTCGGCCTTGAGCGCGCCGTCGTATCGCTCGACGACGAGGCGGACGACGTCGTCCATGAAGCGCGCGTACTGCTCGACGGCGTCGGCGTCCCGGAACGACTGCGAAAGGACGAAGTGCAGGTTTCCGTCGCGGGCGTGGCCGAAGATGATCGCGTCCTCGTAGCCGTGCGCACCGAAGAGCGCGTTGAGGTCGACCGCGGCGTCCGCGAGGCGGTCGACCGGAAAGGCGACGTCCTCGATGATGACGGTCGTCCCGCTCTTCCTGACGGCGCCGACGGAGGGGAACATCCCCTGCCGCACCCGCCAGAGCCGCGCCTGCTCGTCGTCGTCGTCGGTGAACCGCGCCGGTTCGAGGAGCGTCAGAGAGGACGCGGCGGATGCCGCGACGCGCGCGAGCTCCTCGCGCTCGTCTTCCCGCGCCGCCTGGAACTCCGCGAGGAGACCCGCCGCGCCCGGCGGCAGCGTGCGGAGAGCCGGCGGCACGCCCGGTTCTCCCTCGACCGAGCGCAGGGCGGCGCGATCCATGACCTCGAGCGCCTTCGCACCCGCCTCGTTCAGCGGAACGATCGCGGCGCAGGCCGCGTGAAGATCCGGGAAGAGGAGGAGGCCCGTGACCTTCACGGGCAGGTCCCGCACCGTCCGGAGGACGGCCTCCGAGACGAACGCGAGCGTCCCCTCCGACCCCACGAGAAGGTGGCGGAAGACATCGACCGGGCGTTCGTGGTCGAGGAACGCGTTGAGGGAGTAGCCGGTCGTGTTCTTCGTCCGGTACTTCGTGCGGATGCGCGCCGAGAGCGCCGCGTCCGAGACGACGCGGAGGCGCAGCTCGAGGAGGCCCTGCCAGAGCGCCGGCTCCTTCGCGCGGAAGACCTCGTCCGCGTCCGGGCGCGCCGTGTCGATCGCCGTGCCCGAGGGCAGCAGGAACGTGAGGGACTCGAGCGTGTGGTACGCGTTCTGCGCGACGCCGCAGCACATCCCGCTCGCGTTGTTCGCGACGATGCCGCCGACCGTGCACGTCGCGATCGAGGCGGGGTCGGGCCCGATCTTCCGGCCGAAGACTCGGAGGGCGCGGTTCGCGTGCGCGCCGATCACGCCGGGCTGGACGCGGATCTTCGATCCGTTCTCTTCGACCGAGAGGCCGCGGAAGCCGCGCGCCGTCTCGACGAGGATGCCGTCCGTGACGGACTGGCCCGAGAGGCTCGTCCCGGCGGCGCGGAAGACGAGCGGAACTCCATGGACACGCGAGACGCCGAAGAGGCCCCGAACCTCGTCGGCGCTCTTCGCGTGGACGACGGCCTCGGGAACGAGGCGGTAGAAGCTCGCGTCCGACGCCCACGCGATCCGGTCGATCGCGCGCGTGAGGACGCGCTCCTCCCCGACGACCGCGGCGAGGTCGGAGGCGAGGCGGCGCGGTTCGCGTGCCGCCCGGGCGACGGCAATGGGCATGGTGCTCGCTCCAGGCTCCTTCCGGCCGGGGGCGCGGGGTCCCCGACGGAGGGATCCTACTCAGGAGTGGAAAACCTTCTGCAGGCCGTCCGGAAGACGGGTAGATTCCGGGCCGTCGCCGGACCGAACCGCGTCTGCTTTCGCTGGTGCCGCCGATCCACGTCGCGCTTCTGTCGGCCGCGACGATCCGCGACACGCTGCTCTCGGTCATGCGCGAAGAACGGTGGGCCAAGGGGCTCCCGCTGAACGTCGTCGTCGTGCCCTAGCCGTTCAGCAATCCATCGGCCCGCATCCAGGCCACGCAGTCGGTCACCATCTCCTCGAAAGTGGAGGGCTTGTAGTCGAGCTCGCGCTGCGCGAGCGACGAGTCCTGCGTGACGCGATTGCAGGTCAGGGCTATGCCCTCGGGCGTCACCTCGGGCTCTCGCCCTGTGAGGGCGGAACCCATCGACAGCACGCGAGCGTAGGCCCGGAGCACAAGGGCGGGCATGACCTTTGGGGCGCGCCCGCCCGTCGCCGCGGCCACGGCGGACACGAAGTCCGCGTAACTGGCCTCGACGCACGACAAGCCGTACGCGGCGCCGGGCCGGCCGCGTTCCGCGGCTGCCAGATGGGCCCGGGCGACCTCGCGCACGTGGCACCAGGAGGCGCGCCCCGGGGGCGTGCCCGGAAGGTTCCCCGCGGAAACCAGCTTGATGAGGTGAGCCCAGTTGCTTCGGTCTCGAGGACCCACGATGTTTCCCGGCCTGAGGATCACCGTGTCGAGGCCCTGGGCCGCCGCCGCTTCCACTTCGCGCTCGGCCAGGCGCTTGGTGCGAAAGTAGTTCACCCAGCAGTCCTCGGCCGGCGGCGTCGCCTCATTGGCCCGAAAGTCGCCGAGGCCGTAGACCGCCACGCTCGAGGTGTGGACCATTCGCCGGGCGCCGCGGGTTCGGGCAGCCGCGGCCACGTTGCGGGTGCCTTCGACGTTGTCCCGGGTCTGCTCGGCGGCTTTTCGCGACCACATGGAGGTGTTGCCGGCGACGTGGAAGACCGCGTCGACACCCTCCGGCATCGCGCGTTCCAAAGAGGCCGGGTCGTCGATGCTGCCCGGCGTCAGCTCGACGCCCATGTCGCGCAGCCCTTCGACACGCGAGGCCGGGCGGTGAATGGCGACGACCCGCCAGCCCGCCTCGCGGAGCAAGGCGGCGAGGTTCAAGCCGAGGAACCCGGTCACGCCGGTGACGAACGCGGTCTTCATGGCGCGAGTGTATCGGGCAGGTCGAAGTTCTCCCTGAACGCTGCTACGCTGAATCCGATGGGCCGCACGCTGTTCTCCAAAGTCTGGGATCTCCACACGGTGCGATCGCTTGCGACCGGGCAGACGCAGCTCTTCGTGGGCCTGCACCTCGTCCACGAGGTCACGAGCCCGCAGGCCTTCGAGATGCTGCGCGCGAGGGGATGGAGCGTTCCGTTCCCGTCGCGCACTGTCGCGACCGTCGACCACATCGTCCCGACGGCGAGCGTCGCACGGCCGTTCGCGGACTCTTCCGCCGAAGAGATGCTCACGTCGCTCCAGAAGAACTGCCGCGACTTCGGCATCCCGCTCCACGACCTCGGCGCGGCGGAGCAAGGCATCGTGCACGTCATCGGCCCGGAGCTGGGCCTCACGCAGCCGGGGATGACGATCGCCTGCGGCGACAGCCACACGTCTACGCACGGCGCGTTCGGCGCGCTCGCGTTCGGGATCGGGACGTCGCAGGTGCGCGACGTCCTCGCATCGCAGTGCCTCGCGCTGGATCCGCTCGCGGTCCGCCGCATCGACGTGACGGGGACGCTCGCGGCGGGGGTGTACGCGAAGGACGTCATCCTCGGGATCATCCGAACGCTCGGCGTGAAGGGCGGCGTCGGCTATGCCTACGAGTACGGCGGCGAGGCGGTCGAGCGCATGTCGATGGAAGAGCGGATGACGCTCTGCAACATGTCCATCGAGGGCGGGGCCCGCGCGGGTTACGTGAACCCGGACGCCACGACGTTCTCGTACCTGAAAGGCCGGCCCGCCGCGCCTTCCGGCGCCGCCTGGGACCGCGCGGTGACCTGGTGGGAGTCGATGGCCTCGGACGCGGACGCGCCGTACGACGATCGCGTGACACTGGACGGCGGAGCCCTCGAGCCGCACGTGACGTGGGGGATCAACCCGTCGCAGAGCGTGGGCGTGTCCGGACGCGTCCCGAAGGCTTCCGACGCCGCGCCTGAAGCGCGCGCGCAGATCGCCGAGGCCCTCGAGTACATGGGCTTCAATGGCGGCGAGACGATCTCGGGCACGAAGATAGACGTCGCGTTCATCGGATCGTGCACGAACGGCCGCCTGTCGGACCTCAGGGAAGCCGCGCGCGTCGCGAAAGGACGGAAGGTCGCGCGCGGCGTCAAGGCGCTCGTCGTACCCGGCTCGCAGTCGGTACGCGCAGCCGCCGAAAAGGAAGGCCTCGACGCGATCTTCCGCGAAGCGGGCTTCGAATGGCGCGGCGCGGGCTGCTCGATGTGCCTCGCGATGAACCCCGACCGGCTCGAGGGCCGCGAGGTGTGCGCGTCGTCCTCGAATCGCAACTTCAAGGGCCGGCAGGGGAGCCCCACGGGCCGGACGCTGCTCATGAGCCCCGCGATGGTCGCGGCGGCGGCTCTCGCAGGCGAGGTGGCCGACGTGCGGCCGCTCCTGGGAGGCGGCCGATGAGGCTTCAATGACTCTCCCCGCGATCCGGCGCATCTCCGGCACCGCGCTTCCGCTCCGCGGCGACGACGTCGACACCGACCGGATCATCCCGGCGCGCTTCCTCGTCTCGATCACATTCGAGGGGCTCGGCGCACATGCGTTCGAGGACGACCGCCGCTCGCTGAAAGCGAAGGGCGAAACCCACCCGTTCGACGACGCCCGCTATTGGGGGGCAGGCATCCTTCTCGTGAACCGCAACTTCGGCTGCGGATCTTCGCGCGAGCACGCGCCGCAGGCGCTTTTCCGCGGCGGCATCAAGGCCGTCGTCGGCGAGTCCTTCTCGGAAATCTTCTTCGGAAATTCAGTGGCCATCGGCCTCCCCTGCGCCACGCTTTCCAGGGAAAGCGTCGGCGAGCTGCAGGCGCTCGTGGAAGGCTCTCCTGCGGCCGCGCTCTCTCTCGACCTCGAGTCTGAAACGCTCGTCGTCGAGGGGAAGTCGTTCGCCGTGCAGATGCCGGAAAATGCGCGCGAGGCGTTCCTGTCGGGGCACTGGGACGGGACGTCGATGCTTCTCGACCGCTTCAGCGAGGTGGAGGCGCTCGCGAAGCGGCTACCCTACGTCGCCGGGTTCTGAGCGTCGGCCGGCCACCCCGGCGCCGCGGACGCGTCGGTTAGGATTCGCCGATGAACCGCACCCTCCGTCCGCTCGTTCTTCTCGCCCTCCTCCTCTTCGCACTGCCCGCCGCCGCGGAGGTGCCGTCCGCCGGAGCCCTGAAGTGGCGTCTCGTGGGCCCCTTCCGCGGCGGGCGCGTCCTCGCCGTGACCGGCGTCGCCGGCCAGCCGGGCGTCGCGTACTTCGGCGCGGCCGCCGGGGGCGTCTGGAAGACGACGGACGGCGGCGCGAACTGGCGGCCGGTCTTCGACGGCCAGTCCATCGCCTCGATCGGCGCGATCGCGGTCGCGCCGTCGGATCCCAACGTCCTCTACGTCGGCTCGGGAGAGGCCTGCATCCGCGGCAACATCTCGTACGGGAACGGCGTGTACAAGTCGACCGACGCGGGCGCGACCTGGACGCACGTCGGCCTCACGGACACGCGCCACATCGGCCGGGTCGTCGTGAGCCCGCGCGATCCGAACGTCGCTTTCGTCGCGGCGCTCGGGCACGCGTTCGGCCCGAACGCCGAGCGCGGCCTGTTCCGCACGACCGACGGCGGCAAGACCTGGCAGAAAGTCCTCTACAAGGACGACAGGACCGGTGCGATCGACGTCGCGCTGGACCCCGCGAACCCGAGCGTCGTGTACGCCGCGCTCTGGGAGGTCCTCCGCAAGCCGTGGAACCTGTCGAGCGGCGGTCCGGGCAGCGGCCTGTACAAATCGACCGACGGCGGCACGACGTGGAACCGGCTCGAGGGCAACGGTCTGCCGAAGGGCCTGCTCGGGCGCATCGGCATCAGCGTGTCGGCGGCGGACAGCAGGCGCGTCTTCGCGCTCGTCGAGGCCGAGGACGGCGGCCTGTACCGCTCCGACGACGCGGGCGCGAGCTGGCAGCGCGTGAACGCGGACGAGCGGTACCGGCAGCGCGCGTGGTATTTCAGCCACGTGTTCGCGGATCCGAAGAGCCCGGACACGGTATACGTCGCGAACACCGGCCTCTTCCGCTCGGCCGACGGCGGCAAGACCTTCGAGCTCCTGCCGGCGCCGCATGGAGACCACCACGCCCTGTGGATCGATCCCGAGAACCCGCGGCGGATGATGAACGGCAGCGACGGCGGCGCGACGCTCTCGATCGACGGCGGAAAGACGTGGTCGCGCGAGGACAATCAGCCGACGGCGCAGTTCTACCACATCGTCGCGGACAACCGGTTCCCGTACTGGCTCTACGGATCGCAGCAGGACAACTCTTCGGTCGCGATCGCCAGCCGGGGCGAGAACTGGGGCGTCATCACCGACGCCGACTGGTACTCGGTCGGCGGCGGCGAGTGCGGCTACATCGCGCCCGATCCGCGCGACGCCGACATCGTGTACGCGAACAGCGAGAACTTCATCACGCGCTACGACCGCAAGAAGCAGCTCACGCAGGTCGTCTCCGTCTGGCCGCTCGACACCTCGGGGCGCGGCGCCGCGGAGCTCGAGCATCGCTTCCAGTGGACCGAGCCGCTTTTCATCTCGCCGCACGACCCCGACGTGCTCTACACGGCGAGCGAGGTCGTGTGGAAGAGCACGGACCACGGCGCGAGCTGGACCGCGATCAGCCCGGACCTCACGCGCAACGACAAGAGCAAGCAGCAGCCCTCGGGCGGGCCGATCACGCTCGACATCACGAGCGTCGAGTACTACGACACGGTCTTCGCGCTCGCCGAGTCGCCGAAGCAGAAGGACGTCCTGTGGGCCGGCACCGACGACGGCCTCGTCCAGATCACGAGCGACGGCGGGAAGAGCTGGCGGAACGTCACGCCCAGGGGCATGCCCGAGTGGTCGACGGTCAGCCTCATCGATCCGTCCCCTCACGCCGCCGGTACGGCATATGCGGCCGTCGACCGCCACCGGCTCGACGATTTCAAGCCGTACGTCTACCGCACGGCCGACTTCGGCGCGACGTGGACGATGATCGCCGGCAACCTGCCGGCCGGCGCCTACGTGCACGCCGTGCGCGAGGACCCGGTGCGCAAGGGCCTGCTCTTCGCCGGCACGGAGCTCGGCGTCTGGGTCTCGTTCGACGACGGCGGGAAGTGGCACGAGCTCAGGCTCAACATGCCGCCCGTGCCGATCCAGGACCTCATCGTGAAGGGCGACGACCTCGCCGTCGCGACGAACGGCCGCGCGTTCTGGATCCTCGACGACATGACGCCGCTCCGCCAGGAAGGGCCGTCCGTCACGGCTCTCGACGCGTTCCTGTTCGCGCCGCAGACGACGGTTCGGATCGCGATGAACGAGTCCATCGACCGGCGCACCTGGGTCGGCCTGAACCCGACCGGCGGCGCCACGATCGACTACTGGCTCAAGGGCGCGCCGAAGGGCGAGGCGACGCTCGAGATCCTGGACGCGTCCGGAAAGCCGGTGCGGGCCTTCTCGAGCGCGGGGAGCCGGCGCGCGGAGGAGCAGGCGCCCGAGTGGCCGGACCTCGCGCCCGCGCCCGACAAGCTGCCGGCGGTCGCCGGCGCGAACCGCTTCGTCTGGGACCTGCGTTACGAGCCGCCGACGCATCTCCCCGGCGCCTTCTATCAGGGCCTCGCGCCCGAGGGGCCGATTGCGCCGCCGGGCCGCTACCAGGTCCGCCTGAAGGTTGGCGACACGCCATACACCGCGCCGTTGGAGCTGAGGCTCGACCCGCGCCTCGCGGGCAGCGAGCCCGCGGTCGCGAAGGAGTTCGCGCTCGCACTCGCGGTGCGCGACGAGATCGACGCGCTGCACGTCGCCGTGAACCAGATCCGCGCCGTGCGCGCGCAGCTCGCGACGCTCGGCCCGCTCGTCGGGCCGGAGCCGGGCCCGGCCGGGAAGGAGATCCTCGAGGCGTCGGCCGCGCTCGAGAAGAAGATGGCGGCCGTCGAGGGCCTGCTCGTGCAGGTGAAGAAGAAGAGCTCCGAGGGCAACCTGCGTTACCCGAACATGCTCGACGACCAGTACGACTCGTTCCGGTACGTCATCGAGACGGACGCGGCGCCCACCCGGTCGCAGCTCGCGATCCACGACCAGCTCTCCCGCCGGCTTCACGAACAGATCGGGCTCTGGAGCGGGATCGTCGCCCGGGATGTCCCGGCGCTGAACGCGACGATCAAGCGCTCCGGCGTGATCGAGATCCGCGTGAAATAGGCCGGCGGGAGGGTTCCCGCGAAGGACTCGGGAACTCACAGAATCGTCACGGATGGAAGACCGCGATCACGCCGGCGTGGTCGGACCCGAAGGGCGGCATGACATGGCCGCGGGCGGGGGCGAGCACCAGCTCCGAGCCGACGACGTCCATGTCTCTCGAGAAGAAGAGGTCGATCCTCTCGAACGGCTCCGAGGGGGCGATGAAGGGCGGCGGGAGGCCGCCACCGGGGAACTGGTCCTCCAGGAAAAGTGGCCAGGTTAGCCCGAGATCCCGCCTGCGGTGGGTTTTCGGCCAGACCTCCGCGAAGCCGGCCGCCTCGATGAGACCGACCGTCGGCGTGGTGTCCACAAAGCCTCCCTGATTGGCGTCGGCGTTGAGGTCGCCGCAGAGCACGACAGGCATCGTGGTCGCGTTCATCTCTTGGATCAGCTCCTGCGCCTGCGCTACCTGCACGTCCGTCGCTTCCGGAATGCCTGCGATAGGGGTCTCGAGGTGCGTCGTGAAGAAGCGGAAGTGCTCGCGCCCCATGTGGACGTCGGCCGAGATCCAGCCCGCCGTGATCGTCAATCCGGCAAAGGGAAAGGCCGCGTCGAAGGTGTGCGCGTGGACGTTGGAGAGGTAAAACCCGGGACGGCGAAGGTCGGACCTCACGAGCACGGCGTTCCGGTCGGTGAAGCGGAGTGCGCCGCCGATCTGGTCTCCGGGCAAGGCCAGGTCGCTCAACAGGTTCACGGCGACGACGTCATAGGGGACGCCGGCCTTGTGGAGCGCCGAGAGGAGCAGGCCGAGCGGGTCGAAGAGGACGGTTGTCGCGGTGTCGGGAGTGGGCCCGAACCGCCAGAGCGAAGCTTCCTGCAGCGCCACAATGTCCGGTTTCTCATGCGCGACCTGCCTGGCCAAGAGCGCGGCGCGCCCTTCGAAGTTGCTCGCCTGGAGCTCGGCGAAAGTGAGATCGACGGCCATCGGCACGGGCACGGGAAACTGCCCCGTGAGAGCCCCGATGATGTACGTCTGGTCCGTACCGTCATCCATGTTCTGCGTCATGATCCTGACGGACGCATCCCGATGGCGGTCGTCCGCGGCAGCCCAACCGGTCGCGGCAAGGCTAAGAAGTACCAGGACTGCGAATTTTCGAAGCATAGGTTCCTCCTGAAGGATTTGGCGAGATCGTTTGCGAGATCCGTGAGGCGGTGCACGTCCTCCTTTCCGATCGAAACATCGGTCCGGAAGGACGGAGAGTCTTCAGGGATTTCCCGGAGTTTTCTGGTATTGAGGCGTGAAGAATCCGTGAAAGCCGGAGGGGTCAGCGCCCGGGTGCGGGCGCGGAACGATCCGACTTCACGAGCTCGAGGAAGGCGTGGGCGGAGTTGCCGAAGTTGCCGGCCGACCGGTAGACGAGACGCAGTTCGCGCGGCCGCCGGAGCTCGGGTAGAAGCGTGGCCGCGAGCCGCCCGGCTGAAATCTCCGAGAGCGCACAGCGCCGGGGGAGGAGGGCGACGCCCATGCCGCGCTCCACGGCGCGCTTGACTCCGTCGAGGCTCGGGAGGGACACCTTGATGTTCAGGGCGATGTCGCGCTCGGCGAACTTGCGGAGCACGCGCTCGCGGGCGGGCGACGGGTCGCTGTGCGCCACGATCGTCGCCCGGCCGAACTCCTCGAGCGTCACGCGGCTCTTCTTCGCGAACGGGTGCTTCGGGTGCGAGAGGACCACGAGCTCGTCCGAGCCGAGCACGACCGTCTTCAGGCCTTTCTCTCCGGGCGAGAACGTCACCACGCCGAAGTCGAGGCTCGCGGCGAGGACCTCGGCGCCGAGGAGGCGCGACGCGGAGCGCCTGACGTCGAACTCGACGCCGGGATGCGTTTCGCGGAAGCGCTCGATGAGCGGGATGAGGATCTCGACTCCGGACTCGTTCGCGCCGATCACGACGCGGCCGCGCTTCATGTCCTTGAGCTCGCGCACGGCCCGCTCGGCCTCGTCGGCCACGGCGAGGACGCGCTCGGCATAGTCCTTCAGGGTCCGCCCCGCCTCCGTGAGGCGGGCTTCGCGCGTCGTGCGGTCGAACAACGGCTCGCGGAGGACCGTCTCGAGACGGCGCACCGCCTGGCTCACGGCGGACTGCGTGCGGAACAGCCGGACGGCCGCGCGGGAGAAGCTGCGCTCCTCGGCGACCGTCAGGAAGACGCGGAGGGAAGAGAGGTCCATAAGAGATTCTAATATTAGCAGCAGAAAAAGTAGCTTGACCGAAGCCCTCGAGGCGCCGACACTCCGCTTCGTGAATAGCCGCGTCCTCGTCCTGCTCGGAATTGACGTCCTCGTCCTTGAGACGAGCGGGGTGCAGGCCGGCTAAGCGAGAAATCATCGAACAGCCGCCCCGCACCCCGAAAGGGGAGCGGGGCTTTTTTTTTGGTCCTCGGCGGGGAAGCCGGAAAAGGAGATCGACAGGGACATGAGGAGCGACGCGATGAAGAAGGGCCCGGCGCGGGCGCCCGCGCGCGCGATGCTCCGCGCGATGGGGCTGACGCCCGAGGAGATCGAAAGGCCTCTCGTGGCGGTCGTCCACTCCTGGACGGATCTCGGCCCCTGCAAC
>DASVJU010000254.1:0-6133 GCA_036385755.1 Thermoanaerobaculia bacterium
TCAGCAGGTAGCCCGAGGCCCCATTGCACAGGGACTCGAAGATCTGCTCCTCGCCCTCGTAGACGCTCAGCATCAGGACCGCGACCGACGGGCACGTGTCGCGCACCCGCGAGACGGCCATCGAGCCCGCCATCCCCGGCAAGTGGATGTCCATGAGGAGGACGTCGGGAAGGCCGTCGCCAAGTTCGGGGAGGCGACGCAACGCGTCCTCCGCGGAGCCCCAGCCTCCGACCCACGAGAACCCGCGCGTGCCGTCGATCAGGAGACGCAGGCTCTCCCTCAGTCCGGCGTCGTCCTCGACGACGGCCACGCGGATGGGCGGGCTCGCGGGGCTCACAGTCACGCGCGCAGTTTCGGTCAAGACGTGGCCCTTCCGGGAGAGCATGTTCATGCGCCGCGGCTATGGGAGGAGAGCGGGAGGGGCAGGCCCCGGACCACGAGGCGCGTGCCCTGACCCGGGGCGGTTTCGACCTGGAGCCTGCCGCCCAGAGCCGCGGCGCGCGTCTGCATGTTGAGGAGTCCGCGCCCTTCTTCGTCCGGGTCGCCCGCCCGCGCGGCCGGGTCGAAACCGGCTCCGTCGTCTGCAATGGCGACCTCCAGGCTCCGGCCGACCAGCCGAAAGACTACGGAAACCGCGGTCGCATGCGAATGCCGTGCGGCATTCGTGACGGCCTCCTTGAGGAGAAGGAAGAGCTGGCGGCGCGGCTCGGGTGGAACGTCGAGGGCGGGCGCCTCGGGAGGCAGCTCGAGACGAAACGTCATATCGCGGGCCTCGAGGAGATCCCCCGCGAAATGGCGGAGACGGTCGCCGAGGCTCTGGAGATCGTCTCGCCGGGGATCGATCGACCAGATCGCGTCGCCTAGGGCGTCGATCACCGACCGGGACGTCTCTCCGATTTCGCCGAAAAGGCGCGCCGGCGCGCCGGCGGGATCGAGATCGCGGCGCCCGACCTCGGACAGGATGGAGATGCGGGCGAGGCTCGAGCCCACGTCGTCGTGGAGGTCGGTCGCGAGGCGCGTGCGCACGCGCTCCACGGCAATGGCCCGCCTGAGGCTCTGCCGGTGGACAGCCACGGAGAGCGCGACGCCGGCTGCGATGGCGAGGAGGAGGAACCAGGCGCGCCTCCAGAGCGGTGGCCGGATTCGAAACGACACGGCGGCCTCCTCGCCAGGCTCTCCGCCGAGGGGCCCGATGGCACGGACGGAAAACCGATAGGGTCCCGGCGCGAGACCGACGTACCGCACGGTCGGATCCCCGACCGGCGGGCTCCAGGACGCGTCCACACCTTCCAGCCTCGTCTGAAACGTCACGGCGCCTCCGGCCGCGAAGCCGGGCGCCGCGAAGTCGATCCGGACCCGGGTCTCGTCCGGTTGCAGGACGAACTCCCCGAGCGCGCGCGAGCCGAGCTCCGGAACCTCGCGGGGATTGCCGTTCACACGAAACGAAGAGATCGCGACGCGCGGGGGCGGAACTTGCGCGTCCTTTCGCGGAACGAGGCGGGAGAGACCTTCGAGGGTTCCGAACCACAGCGCTCCCGTGCGATCCCGCCGCGCGCACGTCACGAGGTTGTTCGTGAGTCCGTCGGCCGTCGTGAAGTGCCGGGTGCGGCCGGTCGCTGGCTCGAGGCGCTCCACGCCCCGCGTCGTGCCGACGTAGAGGAACCCCGCTTCGTCCTCGGCCAGGCACAGGACCGTCCCGGTCGCGGTCCCCGGCGACGTGTGCACGGCGACCGCCGAGAGCGTCCCGGCAGCGGGTTCGTCCACGCGAAGGACCCCGCTGCCGCCGTTCGCGATCCACAGCCGG
The DNA here is from genome assembly GCA_036385755.1 of Thermoanaerobaculia bacterium. GTDB lineage: Bacteria > Acidobacteriota > Thermoanaerobaculia > UBA5066 > UBA5066 > Fen-183. The sequence goes on from DASVJU010000254.1 coordinate 1,805, forward strand.
CCCGCGCCGTCGAGCAGGAAGTCGTGGACGTAACCCTCCGGCGCGCCGTGCGCGGGCAGGAGGCGCTCGAACCGGCCGCTCTTCAAACGCACCGCTCCGCCGCTGCCGAACCCGATCCACAGATCGCCCGCGCGGTCCTCGACAAAGGCTACCGGAGCCGTGGCCGGCAGCCCGTCGGCGGCTCCGTAGGAAACGAAGCGGCGCGACACGGGATCGAACCTTGCGAGCGAGGCCGGAGAATCGTAGACGCCGGCCCACACGGTTCCGTCGCGCGTCTCGTAGAGGGCCGACACCTCGTCGGCGCCCAGTCCGTCGCGCGCCGTGTATACGGCCTCGACGGGCGCTCGTTCGAGCGCGGGCCCGAGGGCCGCCGCCCCCCGGCGCTCGAGGCCCGCCCGCGTCGCGATCCACCACGCACCCGACCGGTCGCGCAGCACGGAGCGGCCCCACACCCATCGGATCGGCACCGTGGCTGTCGCATTCAGGATCACCGGACGAAACGGCGGTCCTTCCAGGCGCACGAGGCTGCCGTTTCCGCCGGATACGGCCACGATGTGGCCGTCTGCTTCCTCGAAGAGAGCGCCGACGCGCACGTCCACGAGGCCGTCCGCCTCGCCAAAGCTCGTGAAGCCGGACGGCGCGACGCGCAAGAGGCCTGTACTCTGCGTTCCGATCCAGAGGTTTCCCTCGCCGTCCTCGAGCAGTTCACCGAGAATCCCGTCGCCGAGGCCGTTCGAGCGGCCGTAAACGGTGAGGCGGGCGTCCGTGACGAGCACGAGGCCCGCGGACGTCGAGAGGGCCATGCGCCCGTCGCGCAACTCGAGCGGGCGCTGCCAGGATCCCGGCGCGGCTCCGGGCATGCGTTCGAGAACCCGGGCCTCTCCGCCGCGAAGCGGAAGCACGACCCGGCCGTCGACATCGAGAAGGGGTTCGGCGCGGGCGAGATCCCCGCCTCCCGTTCCCGGGCCGAGCACGAAAAGGGCGCCCGGTGTCGTGACCCAGACGCGGCCCGCGCGGTCGATGAAAACCCCTCGCACGTCGCGGACAGCCGCGCCGGGGAGGCCGACGCGAACGAGCGGCCCGCCTGCCGCCGCACGGAAGAGGCCGCGCGACGAGCCGATCCAGATCGTCCCGTCCGCCGCCTCCTGGACCGAGCGCACGGACGCATTCCCGGGAGCCGCGGCCGCGAGCCCCAGGGGGATCGCATTCCCCTTCCCCATCCGATACAACTCGCCTCCACTTCCGAAGAGCACGTCTCCCCCGCGCGCGACGGAGACGAAGTCGACGCTCTTACCCTGCGGAGGCGCCGGCGCGGGCAGGAACACCGGGCGGCCCGCGGGGGTGGCCGGATCGAGCCGCACGAGCCCGCCGGTCGTCGCGACCCAGATCGCGCCGTCCGGCGTCTCGGCGAGGGCCGTCACGCGCGGTTTCGGAAGCCCATCCTCACCGGCGTAGACCTTGAATCGTTCCCCGTCGTACCGGCTGAGGCCGTTCAAGGACCCGATCCAGAGGGAACCCCGCGAGTCCTTCAGGAGCGCGGTCACCGTTTCTTCGGCGAGCCCTTCGGCCACGCCGTGCCTCTGGACAGGCAGCCGCTCGGCGCGCGCCCGGGCCGGGAGGAGAACGACAAGAATGGCGATTGAAATCCTGGCGCGTCCGGTCATGGCGCCCCATTCTCGCCCGAGGTCAGGCCCCGAGCCGCCGCGCGATCTGAGCGGTGCTGTCCCTGACCTTCGCCAGGACCCTCCCCTCGGCATCGAGCAGCACCGGGATCTCGTTGCCCCACCGCGCCGCGAGGGCCGGATCGGAGTCCACGTCCACGATCTCGAGCGCCCCGCCGAGGCCCGCCACCAGCGGGGAAACCATCGCGTGCATCTCCTCACACAGGTGGCATCCGGAACGCGACAGGAGACGGAACGTGGGCGTCGCGCCCGGACGGGCGCGCCGGAAGCGCCTCACCCGGGAGGAACGGGCGGCGGGCCGCCCGCCGTGGCCGGACGCGGGAGCCGCGTCACGACGCGCCACGAGTAGTGGAGGCCGGACGCCGTCGCGAACGCCGCGACGAGCTGCATACAGACACGGGCCACGACCGGCGGCAGGCGGTGGACGTTCACGAGCAGAATCGCAACGACGGTCGAGATCTCGAGAAACGTCGTGAGCTTCCCGAGGATCGACGGCGGGAAGTTCCGCATGCCGAGCGCGAGGAACAGGACCAGACAGATCACGAGAATGAAAACGTCCCGGAAGATCGTCAGCACGAGGAGCCAGATCGGAATGTGGAGCAGGGTCGGGGTCGACGGCAGGGCGAAGACGACGAAGGTCGACACGAGGAAGAGCTTGTCGACGATGGGATCGAGCCAGGCCCCGAGAGGAGAGCCCATCTCGAATCGCCGGGCGACATAGCCGTCCACGATGTCGGTGATCGCCGCCACGAGAAAAATCGCCAGCGCGACGCCGTGACGCCCGTCGAGGATCGCCATGACGAGGAACGGGAGCGAGGCGAGCCGCGCGAACGTCAGGAAGTTCGGCAGCGTCCACGGACGGAGTTCCATGGCCGAGGGAGTCAGCCCGCCGCGGCGGGTCCGCCGGGCCGGGCGCCGGCCTCGGGAGGGTCCAGCTTGACGTAGACGGCTTTGCCTTTTGGGACGATGAGTTGTTCGGCCGCCATCTGCGTCATCGTGCGCGAGACCGTCTCGCGCGAAGACCCGATCGTGTCGGCGATCTCGCGCTGCGAAGGGCGCACGACGACGGCCCATCCACCGCCGGCCTTTCGCCCGCGCGTGGCCGCGAGCTCGCGGAAATACCGCGCAAGCCGGCTCTTCACGTCGAGCGACGCGAGGCCCTCGATCGTGGAGTTCGCGCGGCGCAACCGCGCCGAAAAGGCCGCGAGGAGCGCGCGCGTGAGGACGAAATTCGACTTCAGAAGGTCCAGGAAGACCGCGCGGGACAGGATCGCGAGGTCGGATTTCTCCTGGGCGATGACGCTCGCCGACCGGGGCGCATCGTCGAGAAGGGCCATCTCGCCGAAGTGATCCCCTTCGCCGAGCGTGTTGAGCACGACCTCGCGCCCGTCCGGCGCGACGATGGCGACCGCGACGCGGCCCCTCACGAGGACGTAGAACGCATCCCCGGGCTGGCCCTGCTGCACGATCGTTTCGCCGCGGCGGTACGTGCGCAGCGTCGCCGCGCGCGCGAGCGCCGCACGGTCCTCTGCCGAGACTCCCTCGAAGAGAGGGACCCTCGAGAAGAGCTCCGTGATCACCATGGAAGACCCTCCTCTAGCGAGAGAGCCCGAGCGTCGCGTCGATGGCGGCGAACGCCTCTCTCCCACTGACCTGTCTGGACGTCGTCTCGGGGAGTATGCCGCAGGTGGCCAGGGAGGAGGGTTCGAGGAAGCACGCCTCGTCGCGGGTCCCGAGGAGCGCCGCGAGACGCCGGAGGTGGCCGGGCATCTCGCTTCGGAAAACCGGCGTGTCCGCCCCCACGAGGTGCGTCCCCCGCGCGACGGAAAAGAACCCGAGAGCGATCGCCTTGACGAGGGGCGCGCGCTCCGGGCGGTCGACGACATCGACGGCCACGTCGCCGCCTTGCGGCACACGGGCGGACGCCACCTCGGGAACGAGCATGAAGAGAAGGGCCGCGAACTGGGCGCGCGTGATGCGGGGCGCCGCGACGGCTTTGCGCGCCGCGGCGGGAAGGTTCTGCACCTGAAACTCGAGCCGCGCCGCCGCCTGCTTTTCCCGCAGGGACGGGTCGTCCTTGGCGAGCGCGCCGTAAAGAGCCTCGGCCTCGGCGAAACGCGACGTCCTGAGCGCGAGCGCCGCGAGAGACTCGGTCAGGGCGGCATCCGCCGGTGCTCGCGCATGGGCCTTCTGGGCGGCCGCCCACGCATCCTCCAGCATTCCTTCCGCCTCCGCGGCCGACGCGAGCACGTGATAGCCCGCCGGCGATTCCGGGGCCACTTCCACGAGAGCGAGCGCCGCGCGGCGTGCCATGGCGAGGTCCTCGCGCTCGAGCGCCGACTCGGCCTCCGCGTGGAGAGTCGTCACGTATGACGCGCGGAGCTCGACGACCCGTTCACGGTACCGGGGCTCTCCGGGCGCGACGCTCGCCGCGTCGCGATACGCGTCGAGCGCATCGCGCAGCCGCCCGGCGGCCGCGTCGTCTTCCGCGCGCGCCGCGAGGGCGGCCGCGCGCGCCTCGGGCGACGACGGATCGACGGGGGGCGGGCCGGAAGAGCAACCGGCGAGCGCCGCCACGACCCCGAAGACGATGCCCGGGACGACGCCGGGGCCAGGCCGCTGCGTCAAGCCGGCGGTGTCCGCACGG
>DASVJU010000255.1:0-4798 GCA_036385755.1 Thermoanaerobaculia bacterium
CTTCGCGTAGCGGAGCGTCGCGAGGTACGTGAAGCCCGGGCCTCCGCGGCCCACGGTCCAGAAGCGGCTCGGCGCGACTCCCGCCTTCACATTCGCCGCGTTGATCTTCTTCGCGGACTCTTCGAATGCGGCGACGCCGGAGGGCTTGACCGTGATCGTCGTGCCGGAGAGGAGCGTCCAGGGCACGCCGGAGGCCGGGGCGGAGGTCTGGGCGACGGCGGCGGAGGCGGTGGCGAGGCACGACGCGAGGGCGAGGGCGGTCAGGTTCCGATTTCTCATTGAGGCCTTTCTGAGTTGGGGACGGGCATCGCCCGTCCATTGACCAGGGCACGACGATCGAGAGACTGTGTCGCAGTCTATCCCGCATGCGCGAAAGGCGGACAGAGGGCAGCCCCTAGAATCACGCCATGTCCTCGCCGGAAAGTGTCGTCCTTCTCGGGCGTATCCAGGATCAAATGCGGGCGGTGGCGCTCCGGCAGTACGAAGCGGTCTCCGTGCCTCCGTTCATGCTGTTCTTCCACGCGACGGACCCGCTTCTCTTTTTCAACTATGCGATCCCCGACGCCGCCGCCGCGCCGCCCGGAGACCTCGCGGCGCCTCTCGCGCGCCTGCGTGCGGAATTTGCGGCCCGCCGCCGCGTGCCCCGCTTCGAGTTCGTCGAAGCCTGCGCGCCCTCTCTCTCCACTGCCCTCGAGACCCACGGCTTCATCCTGGAGAACCGGGCGCGGCTCATGGTGTGCGCGCGCGGAAGTGAGCGGGCGGCGCCGGCCCCGGCAGGCCTCGACGTCGTGACGCTCGACGAGGGGACGCCGCTCGAGGAATTCGCCTTGTTCCTGGACGTGCAGCGCCTCGCCTTCGGGTTCCCGTCCCCGAAGCCGGCCACTCACGAGGATGCGCTCTCCCTGTCCCGTTCGCTCGGCGACGGCTTCGCCCTCATGGGCAGGATCGGGGGACGGACCGTTGCGACCGCAATGATCCAGCCGGGCAGGGACGGGCTCGCGGAGCTCGTGGGCGTGGCGACGCTCGAGGAATTCCGGCGGCGAGGCATCGGCGGCGCCCTCTCGTTCGAGGCCGTTCGCAGGGCCTTCGAACGCGGCCTCTCTCTCGTCTTCCTGTCCGCGGCCGACGCGCGCGCGGGCCGGGTCTATGAGGCGGCGGGATTCTCCGCCGCCGGGGATTGCCTCTTCTACCTCTCCCCCCAGGACGCGGAGCCGGCCATCGAAGTCCGGGAAGCGACCGAACCCGGCCTCCTCGAAGCGGCGCGCGCGCTGATTCTCGGACATGCCGCGGGTCTCGGCGACGTGCCGGGAGTGGTGCGGGTACGCGCCGACGCGGCGAGCCTGCCCGGGCCCTACGGCCCGCCCGAGGGCGCGCTTCTCGTCGCGGCGCTCGCGGGAAATCCCGCGGGCTGCGTCGCGTTCAAGAAACTCGACGACGCGACGTGCGAGGTGAAGCGGATGTTCGTGGATCCCGCGTTCCGCAAGAAGGGCGTGGCGCGCGCGCTGATGCTCCGGCTCCTCGAAGAGGCGTCCCGCCGCGGCTATCGCCGCGTCCGTCTCGGGACGCTCCACACGATGACGGCAGCGCAGGCGCTCTACCGCGACCTCGGGTTCGTCGAGATCCCGCGCTACCGTCCCGATGAGCACACGGACACGATGTTCTTCGAGAAGAACCTGTCGTGACCGCGGGAGGCGGCTACTTCTTCTCTTCGACCGGTATGAAGTCGAAGGCCGCGTTCTGCGTGACGAGGAAAACGCAGCTGGCCCCGCCCGCCTTGCATCCGCTCTTGTGCTTCGAGTTGCCGGGATCGTAGGTGTACGAGCCCGGTCCGAGCTCTTTCACCGGCTGGCCTTCCAGCTCCAGCGTGAACGTGCCCTCCGCGACGGCGACGCGCACGGGGTGCGAGTGCGTGTGCCAGCCGGCGCTGAAGCCGGGCTCCCATTTGAAGTACGCGCCGTACGCGCCCTTCTTCATGTCGCCCCAAAGCGCCGCGACCTGCGCGCCTTTCATGCCCTCCACGTCGGAGAACTTGATGTCGGGCGCGGCCCACACCTTCCACGCCGGCTTGGCCGCGGCCTTCTTCGCCGGCGCCTTGGCGTCCTCGGCAAAGGCAGACCCGCCGAGGCAGAGGCACGCCGCTACGAGAGCTCCCGTCAGGACTCGCTTCATCGGATTTTCCTCCTGATCCTTCTTGCGATTGCGTCGCATATTCTATATCGCGCGCCGGCGCGTAAACGCATAAATGCAAGACCCCGCTGCTAGGCTCCGGCCTCCGGGAGGATGACCATGCCCAAGTCCCGCCGCGAGTTCCTCGCCACCACCGCCGCGTCGGCCGCCGCGCTCGTCGCGGGAGTGGGCGCCGACGCCCAGACGCCGGCGCCCGGGGTCACGCCCGCCGCCGGGACGCCGCCCGCCTTCGGGACCGCGCCGCCCGTCGGGCCGGAGATCTCCGCTGCCTCGATCGCGGAGGCCGAAAAGCTCGTTCGCGTCACGCTCACGCCGAACCACCGGGCACAGGCCGCGGGCAACTGGCGCGAGGCCATGGCCGGCACGATGGAGCGGCGCACCGGTCCGAAGAAGGTCGCTCTCGAACGGTCGCTCGCTCCCGCGTCCCGGTGGAACCCGGTCCTGCCCGGCATGTCGGCGGGTCCCGCGCGCGGCGTCTTCGCGCGGAGCAAAGTCGACCCCGGCCCGGTCCCGAAGCGCGACGAAGACATCGCATTCGCGCCGGTGACGGCCCTTTCGCGCTGGATCGAGTCGAAGGCGCTCTCCTCCGAGCGTCTGACGCGGATCTATCTCGACCGGCTTCGCCGCTTCGACCCGCAGCTCCAGTGCGTCATCACCCTGACTCCCGGCCTCGCGCTCGAGCAGGCGAAGCGGGCCGACGCGGAGATCGCCGCCGGCCGGACCCGCGGCCCGCTGCACGGCATCCCGTGGGGCGTCAAGGACCTCCTCGACACGAAGGGCATCCTGACGACGTGGGGCGCCGAGCCCTACCGGGACCGCGTGCCTGACGCGGACGCGTACGTCGTCAGGCGCCTCCACGAAGCCGGCGCCGTCCTCGTCGCGAAGCTCAGCCTCGGGGCGCTCGCTCTCAACGACGTGTGGTTCGGAGGCGACACGAAGAACCCGTGGCTTCTCGAGGAAGGCTCGGGGGGAAGCAGCGCCGGGCCGGGCTCGGCGACGGCCGCGGGCCTCGTCGGCTTCGCGATCGGGAGCGAGACGGAGGGCTCGATCATCGATCCGTCCATGCGCTGCGGCGTCACTGGCCTCAGGCCGACGTTCGGGCGCGTCGCGCGCACCGGCGCGATGACGCTCTCGTGGTCGATGGACAAGCTCGGGCCGATCGCTCGAGGCGTGGAAGACTCCTTGCTGATCCTCGACGCCATCTCCGGAGCGGACGCCGGCGACGTCTCGAGCGTCCCGAGCCGTCTGGACTTCGAGGCGGGGCGCCCCGTGTCCGGCCTCAAGGTCGGGTTCTTCCCCGCGTGGATGAAGGAGGCGCCGGCGACCGACGTCGACCGCGCCGCGCTCGAAACCGCGAAGCGCCTCGGAATGGTCCCCGTCGAGGTGAGCCTCCCGGACTGGCCCTACGGCTCTCTGAACACGATCCTCTTCGCGGAAGCCGCGGCCGCGTTCGAGGAGCTCACGCTCGCAGGCGGCCTCGACGAGCTGAAGATGCAGGTGCCGGACGCCTGGCCGAACACGTTCCGGCAGTCGCGGTTCCTCTCCGCGGTCGACTACGTACAGGCCGACCGGCTGCGCCGCAAGGTCGCGCAGGAGATGGCGCGCGTCTTCGAGAAGGTCGACTTCCTCCTCGTGCCGTCGCTGCGAGACGAGATGATGACCATCGCGAACTTCACGGGCCACCCCTCGCTCACGCTGCCGGCGGGTTTCGTCGAGGTCGAGCAGGCGCGCAGCGACTGGGCGCCGGACCCGGCGCGTCCGCTGCCGAAGTTCTCGCCGAAGCGGCGCGTCCCGCACGGCGTCACGCTCGTCGGCCGCCTCTTCGACGAAGGGACGATCGGGTCCGCCGGGATCGCGCTCGAGCGCGCGTTCGGCGTTCGAGGCGAGCGCCCGAAGGGGTTCTGACGGTCAGTCGATCTTCAGGGGCGTGAGGCCCGCGCTCGCGAGGGCCTTGTCGACCCTGGGCCTCTCGGTCGCAACGACGTCTCGCCAGCGCGCGAGACCTTCCTCGACCATTTTCCGCCGCTCGGCAAAGCCCGTTCTCGCGTCCGGAGTCGGCGCCGCATCGGCGCTCTCGACCGCGGACTGAAGGCCGGCGAGCGACGTCGCGAGGCGGCGCAGCGTCGTCGGCTCGATCTCCTCGATATCCCAGTCCTCGTCGCCCGCCGACACGAGCGGAGGCCCGGCGGCGCGGGTGACCGCCTTCGCGAACACGCCGAGGGCATCGCGGACGAGCGCGGGTGCGTCCTTGCGTCTGGCCGCGATCTGCGTTCTCAGGTCGGTCGCCTGCTTCTGGGCGGCCGCGACGCGAACGCGCTCGGCCAGGATCTCGCGGGCGAGTTCGTGCTGTTGGACGAGATCGCCGTCTGTGATCGTCGACGGGAGCCGCGGATCCTTCACGACGACGAGGGGCCGCGTGAGCGTCTGCCCGAACGCCGTCAGGCGCGCGGTGTAGCGGCCGGGGGGAGCCCAGGGACCGTTCGCGCCGCGCATCGAGCCGGACCGGCTCTCGAGCTCCTTCGGAAGAGCCCCGCGGAGGTCCCAGACGAAGCGATGCATTCCGGCCGCCGCGGAGAGCGCTTCCGGCACCACGACCCAGTCCGGCGTCGTC
>DASVJU010000256.1:0-5389 GCA_036385755.1 Thermoanaerobaculia bacterium
CACGGGTGCGCCCTCAACGTGACCACCGACCTCACCCGCTTCGCGCTGATCGTTCCCTGCGGGATCGCCGACGGCGGCGTGACGTCTCTTTCGAGAGAGAATCCGCGCCATCCGCCGCCGGCGCTGCCCAAGGTCGCAGAATGCTTCGTGAACCACTTTCTCGAGGTCTTCGAAAGGGAGAAGGGTGAATCGCCATGACGACACCTGACAGCCGCGGGATCTACGAGCTCCTGACCGCGCGGATCGCGCCGTACACCGGAGAGGGCGAAACGCTGGCGTTCGACCGGATCGTGCGCGCCCCCGTGGACGACGAAACCGTCGGCCTGGTCGCGCAGGCGCTCGTCGACGCCGACGCCGACACGCGCCGGGCCGGCCTTTTCGTCTTCGCGGGCCTCCAGGACGACACGCCGGCCCGGCTGGAGCCGTTCCGGCCGCTCGCGGGGAAGATTCGCGATCTCCTCCTCGACGTCGAGCCGGCGGTGCGTTGCGACGCACTCATGGCGTTCGCCTACTTCGATCCCGAGGACCTCCACGTGGCCGTGCGCGAGTTCCTCACGGACCCGAACGGTCGCAACCGCCTTCAGGCCGTTCGGATTCTCGACGTCGAATGCAGTCCGCAAAACCTGCCGACCCTTCTCACGCTGGGCGTGGACCCGTACCACGAGGGCGCCGAGGACGCCCTCGACGCGCGCGAATGGCTCGTCGTCCGCGAGGCCGCGCGCGCCGCCGTCGAGCACACGGTGGACGTCCGCTTTCCCGCGCCCCTGGAGGAAGAGGAAGTCGAAGGGGTACGCTGCGTCTACCACGCGTGGGACCCCGTGTGGCAATGGGCCGCGCGGGAAGGGATCCGGGGCCGGGGCTAGAGTTCTAGCGGGGCCAGAGCCACCCGAAGAAGCCCGCCGTCAGAAGCGCGTAGACGAGGCCGTCGAAAGTGGATTTCAGGGTCGTCATCCAGTTTCTCTTGTACCAGATCGTGTTCTGCCACAGCGCGAGCGCGTAGCCATAGAACGCGGTCGCACCCGCGAAGCGGAACACCGCCCTGTAGTGCGCCCCGACGGGCAGCGCGCGGCCGGCGATGTACGCGGCCGTGATGCCGATGGCGACGCAGTAGAGGAACCAGAGAGCGAGCGTCGGACCCATCGCCCAGGGGCCCCTCGGGAGAATCGTCATCGAGCCGGCCGGGCCCTTGCTCCATTTCTCGACGAAAGCCGGGTTCTTCATGTCCCCCGCGTCGGCCAGCGGAAACATGTAGTCGCCCGGCGCGAGGTCGAACGGGCGGAGCGCGTCCATGACGCCGTCTTCCGCAGGGAGCCTCTTGTAGTCTGACTTGTGGTACGGCAGGAACATGTGGATGACCGAGCTTGCGATGAAAACGGCGACGGCCGACAGAAGGATCGGCAGCCAGAGCGACGCGATGGACACCATCGGAGCCTCCTTGTACTGAGATCGTTTCTCCGGCGGATCCTAACCCGTCCCGGTACACTCCTGGAATGAGCGCCACGGCCCGCCCGCTCTATGGAATCACTCCCCGGCCGGAGTGGTTGAAGGTGCGCCTCTACGACAACGAGCTGTCGCGAGGCATCGCGGCGCTCGTCGCGGACAAGCACCTCAACACCGTATGCCAGGAAGCGCGCTGCCCCAATCTCTTCGAGTGCTGGGGCGTCGACAAGACCGCCACCTTCATGCTCATGGGCGACGTCTGCACGCGGCGCTGCGGCTTCTGCGCGGTCACGCAGGGCACCGGCAAGCCTCTCGATCCGGAGGAGCCCCGCCACGTGGCCGAGGCCGTGAAAACACTCGGGGTTCGGCACGCAGTCGTGACCTCCGTGAACCGCGACGAGCTGCCCGACGGCGGCGCCGCGCACTTCGCCGCCACGATCCGGGAGATCCGGAGTCTCACCCCCGGCGTCACGGTCGAGGTTCTCGTCCCGGATTTCCTCGGCAGCGAGGCTGCGCTCTCGGTCGTCCTCGACGAGAGGCCCGAGGTCCTGAACCATAATGCCGAAACTGTCGAGCGTCTCTACCGGCGTGTCCGCCCCGACGCGATCTACACGCGGTCACTCGAGCTGCTCAGACGGGCTTCGGAAAGAAGAGAGAGAGAGAAGAGTCCTTTGAAAGTGAAGAGCGGCGTGATGGTGGGGCTCGGCGAATCACGCGAGGAGCTTCGGGAGACGCTCCGCGATCTGCGCTCTTCCGGCGTCGACGTCGTGACGGTGGGCCAATACCTTCAGCCGCACGCCCGCCGGCTGCCCATCGAGCGGTACTACACCCCGGCGGAATTCGACGCAATCAGGCGCGAAGGAGAGGAAATGGGATTCTCGCTCGTGGAATCGGGACCGCTGGTTCGATCCAGCTACCACGCGAGACGCGCTCTTTCCCCCTCTTCAAGCTTCTAAGAAAATCTTCCTCTTCTACTCCCCGTCGTTCCCGATGGCCTCGACCGGGCAGGAATCCATGGCTTCCTGGCACTGGGCTTCTTCTTCGGGGGTTTCCGCCTGTTTCATCACGAACGAGAAGCCCTTGTCTTCCTGGCGCGTGAAATTGGCCGGCGCGGTGACGCGGCAGACGTCGCAGTCGATGCATTGCGTGTCGACGTAGAACTTCCCGGGCACGTTTTCCTCGTAGCGGTCGTCTTTGTTCGCCATCGCGGAGAAGATAACATGGCGGAAACGGGACTGACTCATCAGCCTGCATCATTTTCGAGCCCATGACCCACCACCGACTCCTCCCCCTCTTCCCGCTCCCGAACGTCCTCCTTCTGCCGGAGACGGACCTGCCTCTCCACATCTTCGAGCCCCGCTATCAGGCCATGCTCTCGGACGCGCTCCTGGGCGAGCGGCTCCTGGGCATCCAGCTTCTGAATCCCGCGGGTCCCCCGGACGGCGCGGGTCGGCCGGCCGTCTTCGAGGTGGGCTGCGCGGGGGAGATCGTGGAGCACGAGCAGCTCGAGGACGGCCGCTCGAACATTCTCCTCAGAGGCACGTTTCGGTACCGGATCGCCGGCGAAAGGGACACGCCCACGCCCTACCGGGTGGCCGAGGTCGCCCCGCTCCCGATGCTTCCGCTCGCTGCGGCCCCCGAGGGACCCTCCCGGCTCGAGCTGCGGCATCTCCTCGCGAAAAGCGTGGAGCGCCTCGCGGACTCCGTCGGGCGCGCGCATTCCCGCTCGCTTCCTCCCGGGCTCTCGGACGAGGGGTTCGTGAACGAGGCGCTCACGCGGCTCGGGCTGGACGCCGAGGAAGGCTACCGGATCCTCGTGATGAACCGCGTCGAAGAACGGTACGACTGGGCGCTCGCGCACATCGCCGGAATCCAGAAGCGGCTCGATTTCCTCGCGCCGTTCCGGCGGCCCTCTCTCGACTCGCGTTGGAACTGAAGGAGAAGACCTCATGACGCATCCCATGACGACGACCACGTTCACGCTCGACGGCTACCGCGTGACCCGGAACCTCGGCGTGGTGCGCGGTATCACCGTGCGCTCGCGCTCGATCTTCGGCACGATCGGGGGCTCGCTCCAGACGCTCGTCGGGGGAAACATCACGCTCTTCACCGAGCTCTGCGAGAAGACCCGGAACGAGGCCTTCGACATGATGCTCGGCCACGCCCGCGACATCGGCGCGAACGGGGTGGTCGGCGTGCGCTACGACGCGACGGAGGTCATGCAGGGCGTCACGGAAGTCCTCTGTTACGGCACCGCCGTGATCGTGGTCTCCGAGGGAACCGCCCCGCCTCCCCCGCCCCTCCGCTGAGCGCACGCTTCGCGCGCTCAGGCCTTGGACGCCGGCATCGCGCGGTCGTGCGCCCAGCTCTTGATCGCCTTGATCTGCTCGTCCATCGTCCGGGAGAGAGGCACGGTCGCGGTCAGCATCTTCGACATGTCGTCCTCGTTCAGCTTCCGCCCCTGATTGAAGGCCTCGATCGCGGCAGCCTGTACCGCGGCCTCGATCTCCGAACCCACGAAGCCCTTCGTCGCCTTCGCCAGGAATACGACGTCGAAAAGGCTCGTATCGGACCCGACCTTCTTCAGGTGGACGTTGAAGATGGCCTTGCGCTCGTTCTCGTTCGGCAGGTCGAGAAAAAACACCTGGTCGAAGCGGCCCTTGCGGATGATCTCGGCGGGCAGGAGGTGGATGCGGTTCGCCGTGGCCGCCACGAACACGAGACCCTGCTTCTCCTGCATCCAGGTGAGAAACGTCGAGAAGATGCGTCCGAGGGAGGGGTCGCCGCCCGTACCGGCCTCCCGGCCGCCCGTGATCGCCATCTCGATCTCGTCGATCCAGAGGAGCGCGGGCGAGAGCGACTCCACCGTTCGGAGGGCGCGCTGGAACGTCTGCTCGGGATTGTCCGTCCCGAAGACGAGATTCATGTCGAGGCGGAAGAGCGGCAGGTTCCAGAGAGCGGAGATCGCCTTGACGGAGAGCGACTTCCCGCAACCCGACATCCCCATGAGGAGGATCCCCTTGGGCACCGGCATGCCGGCGTCGAGCGCCTCCTTCGTGAAGAGGCTCTTGCGCTTCACGAGCCACTCCTTGAGGTTTTCGAGGCCCCCGATGTCCGCGAGGGAGAAACGCGGCGGCACGAACTCGAGGACGCCGTCCTTGCGGGTCGCCTGCTCCTTCTCGGCAAGGACCTCGGAATACGACTCCTCGTCGAAGACGGGCCGGCGCGAGAAGACCCGCGAAACGACGTGCTCGGTCTCGTCCTGCGTGAGCCCCTTCAATCCCATGGCGAGGCGTTTCGCGTCCTCATCCGAGAGGCCCTTCTCGCCGAAGTAGCGCTTCCCGAGGTGGCCGAGGAGGAAGAGGATCTCGCTCTCGTCCGGAAGGTCGTAGTCGAGGACGTAGACCTCTTTCTTCAGGTCGTCGGGGATGACGAGCCGCGGCGAGACGAGGACGAGAAACCGCCCCTTGCCCTTCAGGGCCCTGTAGGCGTCCCGGAGCCGCCGCACGACCTCGGGTTTGCCGCCGAAGGCGGTCAGGTCCTTCATGAGGAAAAAACCCGGCCCGGGCGCCGCGAGGATCGCGTCGAGCGCCTTGAGCGGGTCCGCCGTGTCGGGCCAGCGTTCGGTTCCCGCCACGATGCCGTCGACGCAGCTCCAGACGGCAAAAGGCACGGGCTTGTCGTAGAACTTCTGGGCGAGGGTCGCGATGGCGCGCTCGACGCGCCCCTCCTCCCAGGACACGACGTAGAGAAGCGGATAGCCGCCCAGCAGGGCGCGCCGGATCCGCTCAGGCCCCCGGACCGCGATTTCACTCATTCCCGTGAATGTTACAGGCTCCGTTAGACTACACGGCCGTGAACCAGGAACACCTCGAACTCCTTCAGACGCCAGGCTGGAACGACTGGAGGGCCGCACGGCCCTCCCTCACTCCGGACTTCACGGAGGTAC
>DASVJU010000257.1:0-17106 GCA_036385755.1 Thermoanaerobaculia bacterium
TGCCGCCGCACGACCTCGCCTCGGTCCTGCGTTTCGAAGGTCTTGGAGACGCGGCCGCGGCAGTCCTCGCTCTCTGGGTCCTCCTCCGCCTCACCGGCGCTCCTCTGAGCTGGTGCAGCGTCGCGTGTCTTGTCTGTGCGGCTTTCACGCCGAGTCGTGTCAAACCGCTCGTGGCCATGGCCGCCGTGGCTGCCCTCGCGGCTGGGCTCGGACGCACGGCCGTTCGCACCGCGGGACGGCTGCTTCGACTCGTCGCGTGGGCTGCGGCAGCCCCGCTCATGATCTCGTATTCATTCGATCTCGGGCTGTTCACGCTGGGAGCTCTTCTCGTTTCGGCGGCCGCCGTCGCCGCCGCCGCGGCTCAACAGCGCATCCAACCCGGGATCTCGAGGAGTGCCTGGGAAGGGGCGGCGTGCGCCTCGATCGGCGTCGTCGCGTTCTTCCTCGCGCTCGGGTTGCTGCCGGGTTGGAGTCACACCCTGCCCGATATTCTCGATCTCACGGCCGGCTACGCTGTGATGAACGCGTACCCGCTCTCGAGAGCAGGGGCCGCGTCGCTGCTCGCGGCAGCGGCCGCGGCCCTTTTTGTCGCGCGATGGGCAGAGAGACGGCTTGGATCCGGATCCTCTCCCGCCTCGCGTCCGCACGTCTTCGCTCTCCTCGCGACGAGTCTCTCCGCCCTCCTGTGGCTGCGTTACGGCCTCACGCGCTCGGACCCGTTGCACGTGTTCATCGCCTGCAGTCCCGCACTCCTCGTGCTGTCGGTTCTCCTTCCATGTCATCTCCGGTCCAGCCACCGGCCTGGAGCTCGCCCGGCGCTCGCGGCCGGTCTCGCGGCCGTCGCAGTCGCAGGTCTCTTGAGCCCACCGGAAACGGGTCGGCACACCGCCGACGCGCTCACCATTCCCGTTCCCCGGGTGAAGCGGATTCTCGTCGGGCATCTGGGCGTCCGTGAGGCGCTGCTGCGACTCGACCGGAGCACGCAGTCCTCGGTTCTGGTTTGGCCGTACGAGACGATCGTGAACGTCCTTGCGCACAAGAAGAATCCCGTCGCGACGCTCCAGCTCTATTCGGCGTCGACGGAACGTTTCGAGAGCAGAACGGTGAAAAATCTCGAAGCGGCCCCAGAGACGCCTGTGATTCTCCTCGGCCGCTCGTGGCCAATGGACGAGATCGAGAACTCGTCGCGGAATCCGATCGTCTTTCGTTACCTCCTCGACCATTACGAGCTGGACGGTCCACCGAGGAGTGGAGTCGCCCTCTTGCGGCCATCGGCCTCCGCGCCGCGGTGGACGGAAGAGCCCCTCGCCGTAGCGAGCCTTTCCGTTTCGCCTGTCCTCAAACAGGTCGGCGAGGTGCCACTTCCCGCCGGCTGCTGCGGTGTGGATGATTTTCTGCTTGTCCGGCTGCGCCTCTCGCGCACGCGATCCTTCGGGCTCTTCAAGCCCGGAAGGGTGTGGTCCGTGATCCGGCTAGACCGCGACGCGCCACGGCTCCAGCTCCTCGCGGTACCACAGGACGGAGACGTCCATACCGTGCTCCTCTCCGCCGTAAGCGCCCGCGATCCGGCTTTCTTCGCGGCGTTTGAATCCACAGGAGGACGGCCCAAGCGCGAGCGACTTCTGGAAATCGCGTTTCGCTGGGTACCAATGGATTTTCTGTCCCTCACGCCTGAACGCCTTTCCGTCGAGGGCGTATCCGTCCTCCACCGTGCCCAAAGCGAGTCGCGGCAGGGCGGGTCCTGAGAGCGCGGCGGAGGCGTTCCGCGCCACTCGATTTTCGTTGAGACGGAGTCTTCATCTCTGTTAGCGTACCCGTCCAGCAAACAACCTCGAGGCCTCGGGCGGGGTACTCGCTCCCCGTCCGTCCCGCCATCGTTCCGGCGAGATTTTTCGATTTCGTTCAGGAGGAGTACCGATGAAGAAGGAATGCATTCCGGGTCTGTCATTCGTGGCGGCGCTCGCCCTTGCGGCCTCGCCCGCCTTCGCGCAGGAGGACCGGGACGTCCGGCCGGCCAGAGGCGACGGCGAGACGGCTGTCGCCCAGGCGGACGTGAACGTCGTCGCGGACGAGGAGACTCCGACGCACATCTTCCTGACACGCGAGGAGCACGAGAAGGCGATCGCCCGCCGGGCGCTCGCGAGACGCACGGCGAACATGACGTACCACGGCGGGAAGATCCTGACGTCGACGACGACGAAGGCGATTTTCTGGGGCACGTCCTGGGGCACCTCCCCCGGCGACAAGATCACCGGGATCGACTCGTGGTATGGCGGATTCGGCCTTTCGAACTACGCGAAGACGACGACGGAATACACGGGCTCGAACGGGACGGTCGGCACGGTCTCTCACTATCTGGGCCACGTCGTCGACACGACGGCCGCGTCGGGCGGCGGCTCGACGTCCGCCATCCTCGCGGAGGCGTGCAGGCAATTCACCGGACCGAACGACGGAAGCGCCTACTACGCCGTTTACACGGACCGGCCGCGAGGTAACGCCGGCTATTGCGCGTGGCACAGCGCCGGCTCGTGCGGCGGCGTGCCGATTCAGTTCGCGTTCTTCTGGAAACTCGACGGCGACGCGGGCTGCGATCCCGCGGACACCTCGGGCCTGCACTCGCAGGGGCTCGCGGCCCTCGCAAACGTCTCGGGCCACGAACTGGCCGAAGCGATGACGGACCCCGCCAGCCCGGGCGCGTGGTACGACTCGTCGGGCGCCGAGAACGGCGACAAGTGCGCGTGGACATGGGGCGCTCCCCTCGTGACGTTCACGGACGGCACGAAGTGGAAGGTGCAGGGCGAGTGGTCGAACAAGGCCTTCACGGCCGGCACCGGCTACCCGAACCTGAGCGGCCAGAAGGGCTGTCTCGGCGGCCAGTAGGCCGGACCTCCCCCTTCACGGTGAACGCCCGCCGGCCCCGCGCCGACGGGCGTTTTCGTTTCAGGGCGGTCGCTTTCGGCGCAGCGCTCCCAGGACCTCGCCGACTTCCGGCGCACGAAGGGCCTTCGCGAACGCCAGGAAAGAGGCGGCCCCGAGCGCCGAGACGGCCGCGACCCAGCCGATCCGAAGCGGGAGAATCCAGATCATCCTGTAAGGCGCGAGCTTCACCGACACGGCCCAGACGACCGCGCCCATCGCAAGGCTCGCGAGAACGAGACGGAGCAGCGAGGCGAGGATCGCGCGCCCTCCCATTCCGCCCAGCCTCTTCCTGAGGAGGGCGAGGAGCACGAGGAAGTTGATCCAGAAACCCGCTGCCGTCGCGAGCGCAACTCCCGCGTGCCGCATCGGTCCGGCGAGCGCGACGCAAAGGACCCAGAAGACGGCGAGGTCGAACGTCGCGACGAGAACGGGCGTTCGCGTGTCGTGGAGCGCGTAGAACGCCTGCGTGAGGATCTTCACGCCCGCGGCGGCGAAGAGCCCCAGAGCGAAGAACCCGACGGCGAGCGCCGTCTTGTCCACCGCGTCCGTTCCGAAGCGGCCGCGGCGGAACACGACGTCGATGAGCGGAGTCGCGAGGAGCGTGAGCCCGACCGTCGAGGGGATCGTGATGAACCCGATGAGACGAAGAGCGAAGCCGATCGTGCCGCGGTACGCCGTCCGGTCTTTCTCGAGAGCCTGGTCCGAAAGCGAGGGCAGGAGGGCCCTCGTCAGCGAGACCACGAACCCGCCGAGCACGAAGTCCGTGACACGCCACGCGCAGAAGTTGTACGTCACGAAGGCGTCCCCGAGAGACGCGAGCGTCCGGGTCGACACGAGAAACGAGAGCTGCCCGACGCCATAACCGTAAAGTCGGGGTGCGATCTGGAGCGCCGTGCGCTTCACTTCTGCGTCGCGGAAAGGCGAGCCCGAAAACCTGAGCCCGAGGCGCCGCACGGCTGGCCCCTGAAGCGCGACCTGGAGGCCGCCTCCGATGAGCACGCCCACCGTGAGCGCCGCAACCGGCGGCACCCCTGCGGGCGCGAGGGCCCACGCGGCCGCGACGATCGCGAGGTTCCACGCGATGGGCGTCGCCGCCGAGAGCTGGAAGAAGCCCTTGGAGTTCAGGAAGGCCTCGAGGAGGGCGGCCACGGAGACGAGCAGGACGTACGGGAACATCCAGCGCGTCAGCCGGACCGTCAGCTCGAACTTGCCGGGGGTCGACTTGAAGCCGTTCGCGAACAGCGCAACAACGGGCTCCGCGAAGACGATCCCGAGCGCCACGATCCCGACGAGGACGCAGACGAGGAGAAGGAGAACACGACCGGCGTAGACCCCCTCCTCGCCCGGGCGCTCGCGCTCGACCTTCTTCGCCATTGGGACGAACGCCCCGGGCAGGCCGCCCTCCCCCACGATCGCCCGGAACGTGTTCGGGATGCGAAACGCCGTGTAAAAGGCGTCCGACAGGGCCGAGGCGCCGAGAAACCGGGCAATCGTCGCGTCGCGCAGGACACCCGCCAGGCGCGACACCGCGGTCCACGCGGTAATGCCCCAGGCCGACCGGACCAGTTTCCGCATGTCGCTCAAACCGGAGGGATTGTAGGATCCGGGACGATCGGAGGGCGCACATGGCTGGATCCGTGAACAAAGTCATCCTCATCGGACACCTCGGGGCCGACCCGGAGATGCGCGCGACGACGGGCGGCGTGCCCATCGCGCGCCTGCGCATCGCCACGACGGAAACGTGGAACGACCGCGTCAGCGGGCAGAAACAGGAGAAGACCGAGTGGCACACGGTCATCGCGTTCGACAAGCTCGCGAGCATCTGTGAGCGCTATCTCTCCAAGGGACGCCTCGTCTACATCGAGGGTGCGCTCCAGACGCGCACCTGGGACGACAAGGAGTCAGGCCAGAAACGCTACGCGACCGAGATCAAGGCCCGGGACATGAAGATGCTCGGCGGGCGCCCCGACGGCGCGGGCGCCTCGGGGGCGTCGGGCCCGGCGGTGCCGGATGCGAGCGCGGGCGGTGGCGGCGACGCGGACGACGACGTGCCGTTCTAGAAAGCGAAATCTTCGTCTTTTCTCTTTTCCCTCGGTTTCGACATCAACTCGCCGAAGGCGGCCGCTTCAGCTGCCAGCTTTCCCCAGGCTTCTTCGGTGAACTTCGGCCGCGGCGCATCCGCGACGCGCCGGCGGAGCGCCGCGAAGCGGGCGTCACGCTCTGCATCGTCGCCGAGGGACGCGACCCGGTCCGCGCACTCCTCCCACGAGTCGCTCCGGCCGGATACGAGGAGCGCGTCGCAGCCGGCCCGCGCCGCGCGCTCCGCGCGCTCAGGCAGCGCTCCGTCGAGCGCTCCTTTGACGAGATCGTCGGCGAGGGAAACGCCCTCGAAGCGCGCCGGCCCGCGCAGAACGCCGAGGATCTTCGGCGAAAGGGACGCCGGCGTGTCGTCTCCCGTGAAGCCCGGGTAGGCCCCATGCCCGACGACGACGCATTCCGCGCCCCGCGCGAGCTTCGAGAAAGGCGCGACGTCCGTGACCATGAGGTCCACGTCGTGTGCATCGATCACGGGTCGCGACACCCGGGTGTCCGCGGCCGCCCGTCCGAGGCCCGGGAAGTGCTTCACCCCGGCCGCAAGACCCGCGCGCGCGAGGCCATGCAGAAACATCATCCCCGAAAGCACGACGTCCTCGGTGTGGAATCCGAAGCAGCGCCCTTCGAGGACGACGGCTCCCGTTCCCGGCTGGCCGAGGTCGAGGACGGGCGCGAGATCCACGTCGAAACCGAGAAGCCGTCCCGCCTGCCCCATCAGGTACGCGCTCTCGTGCACGCGGTCCGTGCCGGCCGCCGCGCACGCGGCCGGCGAGGCAGAGCGCGTCCCGAGAAGCGGGCCGAGGGGATCCTCACTGCCACCTTCCTGGGAGATGAAGAGAAGGGGCGCGGGAACATACAACTCACGCAGCGCCTCCAGCAGAAACGCAGACTGTGATGGTGTTTGGAGATTTTGCTTAGAAAGGAAAATACCGAGGGGCCGAAGCGCGAGGAGCAGCGCGCGTTCCGTATCCGAGAGCGAAGGGCCAGCGAGCCCGACCACGAAGCGCGACCCGGATGCGACAGCCATTCTCTTCTTCTATTACCTTCTAAGAAATCTTTCTTCTTCTCTTCTCTTCTCTTCTCTTCTCCGAAGCAAAATATTCTTCTTCATTCCTCCCCCCGCAGCCGATGCTGCAGAGACGCCAGCAGCTGCAGCGCGGCGAGCGGCGTGATTCCGTCGACGTCGACGCGCCCGATCGCGTCGAGAACGAGCTCGCCCTGCCCGCGAAAGAGGTCGAGCTGCGCGTTGGCTGGAGGCGGCTCGCCCGCGTGTTCGGCGAGACGCGGCCGCCCGCCGACGTCCATCTGCTGCCTCTCGAGGTTCCCGAGAATCTCCCGCGCGCGGACGAGAACGGCCTCCGGAATGCCTGCGAGACGCGCCACTTGCACGCCGTAGGAGCGGTCGGCGGTGCCGTCAGCGACCTTGCGCAGGAAGACGACCTCGCCGTTCCATTCCTTCGCCGTCATCGTGCGGTTCTTGACGCCCGGTTTCACGAGCGCCATCTCCGTCAGTTCGTGGTAGTGCGTCGCGAACAGGACGCGCCTCATGCCGGTGTCGTGAAGGTGTTCGGCGATGGCCCACGCCAGGGAGAGGCCGTCGAACGTGGACGTGCCGCGTCCGATCTCGTCGAGGATGACGAGGCTGTGCGCCGTCGCGTGCCGGAGGATGTGCGCCGTCTCGGCCATCTCCACGAGGAACGTCGACTCGCCGCGGACGAGAGAATCCGATGCGCCGACACGCGTGAAGATGCGGTCCGTGAGGCCGATCGTGGCCGCCGCCGCAGGCACGTACGAGCCGGCGTGCGCAAGCAGGACCAGGAGCGCGTTCTGTCTGAGGTAGGTCGACTTGCCGCCCATGTTCGGGCCCGTGAGCACCACGAGGTGCTCGCCGTCCCCTCCCAGCGTCGTGTCGTTCGGGATGAATGCCTCGCGGGGGCGCAGGGCCTCGACGACCGGATGGCGACCGCCGTCGACGACGAGCAGGGGCTCGTCCACGATTCCGGGCCGGACCCATCCCCCCGCGCGCGCCACCCGCGCCAGGGACACGAGCGCATCGAGAAGACCGATCCGGGCGCACGCGGCCAGGATGCGGGAGGAGTCCGCCACGATCTCGGCGACAAGCGAGAGAAACAGCTCCTGCTCCCGCGCGGCGAGCCGCGCGTCGGCGGACCGCAGCTTTTCGTCCACGGTGACGAGCGCGGGAGTCGCGTAACGTTCGACGTTCGCGAGCGTCTGCCGCTTGAGAGCATCTTCGGGAATGCGCGGCCGGGCCGAGAGGGGCACCTCGAAGACGTGGCCGAACACCTGGTTGAACTTCACGCGCAGCGTCGGAATGCCGCGGAGCGCGCGCTCCTCGGCCTCGACGCGCGCGAGGATCGACGCGGACTCGCGGCGCAGGGTGCGCACCTCGTCCACCGCGGCGTCGACACCGTCGCGGAAGATCCCGCCGTCCCGCGCGTGGAGAGGTGGCTCGGGCACGAAGCGCGACCCTATCGACTCCCCGAGGGCGAACGGCACGCCGTCCGGCGACGCCTCCCCGCCCGGCGCGAGAAGCGCGGCGCGCACCGCCCCGAGGTCGGCGGCGAGGCGCCCCGCGCGCACGAGCCCGCTCCCGAGCGCGGCCGCGTCGCGCGGCGATCCGGCGCCGACCGCGAGGCGCGAGAGAAGCCGCGGCAAGTCGGGAATCTCGCGGAAGGCCGAGGCGAGACTTTCGAGGCGCGCTCCGTCCTCCTGCAACTCTTCGACGGCGTCGAGTCGTGCCTCGATCCCGGCGCGCCTGCCGAGCGGCCGCTCGATGAGCCGGCGAAGCGTTCGCGCGCCGAACGACGTGCCCGTCCTGTCGAGCAGGGAGAACAACGTGCCCTTCGAACCGCCGTCTCGCGTCGAGCGAAAGAGCTCGAGGTGCCCGGCCGTCACGGCGTCGACGACGAGCCCCTCTTCCGGAGCCTCCAGGCGGAGGGACCGGACGTGGTCGCAGTCGGCGCGCTGCGTCGTCCTCGCATACGACAGGAGAGCCGCGGCCGCGTCGGCCGCGCCGCCCGCGCCCGAAAGGCCGAAGGGCTCGAGCGTCGCCGTGCGGAAGTGCCTCTTGAGAAGGTCTACCGCGCCCGCTCCACGAGGAGAGTCGACCGGCAGCGGCGAAAGCGCGGGGGCTTCGGCCCCGGACGACGCGAGGGCGGCCGCGAGCGACTCGGCGAGGGACCGGTCGGAGGGAAAGAAGACGAGCTCGCGGGGCAGCCGGCGCAGCAGCCACTCCACGAGGGCGGCGCGTTCGGGCAACGTCACGACGCAGAAGTCTCCCGTCGAGAGGTCCAAAGTCGAGACCGAGGCACCGTCCCCGTTCCATGTCACGGCCGCCATCTCGTTCGGGCGGCGCGCGTCGAGACGCTCCGGATCCACGATCGTCCCGGGCGTGACGATGCGGACGATCTTCCGGGGGACGAGGGCGCGGCCCTTCGACGGCGCCTCCGTCTGCTCGCTGATGGCGACCTTCCTCCCCGCCGCGACGAGCCGCGCGAGGTACGTCTCGAGCGCATGCTGGGGAATGCCGCACATCGGCGCCTCGACGTCGCTGTCTTTGTGCCGCGCGGTCAGAACGAGGCCGAGGAGCGGCGCCGCATAGGCTGCGTCCTCGAAGAACATCTCGTAAAAGTCTCCAAGGCGGTAGAGGAGGAGCGCGTCGCCCGCCTCCCGCTTGAGAGCCCAGTACTGCTCGAGCATGGGCGTCGCGCGCATGTGGAGGCGGGGATGCTAGCATCGTGGGACGCTGCGGATGCGCATCCTCTCGTTCGACACGGCCTCCCCTTTTCCGTCGCTGGCCGCTTCCGCCGGCGACGGCGCGGAAACGTCCCGTGCCCTGCCGCAGAACGCGGCCGAGAGCCTCCCGCTCGCGACCAAAGCTCTTCTCGCCGGGATGCGCCTGACGGTCCGGGATCTCGACCGCGTCGCCGTCGTCTCCGGACCCGGATCCTTCACGGGACTGCGCGCGGGACTCGCCTTCGCGCGCGGGCTCGCGAGGGCGTGCGGCATCCCGCTCGTCCTCGTCCCGACGTTCGCGGCCGCGCGCGAGGCCATGCCGGAGCCCCCGAATGTCCTCTTCGTCCTCGACGCCGGCCGCGGCGACGTGCACGCGGCCCCGCGGACGGGGGACGCCGTTCCCGGTGCGGGGCCTCCGCGTCCCCGGTCGGAGGTCGAGGCCGAAGCCTTCGCGCGCGGGACCTCCGTCCTCGATCTCGGCCTCCTGAGCCTGCCTCTCGCGGCCGCCGCCGCGCGCGTCGCCGCGCGGGACGAGACGACGGCGCGCACCGTCGTGTACGGAAGGCCGAGCGCCGCGGAAGAAAAGCGGGCCGGTCTTTCGGCCGGGAACCTCGGGGAGACCCCGTGAGCGCCCTCCCCGAGCCCTTCACTCTTCGGGACGCGCGCCACGTCGACCTCGACGCGGTCGCCGCCCTCGAGCGCATCTCGTTCCCCGTCCCCTGGAAACGGGAGTATTTCGAGGTCGAGATCGGGGCTCCCTGGCGCTTCAACCGCGTCGCGCTGGCGAGCGGCTCCCTCGCCGGCTACGTCTTCTGCGCGTTCGCGGGAGGCGAGGTGCACGTCAACAAGATCGCCGTCGCGCCGGATTTTCGCCGCCAGGGCGTGGCTTCGGCGCTCATGGACGAGGTTTTCGCGTTCTGTGCCCGCGTGAACGCCGAGGAGATCTTCCTCGAGGTGAGGTTTTCGAACAAGGCCGCCCGGACGTTTTACGCGGGACTTGGCTTCGCGGAGGCGGGCCGCCGGGGGGGCTACTACCTCGATGGCGAGGATGCCCTCGTGATGGTCCGGAAAACGGGCGGGCCAAGGCGCCTTGACGACCCCCCGGCGATGAAGGGAGACTCCGGCCGTTGAACCATTTCACCCGAGGAGGTGGCGATGCAGACCCTATCGGAGGAGATCAAGCACGAGCTCGAGAGCCAGAACGAGGAATTTCGTTCCCTTCTGCGTGA
Source organism: Thermoanaerobaculia bacterium (assembly GCA_036385755.1). Lineage (GTDB taxonomy): Bacteria > Acidobacteriota > Thermoanaerobaculia > UBA5066 > UBA5066 > Fen-183. The sequence goes on from DASVJU010000257.1 coordinate 9,999, forward strand.
TCATCACGACCACGAGAAGAGGCTCGCCGAGCTCGCCTCCAAGACATTTCTTTCCACGGACGAGGAGATCGAAGAGAAACGCCTGAAAAAGCACAAGCTGCACCTGAAGGACCGGATGGAAGAGATCGTGCGCGAGCACCGCGCGCGCGTCTCGGCCCACTAGGCCCGCCCTTGGACGAAGCCCCTCCTTCGCCGCGTCGCGGCGTGCGCCGGGGGGTCTACGTGTTGCCCGCGCTTTTCACGGCGGGCAACATCCTCTGCGGGTATCTCTCCCTGGACGCCTCCGGAAGGGGGGCTTACGAATACGCCGCGATCCTCATCTTCGCCGCGGCATTCCTCGACGGTATGGACGGGCGCGTCGCCCGGATGACCGGGACGACGTCGGCGTTCGGCGAGCAGCTCGACTCCCTCGCGGATGTCGTTTCCTTTGGCGTCGCGCCCGCCTACCTCGTCTACCACTGGGGGCTCTCGGGCTTCGGCCGCGCGGGCCTCCTCGTCTCCTTCCTCTTCGTCGTCTGCGGGGCGTCGCGCCTCGCGCGCTTCAACGTCCAGATCCACGTCGTGGACAAGCGCTGGTTCGTCGGCCTGCCGATCCCTTCGGCGGCGGGCGCGCTCTGCGGGCTCATCTGGGCCGTGCCGAGCGCGGCCCTCACGGACTCGCTGCGCGTCGTCTTCCTCGGCGTGACGGCCGTGCTCGCGTTCCTCATGGTGTCCACGTTCCGATACAAGTCGTTCAAGGACTTCGACTTGAAGTCCCGGCGCTCGGTCATCCTCGTGCCGCTCTTCGCGCTTGCCCTCGCGGCGATCGTGTGGCGCCCGGACGTCGCCTTCGCGGTCCTTCTTTCCATCTATGCGGCCTCGGCGCCCCTCGCGCGGCTCGCCGGAATCTTTCGCGGGCGCCCGAAGGACGCGGCGGCGTGACGAAACCGCCGCCCGCGCCCGGCCTCTCCGTCGCGCTCGTCGAGCCGACGACGCTGCTCGGACGGGACGTGCGCGCCGTCCTCACGGAGCGCTCGTTCCCGGCGTCCCGCGTCCACCTCTTCCACCAGGCCGGTGGGCCAGGGGGAGTCCTCGCCGCGGATGACGACGAGGTTGCCTTCATCGCCCCGCTCACGAAGGACGCGCTCGACACGTGCCGGATCGCCTTCATGTGCGGCGGCGCGGACGAGACGGCGCGCTTCCTCGCGATCCGTACCGACGGCGCGCTCGCGATCGACCTCTCGGGCGTCCGCAACGGCCAGCCGCTCGTCGTGCCTTCGGAGGGAAGCGACGCGCGGCAGCTTCCCGAAGGCTCCCTGTTCCTCACGCCGCATCCCGTGGCCTTCCTGCTCGCCGAGGTGGTTCGCACGGTGGACGGCGTCGTGCCCGTCGTCGGCATCACGGCCGCCGTGGACCGCCCCGTGAGCGAGCTCGGCAAGGCGGCGCTGGACGAGCTCTTCCAGCAAGCCCTCGCGCTCGCCACGTTCCGGCCCATGCCGAAAGAGGTTCTCGGCACGCAGGTCGCGTTCAATTCGCATGCACCGATCGATTCCCGCGCGTTCGAGGCACGCGTCGCGGAGGACACGGCGGCGCTCCTCGCCCGGGAGATTCCGCTCACGATCCTCTCGGCGCGCTCGGGGGTGTTTCACGGACACCTCCTTCGCGTCGAGCTGCGGCTCGGCGCGGACGGTCCTTCTTCGAGCGACCTCCTCGCCCGCTTCCGCGAACAGAAGCAGGCCTTCGACATCGTCGACCCGGAAAACCTGTCGGGTCCCGTGGAGGCGGCCGGACGCGACGAGACGCTCCTCCTGAGAGGCGAGGCGGAGGGCCGGCGCGTGACGCTGACGCTCGCGGCCGACCATCTGAGGCGCGCGGGGGCGCTCCTCGCCGTGCGTCTCGCCGAGCAAGCCGCACGGGAACGCGGCTGGCTGGAGCCCGCCGGCCACTCCGCCTGACGCGCCCTGTCAGCGAGTGCGGCCGCGACGCCTCGGCTTGAGAGGCGATGTCGCCGCGGCGGCGGGCGCTGCCACGCTCGCTTCGGCTTCCGGCCCGGTCGTCACCTTCCCGTCCGGCAGCGTGAGATGCCAGCTCAGGAATACGCGCGGATGCGTGCCGGCCACCCGGATCGGGCCCGAATTGTTCGTCTCGCCGGGTACGAAGATGTTCTCGAACAGCCGGCAGACGACCGCGCGACTCGAGCTCGTGAGCTTGTACCCCTCGGCCGCGGACGTCAGCTGCTCGTACCGGTCGAAATCGCCCGGCTTCACTGAAGACACGGTGCCGCCCTCGACGCGGACCTGGACCCAGCTGTTGTAGTGCGAGAGGTCCGTGGGTGTCGGACCGGCGTTCGTCGTGCGGAGGGTGAACTCGGTGTGTCCCCGTCCGGCCTCGCCCGGGACCGCCTCGACGACGAGCCGCGGCTCGACGGGCTTGCCCGTCAGGAGGGCCCGCACCGCCGCGTAACCCAGGAGGTAGCCGTCCTTCGGCACGCCCCCCACGAGAAACGTGCGCCCGCGGAGGTTCGGAGCGGACCACCGGCCCGCGGCCGAGAGAAAGCGCACCCCTTCGCCCATCGTGGGAAACTGGAACCGCGCGTAGCCTCCGTCCGCGGCGAGCGAAGAACCCTTCGTCCCGGCGCGCGGCTTGAAGGTGCAGACGGTGCCGGGCTCGGACGAAAACACCTGCCCGAAGTCGAAGTCCAGGGCGCGATCCTCGGAGAGCTGGTCGATCATGCCGTCCGGCAGGATGCGTCCCGTGAAGGTCGTCCCGTCACCGGTGCGGCCGTATCCGCCGAAGGCCACGAGCAGCCGGAACGGCAGGGGAAACGCGCTTGCGATCTCTTCGGGCAGCTCGCTGACGATCTGGCCGCCGAGCTCCGGCCGCCGTCCGAACGCCAGGACGAGCGCCTCGCTCGCGACGCCCGAGAGCGGCTTCCACCGCTCCGGCTTCGCGATCGGCGGAAGCGTGACGGAGACCGGCACGGAGAGCGTCTGATGCACGGCGGCGAGCGCCGCAGCAAGGTCCTTCGCGAGCTCCGGCGAGGGCCAGACGTGAAAGTGGACTCCTTCGACCGTGCCCCAGCCCCTCGCCTCGGCCAGGATCTTCGAGAGCGCGAGGGCCCACTCCGCGCCCGCCGCGGCCCCGCGCCCCGCGATGGACGCGACGGCGCCGTCCTCACCGAGCACGGTGAGGACGAGCGGGCGCTTGAGCGGCGTGGGCGGCGGCGGAAGAGCCGTGATCGCGCCGGATCGGGACATCGTCGCAGCCGGTACGTAGAGGCGCACGACCCGCATCGACTCGAGCTCGGCGTCGACGTCGTCGGGCACGAAGGCCGGAGCCTCGGCGAGGAAAAGGGCGTCGCCGCGCGGGATCGCCGGCGCTGCCTCGGTGGGCGGAGCGGGTCCCGCCCTGCGGCACGAAACTGTCGCGAGGATCGCGACCGTCGCGAGCACGAGAAGAGCGAGGGGAGGAACGGCGGCGACGGACCGGCCGGACGTACGGCCCGCGGCACACGCGCCACGCCGGCGGGAGGCCCGGACAATCACGGTGAAGATGATAGCGCGGGCAACGTGAAGCCCACGACGAGGCCGCCTCCGGCGCGCGGATGCGCAAAAACGGTCCCGGCGTGCCTCTCGGCGGCCTGCCGCACGGCCGCGAGGCCCATCCCCGAGCCTCGGGACTTCGTCGAGAAGGCCGGGTCGAAGAGCTGGCCCGCGGTTTCCTCCGGCACGCCGGGCCCGTCATCCGCACAGGCGAAGCGGACCGCCGGCCCGCCTGAGGCGAGCGTCGCGTTTTCCGCTGAGAGTCGAACCCGGCCGGGAGACGCGCCGATCGCCTCCACCGAGTTGACGACGAAATTCGTCAGGGCGTCGCGGACGAGAAACGGATCCGCCATGAACGTCCGGAGGTCCGGAGCGGTCTCGACCTCGATCGCGATCGTCTCGTGGGAGCGGAAGTCGGCGGCGACGTCGTCGAGCAGCGCGGCGACCGCCGCGCGGCCGAGAACGCGCCGCTCCACGGCGGCCGGGTCGCCGAACCGGCCGAGGCGTCCGATGCGGTGCGTCAGAATCCCGACCTGCCGGAGGATCCCTGAGGCAACGTCGGAGAAGGTGCCCGGAGGCGGGGTCTCGCGTCTCGCCTCGAAGCGTGAGAGGCGCTCGGCGGCGAGCCGGATAGGCGTGAGCGGATTCTTGATGTCGTGCGCAATCGAGCGCGCCGCCTCGACCCATGCCGCGAGCCGGTCGGCGCGCAGGAAGTCCGTGAAGTCCTCGAGGAGAAGGATCACGCGCGGGCCGCGCTCCTCGCCCGGAAGCGTGACGATCGCGACCCGGAAAAAACGCTCGCCCGAGGGGCCTGGAATGGCCGCGCGTGTCTCGTACGGCGAAGGCCGCACGGCCGCCTCTTCGAGCGCCGCCCGGAGCGGTTCCCATCCCGCGCCCGACAGGCGCTCGGGAAGCGAGCTTCCGGGGAGCAGGCGGTCCGCGGCCGGGTTCGCGAGGAGGACCGTCCCGTCGTTGCGGCGGAAGAGCAGGACGGCCGCGGTGAGGTTTCCGAGGAGGCCCACGGCGGACGCGCGCTCCTCCGCGAGAGACGCCGTCCGTTCCTCGACGCGCGCCGACATCTCGGTGAACGCGTCCACGAGGCGCGCGAGATCCACGTTCGCGGGCCGGACGAGCGGCGGCAGCGGCCGCCCCTCGCCCACGTTCGCGGTCGCCGCGATGAGCTCCTCGAGCGGCCCTCCGAGCGTGAGCGCCGCCCGGCCGCCGAGCCCCACGGCCGCGAGCGCAACCGCCACCGAGAGGAGGAGCAGGGCGTCGGCCGCCGACCGGACGGCCTCGTCTTCGGCGACGACCACGGCCAGCACCTCGCGCCCGTCGGGCGAGACGGACTCGGCGGCCTCGACGACCCGCGGCGTGCCCGGAGCGACGGCGCCCCGCGACGAGAACGCCGACGGACGTCCTTCCGCGAGCTCCTGCGCGACCGGGGAATCCAGCATCTCGCGCGCCACCTCGGCGGCGACGGGCAGCGCCCGGGACGCGGCGACGAGCGTCCCGTCACGATAGCGGAGGAGATCCCACCCGATGACCGCGGCGGCACGGTTCAGCGCCGCCTCCGCCGAGAGAGCGCCGCCCGCCTCGTCGCCTTCGAGGAGCCGCCTGCCCTCGGCGACGACGTCGCGCGAGCGCCGCGCCGTCTCGCGCGCGCTATGGCGATCGAGGGCGACCCGGACGAAGACGACGCTCAGGGCGAGAGGGAGGGCGCCGAAGATCAGGACGAGCGCGACGAGTCGCGTGCGGAACGTCGCGAAAAAGCGCCGCGGGAATCGGACCGAGCCGCGACGGATCGGCGCGCCGGCGAAAAGGAAGGGAACGACGAGAAAAAGGGCGGCCTCCCCGGCCGCGACGGCGGTGCCGGTCACCGCGAGAGACGAGTCGGCCGGCGCGGCAAATCCGGCAAAGCCGGAGGAGGAGCCCAGGACGTGCACGCGCCGCAACCCGTCCGGCGTCGGGACCGTCGCCACCGCCTCGCCCGTCCTTCGGGCGCGTTCGAGGACGCCGGTTGGCAGCTCGACGCCCTCGCCGCGTTCGCCGGTCGTTCGTCCGGCGGCGTCCCACTCGAGCCTCTCGACCGCGACACGATCGGGCACGTCGCGCGACGCGACCGCCGAAAGCAGCGGATCCCGATCGGACTCGCGCGGCCAGGGCACGTGCAGGAACGCCGAGGGAAACCCGGCCGGATTTGCAGCCGGGAGGACGAGTTCGGTCGCCCGGCGCCCCGGGTGGATGACGCCGAAGGACGATACGGTGGCGCCCAGCGGGCTCCGGATCGTGAGCGTGTCGCCGAGCTCGGGAAAGCTCTCGTCGGCGCCCCGCGCCCAGAGCGCGCGCGCCAGGTCGTCGGGATTCGTGCGCTCTCCCGCGGGCAGCCACGGTTCGAGCGACGGCGAGGCCACACGGTGCTCCCAGCGCCGCACGGCCTCGGCACGCACGCCGGCCCCGTCGCCCCGAGCGAGCGATTCCGCGCGCGCGATCGCGGCGTCCGCGTAACGGAGGCGCCCATCCGCGAGACCCGCCGCGAGGAGAAGCGTCGCCACCGCGAGGACGAACACCGCGGTTGCGGCGCGCGCCAGGAGATCTGTCCCAGGGGTCGGCTGGATACGACCCGAGAGTGCCCAGGAGGCGGCGACCGCAGCGACGGCGAGGCACGGAGCGTGAAGCGCGGAGCCGGCGGCCGCGAGAGTCGCCGCGAGAGCAGCCAGGCCGAGGACGGCGGCCAGAGAAGCGCCGCGCCGCGCCGCGCCCCGACGCAGAAGGAGAGCCGCCAGGGCAAGCCCTCCCGCCGCAATCGCGAGGAGGCCCGTCTGGGCGAGGAAGTCCGGAAGGCCCCGCGGCACGAGGCTCATCGTGTCGAAGAGATCGGGGGCCACGCGTGCGGTGACGCGCCCGAGGACCCCCGGAACGAACGCGAGCGGGAGCGCGAGGAAGACGCCGAGGGCGGCCGGCCCGGCGTCGCGACGGAGCGCGTGCCGGACCAGCGCGCGGGCGAAGACGAGCACGGCGAAACCCGTGAGGAACACGTCCGCCGGCGTGGCGAAAAGCCCGAGGAGGGCCGCCGGGTCCCATCCGGGGGCGAACACGCCGGAGGCGCCCCGCGGCATTCCGAGGAGGAGCGCGAATCGCGCCGCCACCATTCCGGTCGCCGGTCTCGAGGCCGCGGTTCCGAGGGCGGCGGCAAGGAGCGCCAGGGCGATCGCCGGCATGCGGCAGCGGGCGCGCGCCGCGTCCCCTTCGGCGGCCTCCGGCTCGGATTCCTCCACGGAGAGCCTCAGAAGGCGGTCGCGCCGCTCGGATGCCGCGAGGCGGATCCTCAGGGGCGTCGGGTCGTTTCGAAGCCGGAAGAACTCGATGAGGTCCGGGCGGAGGATGCCGGTCGGATAGCGGCGCGTGACGACGAGCGTCCCGCGCGCCCCCCGCTCCCCGCGGGGAGCCACCCACCCGAGTGAAGCGCGCGTGACATGGAACGAGGTGACGAATCCCGTCGCCGCGGTGCCGCGCTCGGCCTCCAGCCCGGCGGCCTCGCCCGCCCAGGCCACGGGGCGGCTCGTTCGGTCGAAGAAAACCGCCCCCCA
>DASVJU010000258.1:0-13133 GCA_036385755.1 Thermoanaerobaculia bacterium
CGGCCTATCTCGTCGAGTCGGACGGCCACTTTGCGCTCGTCGAGACCGGTCCCGACTCCACCTGGCCGCACCTCGTCGCGGCGCTCGCGAAGCACGGCGCCAAACCCTCCGACGTGAAGGACGTCCTCGTGACGCACATCCACCTCGACCATGCGGGCGCCGCGTGGCGCCTCGCGCGGGCCGGAGCGAACGTCTGGGTGCACCCCCGCGGCGCGCCGCACATGGCCGACCCATCGAAACTCCTCGCCTCCGCGAAGCGAATCTACAAGGAGCAGATGGACACCTTGTGGGGGACTTTGGAGCCGATCCCGGCCGACCGGCTCAGGATCACCGAGGACGGCGCCGACATCCCCGTGGGCAACGCGCGGATCCGCGTGATCGAGACGCCGGGGCACGCGATCCACCACAACGCGTACCTCCTCGAGGGATTCGTCTTCACGGGTGACGTGGGCGGCGTCGCGATCGGCGACGGACCGAACCTGCCGCCGACGCCGCCGCCGGACATCGACCTCCCGACCTGGGCGCGCTCGATCGAGCGCATCAAGGCCGCGCGGCCGGACGGCTTCTATCCGACGCACTTCGGCCTCCACCACGACGTCGGGCGCCGCCTCGACGAGATGATGGAGGAGCTTCACGCCTGGGCCGGATTCGTCCGCGCGCGCCTCGAGGAGGGCAAGGACGAGCCCGCGATCGTCCCCCAGTTCGAGACGTGGCTGACGGACCGGCTCCTCGCGAAGGGCGTCGGCGCGGCCCGCCTCGAGGCCTATCGGACCGCGCTCCCCTTCGCGATGAACGTCACGGGCCTCGTCCGCTACTGGAACACGGCGGGCAAGGCCGCCTGAGCCCTACATCCCCGTCTGCGGCCGGAGGTCGATCGTCGGCTGCGCCTCGTAGTGGCTCAGGAAGTCGCTCACGCTCTCCTGCTGGGCTGCCTTGAACGCGGCGCGGAGCTGGATCTGCTCGAGCGCCTGCGCGAGGTACCGGGGACCGCCCATGTACTTCGGCGCCTTGTCCTTGAAGAACGCCGCGACGTCGGCCCGGTGCTCGGCGTCGCTGAACCCGGCCATGAGCGACGGGAAGCGGGCCGGCGACGCGCGCGGAAGCCGCGCGGTGAGCCGGTCGAAGTTCGCCTTCAGGAACGCCCACGCCTCGGGGAGCGTCTCGCGGTTCGACGCCACCTCCCTGAGGATGACGACGGACTCGCGGGCGTCGAACTCGTCCGCGAGCGTCACGCGGAGCGCCGCGGGCACGACCGACGGGTCGCGGAACAGGCCGAGGCTCGACAGAAGACGCATCCGCTCGCGGCGGTCCGCCGCCCTTCGCGCCTCGGCAAGAAACGACTGAAAGAGCTCCATGTCGCCGTGCCGCGCCGCGACGCCGAGGACGGCGGGCACCATCTGCGCGTCGACCGCGCCCCGATCCTTCAGCCACGCCTTCGCGAGGCGCATCGCGTCGGCTACGAGCGCCGGCTCGTCGCCCTCGTTCGCGACGAAAGGGACGAGCGTCTCGCGCAGGAGCTGCGTGTCCTCGTCCTCTCCACTCTTCGCTTTCCAGCCGAGGGCGCGCGCGCGGGCGCCGAAGACCTCGCTCACGAACCGGCGATAGCGCGGGCGCATCGCATCCGTGACGAGGAGGTCGCGCGGCGCGGCGGCGATCTTCTGGACGGACTCGACGACGGGACGGTCGCGGTCGTTCGCGAACGCCGGGACGAGCGCAAGCGCCGTCGCCATCGGAACGTCGCCGCTCCGCGCGAGCGCGGAGACGTCCGAGAGCGTCGTGACGCGCTCCGACGCGGTCAAGTGGCTGCCGCCGTCGGCGAGCACCTTGCCCAGCAGGCTGCCCGCGTAGAGGACGCGGTAGTAACCCGAGCCGGCGTTCGCGAGGACGCGCGCGGGGCAGGCGCCCGGGAGGGCGATCTCGCCCGACGGCTGCGTGAGAAGCGTGCATACCCTCGCCGTGCCGGGGTCGCCCGCGCGCACGCAGACCGGCACCTGCCACGTCTCCCTGGTCGAGCCGGTCGAGCCCGTCGGGAGGAACCGCTTCTGCGAGAGGAGAAGCCGGGGCGCGCCACCCGAACAGACGAGCTCGGCCGTGACGAGGGGCACGCCGGGCTGGTCGAGAAACGAGCGGAACGCCGGGACGACGGCCGGAGTCTTCGTCGCCTCCGCGATCGACGAGACGAAGTCGTCCGCCGTCGCGTTGCCCCAGGCGTGGGACTTCAGGTAGCGCTGGATACCCTGCCGGAATCCCTCCTCCGAAACCCAGTCCTCGAACATCCCGATGACGGCGGCGCCCTTCTGATAGGTGATCCCGTCGAAGGCGCTCACGATGTCGTCGTTGCCCTCGATGGGCTGCCGGATGCGGCGCGCCGTCACGAGCGAGTCCTGGTCCATCGCGCCGGTGCGGGCGCTCGCGCGCTGCACCGCCCAGGCCCACTGGGGCTTCCAGCGGTCCACGATCTTCGACGCCATCCACGTCGCGAAGGCCTCGTTCAGCCAGATGTCGTTCCACCAGGCCGTCGTCACGTAATCGCCGAACCACTGGTGCGCGGTCTCATGCGCGCAGACGCTCGCGTACGCGCGGCGGAAGCCGATCGTCTCGTCGGACGGTTTCGCGAGGAGAAGATTCGAGGCGTATGTGACGAGGCCCGCGTTCTCCATCGCGCCGAAGCCCACGGTCTGCGGGATCACGAGGTGGTCGAGCTTCTCGTACGGGTACGGGATGTCGAAATACGCCTCGAGCGCCTCGAGGATCGGCCCCGTGGACGCTGCCGCCCAGCGTGCGTCGGCGCCGCGGCCCCTCGGCACGATCATGCGCACGGGGACCTTGTTGCGTCCCGCGGTGCCCGCGGGCACGATCTCGAACGGACCCACGCCGAAGGCGACGAGGTAGCTCGGGAGCGGCTTCGTCTCGGCGAAGACGAATCTCCTCCCGCCGTCGGCCTCGGCCGCCTCGGACGCGACCGGCGTGTTCGAGACGGCGATCGCGCCCTTCGGCGCGTGAATCGTCAGTTGCCAGGGCGTCTTGAAAGAAGGCTCGTCGAAGCAGGGAAACACGCGCCGCGCGTAGATCGCCTCGAACTGGCTGAAGGCGTACCAGTCGCCGCCGTCCTTCTGGCGGAAGAGGCCTTCCGTGTCCTTGCTCTCGATCCGGCCCGTATAGGTGACGACGATCTTCCAGACGCCCGGAGAGAGATTTCTTTGAAAGGCAAGACCGAGGTAGTCCTTGCCATCCGGCGCCGCGGCGCCGGGAATCGCCTCTCCGCCCGCAGCGGGTTGGGCGGACACCGTCTTGACTTCCAGCTCCTTGCCGTTCAACCAGATCGTGCCCGTCTCCCCTTTCAACGAAATTCCGATCTCCATCTTTCCCTCGAACGAGTCCTTCGAAGGATCGATCCACAGCTCCGCCGCATAGCGTGTCGGCGCGGCGCCCGCGGGCAGGCGCAGTCTCGGCGGCGCCGGAGGCTCCGCGGACGCCACGACGCCGAACGCGAGAGAAGAAAGGAGAATCGCTGCGAATGGAAGAGCGCCGAAGGTTCGCTTCATGCCGCGACTTTACGATGGATTCGCCTCGAGCCCTTTCTGTAGCATTCTCTTCCCATGACCATTCGACGAATCCTCTTCTTCGTTTCCGCGTCGCTCTGCGTGCTGGCCGCCGCCTGCAAGAAGCCCGAGACGAAGCCCGTCTCCCCCACGCCCGCGCCCGAGCCGACGAGAGTCGTCTCGTCGATCCGGTTCGAGGACGTCACGAAGACCTCAGGCGTGTCGTTCGTCCACGTGAACGGCGCCGCCGGGAATAAGTGGATGCCCGAGACGATGGGCTCCGGCGTCGCCGCGTTCGACGCCGACGGCGACGGCCGCATCGACCTCCTCTTCGTGAACGGCCGGTACTGGCCGGGGGACCCGAAGGCCGCGCGACAGCCCACGCTCTCGTTCTGGCGAAACGTGACCGAGCCGGGGGGGCCGATCCGCTTCGAGGACCGCACGCGGGACGCCGGCTTCGCCGTTTCCCTCTACGGCATGGGCGTCGCCGTCGGCGACGTGAACGACGACGGATTCCCCGACGTCGTCGTCACGGGGCTGGACGACATCCGCCTCCTCCTGAACGACGGAAAGGGGCACTTCAAGGACGCGACGAAGGGCTCGGGCCTCGTCGGCTCGGGCTGGGGCACGTCCGCCGCATTCGCCGACTTCGACGGCGACGGAGTCCTCGACCTCTTCGTCGGCCAGTACGTGAACTGGACGGCGAAGACGGACATGTACTGCTCGCTGGACGGGAGGACGAAGTCTTATTGCACGCCCGAGCGCTACGACGGCGTCCCGTCCCGCCTCTACAAGGGCCTCGGCGCCGGGAAGTTCAAGGACATCACGAAGGAGGCCGGCCTCGTGAACAAGCTCGGCAAGGCGCTGGGCGTCGCCGTGCGCGACGTCGACGGCGACGGGCGCATCGACCTCGTCGTCTCGAACGACACGTCGCCGAACAACCTGTACCGGAACGAAAGGACCGTCGACGGAGTCCCCGTCTTCCGCGACGTGGCCGTCGAAGCGGGCGTGGCCGTGGGAGAGGACGGCCGCGCGCGCGGCGCGATGGGAGTCGCCTTCGGGGACACGAAGAACGACGGCGGCACGTCGCTCGTGATCGGCAACTTCTCGAACGAAATGTGGTCCGTGTTCGCGGCCGGTCCCAAAGGCGACTTCTTCGTGGACGAATCCGTCCAGAGCGGCATCGGTCGGACGTCCCTTCTTCCGCTCACGTTCGGCGTCGCGTTCGCCGACCTCGACCTCGACGGCGTGCTGGACCTCGTGGGCGTGAACGGGCACGTCGAAACGTCGGTCCAGGACGTTCAGCCCACGGTGACCTACCGCCAGGCACCGCTCCTCTATCGCGGCCTCGGCGCGGGCAAGTTCGCCGATGCCTCGTCCCAGGCGGGCGCGGGCTTCCTCGCCCCGCTCGTCGGACGGGGGCTGGCCGTTGCCGACCTGGACGGAGACGGCCGGCCCGATCTCGTCGTGACCGAGAACGGCGGCCCGGCGCATGTCTTCCGCAACGTGACGGAGTCGCCGGCGAAGGCCGTGCGCCTCCTTCTCAGGACGAACGGGAAGAACCGCGGCGCCGTCGGCGCGCGCGTGACCTGCACGATGGGCGGCAGGAAACGCATCGACGAGGTCTCGGGCGGCGACGGCTATCTCTCCGTCAACGACCGGACCGTCGTGATCGGACTCGGCCCGGCACCGAAGCTCGACGCCGTCGACGTGCGCTGGCCCGACGGCACGACGGCCTCCGCGAAGGACCTCCCGCCCGGCCTCTACACGTGGGTCGAGGGCGGCGCACCGGAAAGCGTGAAGCGCTAGCCGGCCTTTCCTCAGCGCAGGCCCATGTCCTCGAGGTCGAGCTCGTGCTGCAGGCGGTGCAGGACGTCGTCGCCGATGACTTCCTCTTTCCAGAGCCGCAGAAGCTCCGTGCGCTGGATGTCGAGCGCCTCCTTTCGCAGGGCCTTCGAGGTGCGGATCGTGGCGAGACCGCGGGCCGGCGCCTCCCCGTCCAGGCCCTTGAGGGCCCGGACCCTCTGGACGTACTCGTGCTGGACCGGGTGAATCTGATGCGCATACGCGCCGTCGTCCAGCTTTCCGTCGAGATGGCCGATCGCCGCCTCCGCGAGCGCGAGCCGGGCGTGCCGTTCCTCGCGCTCGGCCGAGCGGTCTTCCTCCACGCGCAGCCACCGGATGAGAGGCGGCAGCGTGAGCCCCTGGACGACGAGCGTGCCGAGAATCAGCGCGAACGTGATGAAGATGAGGAAATTGCGCGCCGGGAACGGCTGCCCGGACGCCAGCGTGAGCGGCAGCGAGAGCGCGGCCGCCAGCGAGACGACGCCGCGCATCCCGGCCCAGCCGACGATCGTCACGGCCTGCCACGGGGGATAGGGATGGGTCGCGCGGAACGCCGGCGAGAGGAAGCGCGGCAGGTACGCGCCCGGGAACATCCAGACCATGCGGACCACGACCATCGCCGAGAACGCGGCGAAGATTCCGTCCACGACGGCCGGCCACGGCCGGTCCAGTCCCCGCAGGATCATCGGAAGCTGCAGGCCGATCAGGACGAACACGAGCGCGTTGAGAAGGAAGACGAGCGTCTGCCAGACGGCTTCGCCTTCCACGCGGGTCTCCGCCTTCCAGATGTGGGGCACGGCGCGGCCCTGAAGCAGGCCGGCCACGACCACGGCGAGAACTCCGGACACGTGCAGGCGCTCGGCCACGATGTACACGAGGAAGGAGAAGAGGATGGACGCCGTCGTCGTCAGGATGGCGTCGTCGATGAAGCGCTGGAGCCAGCTGAACGAGAGACTCAGGGCGACTCCCACGGCGATGCCGCCCGCGACGAGGAGGAGAAACTCCAGAACGCCGGACGCGATCGAGAACGATCCCGTGACGACCGCGGCCGTCGCGAACTTCAGGAGGACGAGGCCCGTCGCGTCGTTCACGAGGCTCTCGCCCTCGAGAATGGTCACGATCTGGCGCGGAAGGCGGAGCCGCTGCGCGATCGCCGTGGCGGCGACCGCGTCCGGCGGCGAGACGATCGCGCCGAGGACGAGGGCGACGGGCCACGCGATGTCGGGCACGAGCAGGTGAACCGCCGCGGCCACGCCGGTCGTCGTCGCGACGACGAGGCCCACGGCGAGGAGCGTGATCGAGAAGAGATTCGACCGGAAGTCCCGCCAGGACGTGAAGTACCCGGCGGCGAAGAGGATCGGCGGGAGAAAAAGGAGAAAGACGAGCTGGGGGTCGAGCATCACCTCGGGGAGCCCGGGGATGAACCCCAGCCCCATTCCCCCGACGACGAGAAAGATCGGATAGGGCACGTCGGCCTTGCGCGCCAGGAACGCGAGGAGCGTCGTGAGGCCCAGCAGGGTCAGGATCGTCTCGACCGTCTGCACGCCCGATTCTCGCCTACAATCGGGGAGCAACATCATGTCGGGACGCACGGCCATCGTCGCGGGCGCCAGCGGGCTCGTGGGCGGGTGCTGCCTTCGGCGCCTTCTGGGCACTGGTCTGCATGAACAGGTCATCGCGTTCGTACGCGGGCCGCTCAACGTCACGCACAAACGCCTCCAGCAGCGCACGGTCGATTTCGACCGCCTCGGCCGCATGTCGGCCTTCCCGCGCGCGCAGGACGTGTTCTGCTGCCTCGGCACCACGATGAAGAAGGCCGGTTCCGAGGAGGCCTTCCGGAAAGTCGACTTCGAATATGTCGTGCGCCTCGCCGAGTCCTCGATCCGCACCGGGGCGGACCGCTTCTTTCTCGTCAGCTCGGTCGGCGCCGACCCGAAATCAAGGGTTTTCTACAGCCGCGTGAAGGGCGAGGCGGAGGACGCCGTCGCGCGGCTCGGCTTCTCCGGACTTCACATCTTCCGGCCGTCGCTCCTCGTCGGGAGCCGGCCCGAAAAGCGGCCGGGCGAAGAGCTCGGCATCGCGGCCGCGCGGCTCGTTTCCGGCGTTTTCTTCGGGCCCGCGCGCAAGTACCGGCCGATCAAAGCCGACACCGTCGCGCGCGCGATGATCGTCGTCGCGCGAGAAGGGTCACCCGGAAACCACGTCTACACCTCCGACGAGATGGAGGGGCTCTCGACGCTGTTCTGAGAGCGCCGTTCCCTACTTCAGCTTCGCGAGTTCCCCGCGGATACGCGCTTTCTGGTCCTCGGGAGCCATGGCCAGCGCCTTCTCGTAGTTCTCGCGCGCGCCCTTCGCGTCGCCGGACGTTCGAAGACCCTCGGCAAGGCTGTCCCAGACGTTCCACGACTGCGGATGCTCCTTCACGTTCTTGCGGAAGTACTCGACCGCCTCCGCGGTCTTCCCGTCGGCGAGGAGCTGGTACCCGAGGGCGTTCACGTCCGCCTCTCTCGCGAGCGGCAGCGCCTCGGCGCGCAGCGCAGCGGCGGCCTTCGCGTCGCCCTTCTTCTCGAGCAGCGCCGCCTTCGTCCGGAGGTTCGGGAACGTCTTCTGCATCGAGATGGAGCGATCGGCCCATGCGAAAGCCTCGTCGGTCGTGACGTCGTTCCGGACGCACCAGGATGCCGCCTGGTTCCAGCCCTGCCAGGAGAAGCGCGGGAGGCCGCGCAGCTGCTCGCGGATGCTGTCGAGCGTCACCTTCTTGGTGTCGACCGTGATCGGAACCGCGACGCGAAGCTTCTCCCAGCGGAGGGCGAGCGCGGTGGCATCGTTCGCGGGATCGTCGAACGTAAAGGAGAGCCGTTCGACGAAGTCCGCCGGCTCGGGCTTCACGGCGACGCGGACGACGTCTTCCTTCTGGTCGTAGCTGAAACTTCCCCAGGCTTTCGCCTGCGAGCTCAGGATCACGGTCCACTCGCCCTCGGCGGGCAGCATGTGCACGCCGTAGGTCCCGGCGGGCACGGCCTTGCCCCCGAACGTGAAGGGCGTGGACGCGGACAGGGTCGTGTTCTCGTTCGCGCCCGCGCGCCAGGTCTCGCCCCAGGGCACGAGGGAGCCCCAGACCTTCCGCTTGTTCACGCCCGGGCGGTGATAGGTCACCGTGAATTCGCTCAGCCCGACGGTCTGGCTGGCCGAGGCCTTCGGGCTCGGGTCCGGCAGGACGAGCTGCGGCTGGCCGGGAGCGGCTGGGGCGAAGGCGAGAAAAACAGGGATGAAAGCGACCAGGGCTGGGTTGAAGCGTTTCATGGCGAGCGTTCCCTCCATTCAAGCAGTTCTTCTCAGAAGGTGAATACGAAAAGGGCGCTCATGGGTTTCCGCGCAGCAAGCGAGAGAAACGCCGCTCCTCCCTTCTAAGAAAATCTTCTTCTTCGTCCCCTCTTCATCTTCCTTGAAACTTCCTCTTCTCCTCGAGCTTCCCGTCGCGCAGCGTATAGAGACGATCAGCCGCGACTCCTTCGAAGCTGGCTCCCGGCGCGGTCTGACCCGGGGGGACGATCTCGACCCTCGCGGCCGTGGCGGCCCCGAGCCCGAAGTGCAAGGGCACCCACGCACCCGAGGCGTAGGACGGACGGAGGATGAACTCCTGGACCTGGCGGAAATCGCCCGCCGTGACGACGACCTTCGTCCCGAGAACGGTACGGTGATCCGCTCCCGCGACCGGCAGGATCTCGAGCGCATGGCCCGTCGACACCGTCGCGTTGTGCATCACGCGGACGCCGCCGACGACAGCGGCGATCACGAGGTCGACGCGTCCGTCGCCGTCCACGTCGCCCGCCGCGAGGCCGCGCGCCGCGAGGCGCAGACCGGCGAGGTCACCCGAGGACGGCGTCGCGTCCTCCAGCCGCCCGCCGCCCCCGTTGCGGTAGAGGACGGGCGGCTGCTTGTAGCTGCGGTCGCCGCGCACGTAGGGACCGAGGCCCTTGCTGTTCCCGAAGAGCCTCGCCATCGACATGATGAGCTTCGGGATGAGATGGCCCGAGACCATGACAAGGTCCGGCCGCCCGTCGTCGTCGAAGTCGACGATGTCGGTCCCCCACTGAACGTACGGGAGCGACGCGCGCTCGACGCCGGAAGCCTCCGTCGCGTCGTCGAAGAGCGCGCCTTCCACATTCCGGTAGAGAGTCTTCGGTTCGCCCGCGAAGTTCGTCACGAGAATCTCCGGCCGGCCGTCGCCGTCGAGGTCGCCGATCGCGACCCCCATTCCGGCGCGGGCTTCTTTGTGGTCGCGCCGGCCGGCTCCGGCCTCGACCGTCACGTCCTCGAACGTGCCGTCGCCCCGGTTGCGGTAGAGGACGTTCGTCGTCCGGTCGTTCACGACGTAGAGGTCGGGCCGGCCGTCGCCGTCGTAGTCGAAGAAGACGGCCGAGAGGCCGCGCCCGCCCGCGTTGAGAACGCCGGCCTCCTTCGCGCGCTCGACGAAGCGTCCGTCCTCCCCCTGGACGTTCAGCTTTGCCTCCTGGCCCTCGTAGTCCTCGGGGACGCGGACCTCGAACTGCCGGAACGAGTTCTCCTTCGCATAGTCCGTGTCGAGGTAGCCGACGACGTAGAGGCCGACGCGCCCGTCTCCGTTCACGTCCCCGGCCGCGAGGCCCACGGCGTAGCCCGGTGCGACGAGGCCGCGCGCGGCCGCTTCCTCGCGAAAGGTCCCGTCCCCGAGGTTTCTGAAGAGCGTCGTGCGTCCGACGCCCGTGACGATGAGATCGGGGCGCCCGGAGCCGTCCACGTCCACCCAGTAGGCCCCCATCGTCCAGCCGCACGCGCGGATGCCCGAACGGGCCGTCACGTCCTCGAAGGTCCCGTCGCCCCGATTCCGATAGAGAACGCCGCAGGGCCCCGCCTCGGGCTTCTTGCCGTTCGCGACGGAGCCCGTGAAGTAGAGATCGAGGAATCCGTCTCCGTCGAAGTCCCCCATCGCGACGCTGCCGCCCATCGTGGCGAGGTTCCGGCCGCGGCGCAGATCCGTGTCGAATTTGAACGTGATTCCCGCGCGCCGAGTTATGTCGGTGAAACGGATGGGGGCGCGAGAGGACGAGGAAGAAGAGGAAGAAGGATTTTCTGCGAATGAATAGGACAGCAGGGGGCAAAGCAACAGCGCGGCGAGAAACGCCGCGGCGAATCGCGAGCGACGGTCATTTACCTTTCTAAGCAAATCTTCAAAAGCCCTCACCCAATCCCCACTGTAGGTCGTCGCAGTCGGCCCGCCGCGGAATGCGAATCCCCGCTCTTCAGCAAAATTATCTTTCTCCGAGCGACTTCCGGAACTTTTCGGGGCCCACGACGCGCGTAAGGGTTTCTTCGAGGAACTTCGGGTCGGGGTGGTGCTCGCCGGCGGGATACGGGTACGCGGACATCGCGTGGAAGGGCCAGGGCCCGTACGACTGCCCGGTGACCGTGTTCTTGTCGAAGTCCTTGTCCCAGCCGTCGGAGACGAGAATCCAGTCGCGGCGCCACCCCGCGGCGAGCGGCGGGAGCTTCGAGGCGTCGTACGTGATTCGGATCGCGTCGCCCCCCTTGAACGCGACCCAGCGGTCGTCGGCCTTCGAAAGGAATTCCGTCACGTCGCCGAGGCGCGTCACCCGGCCCGGAACATCCTCCCAGCGGGGCCGCGTCGAGACGTCGCCGTGGTCGAAGATTTCGGGTCCGTCTGGCGTCTCGCGGTATCCGCGCGGGAACCCGCGCTCGGAAAGGACGGCGGCGGCCGGGGATAGAAGCGTCGTGACGACCTCGACGACCGGGTCGTTCAC
The DNA here is from genome assembly GCA_036385755.1 of Thermoanaerobaculia bacterium. GTDB lineage: Bacteria > Acidobacteriota > Thermoanaerobaculia > UBA5066 > UBA5066 > Fen-183. The sequence continues at coordinate 11,189 of DASVJU010000258.1, forward strand.
GGTGACGAACGCCTCGTCCCAGAAAATCGCCATCGTCGTGCGGATCCGGACGCGGGGGTCCTTCGGATCGACGATGCCCGTCAGGTCGACCGGCATCGTCTTCGTCTTCCCCGCCGGAAAGCCGAACGATTCCATCGCGACCTTCCAGCCGCCCGCGCCATCCGGCACTTCGAGGACCGGCGGGAAATGCGCGAGGTCCTTCCGCTGCGAGAGCGAGACGTTGATCGACGTGTCCGTGTAGAAGATCCAGCCCGAGAGGAAGAGGATCACGCGATCCCCCGCGCTCACGTCCCCGAGGTCGAGCACGAGGGAGTGCTCTTTTCGGACGCCCTGATAGAAGCCTTCGGGCCCCGGTCCCGCGTACACCTGATCGCGGCGGGCGAGCCGGCCGGTCACGTCCTCCGGGCGGCCCGAGGCGTCGGAGAATGCCGCGCGCACGGGCCGCGGACGTGCGACCGTGAAGAGTTTCTTCTCCGTGACGCCCGGAATCATCCGCTCGTTCGGCACGACTCCCGTGCCCTCGGGATGGTCGACGGCCATCAGTGTGGCCTCGTCGAGGAACGCGACCTCCCACAGCTCCTCGGTGTAGTCGATCCGCAGCCGGCCGGCGGCATCCGGCCGAAGAGCCGCTCCGTCGATGAACAGCCACTCGCGCGCGTCCCAGCCCGCGAGGTTGACGCCGTCATAGAGGAGTCCGATCGGCGAACGTCCGAGCGCATCGGAAATGAAGCTCCAGACGCCCGTCTCGCCGTTCCAAGCGTAGACGAACGGGCACGAGCCCTTGAGCTGCTGGACTTCCCTGACGATCGACTTCGCCCTCTGATCGAACAGGTTCTGTGGCACGCCGTTCGTCCACGTGGCCCGCACCACGTCGGCCTTCCCGCGCACGCCCAGGCCGACGTGCGTCGGCAGCAGGCCCGCGAGACGCGCCACGTAGAGGTTTCCGGCCTTCACCTCGACGAGACTTCCGACACCCTGCTTGTTCACTTTTCCCGAGCCGGTGGAAAGCCCTTCGAGAACGACGACGAGCCAGCCATTCGCGTTCCCGCCGTCGTTGACGAGGACGCTCGTCTTTCCACCGGCTGAAACGAGGAGGTCGAGATCTCCGTCCTTGTCGACATCCAGGGCGAGAAGGGCATCAATGCTCGGAGAGAATGAGAGAGAAGAAGAAGATTTCTTAGAAGGGGAAGAGAAGAGGGGCCATTCGGCGAACTTGCCGCCGCCGAGATTCCTGAAGGCGCGGAGTCCGTCCGAAGAGGCCGCAATGACGTCGGGAAATCCGTCGTTGTCAAAGTCGGCGAGAATCACGGCCCGCACCGAGGGCTGCACCGCGGCCGAGCCGCCCGCACCGTCGAGGCCATTCCCCGCGCCTTCTAAGAAATCCCCATTCCCTTTCCCCAGAAGCAGCCTCAGCCCCTTTGTGGTCCCGACCAGAATGTCCGGAATTCCGTCCGCGTTCACGTCCTCCACCGCGATGTCCGTCGCGCCCGACACATGGAGCGGCACGTTCTTGAAGACACCCTGGCGCAAGTTGAGGCGCAGGACGAGGTCGCCCCTCGCGTCGATCGTCACGAGATCGGGATCGCCGTCCCGGTCCACGTCGGAGACGACGGCCTTCTTCGACGCGAACTTCGCGTCGCCCGTCCTGGCCGTCACGTCCGTGAACGTCCCGTCGAGGTTGTTGCGCAGGAGCTGGTCGGGCCTGCCGGCGCCGGACAGGTAGACGTCGAGGTCGCCGTCGAGGTCGAAGTCGAAAAACTCCGCGCGCGTGAAGGGCGGTGGAATCGAATAGAGCACCGCCGCCCCCGAGTTCCCGAGATCCACCTTTCTCAGCAATCTCTCGACGTTCTCCTCGGTCGGCGCCGGAGCGCGGAAAGTCACCGGGATCGCCGCACCGGTGCCGGCGCGCAGTCCCTCTTCAACCCTCGAAGAAAATCTCTCGACG
>DASVJU010000259.1:0-16399 GCA_036385755.1 Thermoanaerobaculia bacterium
TAAATCCGGGCGGCCGGAGCGGCGGCTACCGCCTCGTGCTCGACGGCACGATCCTCTCGGGTGATTATGTGCTCGACGGCGGCTTTCATGGTTCACTCCGGGGCACGTTCGTCGGCGACCGGGTCGCGCTCGAGCGGATCGATTCCGAACGTGGAGTGGACGCAAAGTTCTACGGCCGCCTGACGACGGTGCCCGTCAAGCGCCTGGCGGGGACCTGGGAGGGGACGCAGGTCGCGCCCGCTCCGGTGTCGGGTCCCGTGGCCGGAACATGGGCGGCGCAGCCCGCGCGCGAAGAAGAAGAGGAGACGGATTAGAAATGACGATGGAAAAGAACCCGGAAAAGAACCTGGAAGAGAACGACGATCACCTTCCGCCGCCGGTGCCGGCGGCGAAGAGTCCCCGCGAGAAGAAGTCCCAAGCCGCGGGGGCGCCGGCGCCACGGCTTTCTCCGTGGGCGGACCGCGGGACGTTTCTCGTCCTGGGGCTCCTCGCGGGCTTCACGGCTGCGTACTTGTATCTCGAGAAGAACGCGTCGGCGGGTCCGCCCCAGGCGAGCGTGGCCGATCCGCATGCCGGGCTCGCGGGCGTCGGGCCGGGCGCGTCGCGCGACCTGCCGGGAAGCGGCGGGGGACAGCCGTCGCTGGCGTCCGACCCGGTCGCCCTCCAGAAGCTCGCCTCTCTCGAGGCCTCCGTCGCCAAGGAGCCGAAAAACGCGGAGCTCCTGGTCCAGCTCGGGAACACGGCCTACGACGTCGAGGACTGGAAGAAGGCGATCGATGCCTACGAGAGGGCGATCAAGTTGAAGGACGGCGATCCGAACGTCCTCACCGACCTCGGCGTTGCCTACCGGAACGTGGGCAACCCGGACAAGGCGCTCACGCTGTTCACGCAGGCGGTGGCCCGCGATCCGGGCCACTGGCCCGCGCAGTTCAATCAGGCGATCATCTTCGGCCTCGACAAGGGCGACACGAAGAAGGCACTCGAGATCCTCCGCAGACTCAAGAAGGAACATCCCGAAATCCCGGCGCTCGATCGGCTCACTTCCGACATCGAACAGCGGGCCAAGGCGCGCGGAGGGGCGTGACGTCTTCGCCGGGCGACCTCTTCGACGAGGATGAGGGCCCGGCTTCCGACCGCTCCGCTGTCGACGATGCCGCGCCATCGGACGCGCCGCTCGCCGAGCGGATGCGTCCCCGGAACCTGTCCGATGTCATGGGACCTCCCGAACTCGTGGGCACGGACTCGTTTCTCACGAAGGCCCTTGCCGCCGACCGGGTCCCTTCACTCGTCTTCTGGGGGCCGCCGGGGAGCGGCAAGACGACGCTCGCGCGCATCATCGCCGCGAAGACCCAGGCTCGCTTCATCGGCTTCTCGGCGGTCGTCTCGGGCATCAAGGAGATCCGGAACGTGATGGAGGAGGCGGCCCGCGCCAGGCGCCGGGGCCGCCGCACGCTCCTCTTCGTCGACGAGATCCATCGCTTCAACCGGGCGCAGCAGGATGCCTTCCTGCCGTTCGTGGAAGCCGGGGACATCGTCCTCGTGGGCGCCACGACGGAAAACCCGTCGTTCGAGCTGAACGGCGCGCTGCTGTCGCGGCTGAGGGTGGTCATTCTTCCGCCCCTGAGAGAGAAAGACCTGATTCGATTGATGAAGAGGGCATTGGCGGATCAGGAAAGGGGGCTCGCCGCGAAGGCCACGGTCGAGGAGGACGCCTTCGAATGGTTAGGACGCTTTTCCGACGGCGACGCCCGAAGGGCGCTCACCGCTCTTGAAGCGGCGATCTCCCATCTTCCTTTCAAAGAAAATTCTCTTTCTTCCTCTTCCTCGATTCCGCACCTGACCGTTGCCCTCCTCGAAGATCTCTTCAAGCGAAAGGTCCTGCTCTACGACAAGTCGGGCGACGAGCACTTCAACCTGATCTCGGCGCTCCACAAGTCGCTGCGGGATTCGGACGTCGACGCGTCGCTCTACTGGCTGGCCCGCATGCTGGAAGCGGGGGAGGACCCGCTCTACATCGCGCGCCGCCTCGTCCGCTTCGCGTCCGAGGACATCGGGCTCGCCGATCCGTCGTCCCTCACGCTCGCGGTCGCGGCCAAGGAGGCCGTGCACTTCATCGGCATGCCCGAGGGTGCTCTCGCGCTCGCGGAGATCGCCGTTCACATGGCGCTGGCGCCGAAGTCGAACGCGCTCTACACGGCCTACGCCGAAGCCGCGGCCGACGTGCACGAGCGCCCGAACGAGCCGCCGCCGCTTGCGATCCGGAATGCCCCGACGAAGCTCATGAAGCAGGCCGGCTACGGCGCGGGATACAGGTACGCGCACGACACCGAAGAGAAGACTGCGGGCCTCTCCTGCCTTCCGGACTCCCTCGCGGGCCGCAACTACTACCGGCCGTCCGGCGAGGGACGCGAAAAGGACCTCAAGGCGCGCGCCGAGGCGGTGCGGGCGCTAAGGGAAAGGGTCAGGAAGACGAAAGAGAAGGATTGATTTGTTTCGGACCCGTGCGCTTCGTGCAGGCGCCGCAGCAGCGGGAGACGATCTGCGAAGTTTCTTAGAAAGGGAATAGGGGGACGGCCCTGCGCGTTCGATGAACATGCATGTTTTGGGCCCGTCCCGCCGCGGCGCCGCTCTGGCCTTCGCCGCGGTCCTGCTTTTCTTACCTTCTAAGAAGATATTCTCTTCCTCTTCCTCTCCAGCTCCGGCGCCCGTCGGTCTCTGGCACGCCGAGCTCGTGCCGTCCGAGGGACACGAGGTCTTCTTCGACGTGAAGATCGCCGCGAGGGGCGGGAGTCTTTCGGCGGAACTCGTGAACGACCGGGCCGAGTTCGCCTTCACGTCGGCTTCCTGGGACGGAACGAAGCTCACGCTCGAGCTCGCGAACTACGACGCGAAGATCGTGGCGGAGATGAAGAGTGGCCGGCTCGAGGGCGGGTACACGCGTGTCGTGGCTGCGGGATTGGCGGAAGTCCCTTTTTGCGCTTCCCGGAAGCCTCGTGCGCCGGCGGCCTCTCCGAAGGGCGGACCTTCCCTCGGCGGAAGCTGGGGCGTCGTGATGGTCGACGGGACGAAGACCGAGAAGCTCACGGGCGTCTTTCGTCAGGAGGGCAGTGCCGTCACGGGGACATTTCTCTCGACGACCGGCGACTACGGCCCTCTCCACGGCACGTTCGACGGCGAGCAGCTCGTCCTGACCGTTTTCGATGGCGTCCACGTCTACCGCTTCGACGCCGAGCTGCTGCCGGACGGCACGCTTGCGGGGGAGTACCGCTCGCGCACGAATCCGCCCGTGCCCTGGCGCGGAAGGCGGCTGGACGCGGCGTCCGCCGGAACGTTCCTGCCCGGTTCCTTCGACATCGTGAAGCCGCGGAATCCGGCCGCGCCTTACGTCGTCTCGTTTCCCGACGCCCTGGGCCACGTCGTGTCGACCTCGGATGCGCGCTTTTCCGGCAAACCGATGCTCGTGGCCTTCATGGGCACGTGGTGCCCGAACTGCGCCGACGAGGCGCCGTTCCTCCGGGACCTCGACGCCCGATACGGGCCGCGCGGCCTCGCGGTGGTTTCCCTGACGTTCGAATACACGGACGACGTGGAGCGGAACCGCCGCCAGGTGAAGCGGTTCGTCGAGCGCTTCGGCACGACGCATCCGATCCTCCTCGCGGGCACGACGAAAGACGCGTCGGCGTCTCCCGCGACGCTTCCCCTCGTGGGCTGGGAGGGCTACCCGACGACGCTCTTTCTCGACCGCCAGCACCGCATCGTGAAGATCCACTCCGGGTTCGACGGCCCGGCGACGGGAGAGCGCTTCACGAAGCTGAAGAAGGAGATCGAGGTCGCGGTCGAGGCTCTTCTGAGGCAGGCGAACTAGGCCTGTCTCGGCTCAGGGCGGCGCGCGCGAGACGAGCCGCTCTATAGCGTCGATGACCACCTCCGGCTCCTCGATGGGGACGTAGTGCCCCGAATGCCGCGCGATGACGTGAACGGCGTTCGTCGAGAGGTTGAGAGTGTCCCGCTGCATGGCGCTCCAGGTCGATGAGGTCGGACCGTCTGTGTCCGTTCGGGAAATGACGACCAGAGGAAGGTCTCCGAGAGAGCGCCTGCGAGAGTGGACCTGGTCCAGGCTGGCCTCGAAAGCGTCCATCTCGTTCGCGACGGTTCTCAGGCTTCTCGTGGTGCAGGTCAAGGCACGCTGGATCTCCGAGCCGCTGCCCGGCACGCTCGCGGCCATCCCCGAGTAGAGAAGCCGCGGAAGCCCGAGTGCGGACGACGCGAGCACCGCCCGCCGCATGGCGCTCTTCCAGGCGGGCGCCCTTGGAAGCCGCCGAACCTGGTCCTCGTGTACGCTCTCGACGAGAACGAGCCCGGCAACCTCCGGCAAGTATTCGCTGGCGAAGAGCCGGACGTTGAGACCTCCGAAGGAATGACCGACCAGCACGTATGGAGGCTTCAACCCGGCCGCTGCGAGGAGTTCGTGAAGCTCCGAGACGATCCGCTGACTGTCCCGCGGGAGAGTCGCGGCCTCGCTCCAGCCCATCCCCGGCCGGTCGAACGAGCAGGCCCTCGTCACCCTGGCGACCTCGGGCTGGACGGCGGCCCACTCCAGGGAAAACGAGCCGAGCCCCGCGTCCATGATCACCGTTGGTTCGCCTCGTCCCGAGCAGTTCAGGTGGATGTTTCCACCCCGGACCCGCACGAGGATCCCTGGAGGCGGGTAGCGCCGGAGCGCCGCACTCGAAGCGGCCGACTGCCAGATCGCACCCGCTATGAGCGTCGAAGCGGCCAGAGCACACCCCCATCGAACGCTCGGCCTCGTCATGGTCAGGCGATTCGACCCGCGCGGAGGACGAGCGGCCAGGCGATCGTCTTCGGTGCGGCCGGGTCGCCCCACGCGGCCGCGAGCCGCGGCGCGAATTCGGCGATCGGGTCGCGGCCGGTCTCTTTCGCGCAGCGCTTCACGGCGGACCACGTGGAGAGGTAGCCGAGTGTTCTCGTGAAATCCCACGAGGCCGTCATCGTCAAGGGCGGAACGGGGATTTCTTTGAATGGAAAGAGAATATCGGCGTAGCGCCGGGAGACGAGAGCGCGCTCGGGCGGCCAGTAGGGCGCGACGAGCTCGTGAAAACGCGCCAGAGCTTCGCTCGCGACGCCCTCGAGATCGAAGAGATCGTAGGCCCATACGGCGATGGCGCCTCCCCTCACGCTGACCCTCTTCACCTCATCGAAGAATCTCTTCTGATCGAACCAATGCAGCGCCTGCCCGACGGTCACGAGATCCACCGTCGCATCGTCGATGCCCGAATCCTCCGCAGGCGCGACCCGGAAGGTGATACCCGCGTGAGGCGCCGCGTGCGCGATCTGGTCCGCGCTCGCGTCCGTGGCGACGACCTCCGCGAAATGCTCCGCCAGGCCGCCTGCCGCTTGCCCGCTGCCGGTGCCGGCGTCCCAGCAGAGGGTGTGCCTCGCGACGAGCGCCGCCAGCGCGTCGAAAAGCGCGGGGGGATACGTGGGCCGGTAGCGGGCATAGTCGCCCGCGTGGCCCGAGAAGTGATCCTTGAAGGCGGGCGTGCCCAGATGACTCAGATGACTCAGATGGCTCAGATTTCTTCGCGCCGGTAGTTCGGAGCTTCCTTCGTGATGATGACGTCGTGCGCGTGGCTCTCTCTCAGACCGGCCGCCGTGATGCGGACGAATCTCGCCTTCTTCACGAGCTCGGGCAGGCTCCCCGCTCCTGCGAGGCCCATGCCCGAACGGACGCCTCCGGTGAGCTGCGTCAGGAGCGTCGAGACGGGGCCCTTGTGCGGCACCATGCCCTCGATGCCTTCGGGCACCATCTTGCGCGGCTCTTCCTCGTCCTGAAAGTAGCGGTCGGCCGAGCCCAGCTTCATCGCGCCGATCGAGCCCATGCCACGATAGGCCTTGAACGTGCGGCCCTGGTAGAGGATGGTCTCGCCGGGCGCCTCGTCCGTGCCCGCGAAGAGGCTTCCGATCATCACGGAGTGGGCACCCGCGGCGAGGGCTTTCGTGACGTCGCCCGAAAACTTGATGCCGCCGTCCGCGACGAGCGAGACGGTCGACGTTCCGAGGCCCTTCACGCATTCGCGGATCGCGTGAATCTGCGGCACGCCCGCGCCGGTGACGACGCGCGTCGTGCAGATGGAGCCCGGTCCGATGCCGACCTTCACGGCGTCCGCGCCCCGCCGGACGAGATCCCGTGTGCCTTCCGCCGTTGCCACGTTTCCCGCGAGGACGGGAGTCGAGGGGAACCTTCTCTTCAGGGACTTCAGGGCGGAGAGCACGCCCTCGCTGTGGCCGTGCGAGGAGTCGAGGACGAGGAGGTCGACCTTCGCGGTGACGAGCTCACGGGCGCGATCGAGGAGGTCGCTGCTCGCGCCGACGGCAGCGGCCACGCGCAGACGTCCGAAGGAGTCCTTGCATGCGTTCGGATACTTGATCTGCTTCTGGATGTCCTTGACGGTGATGAGCCCCTTCAGGTTTCCCGCCTTGTCGACGACGAGGAGCTTCTCGATCCGGTGACGGTGGAGGAGCTCCTTGGCCTGCTCGAGCGTCGTGCCCGGCGGACAGGTGACGAGGTTTTCCTTCGTCATGCGTTCGGAGATGGGGAGGTCCATGCGCGTCTCGAAACGAAGATCGCGGTTCGTCAGGATGCCGACGAGCTTGCCGCGGTCGTCCACGACGGGAACGCCCGAGATCCGGAAGTTCGCCATCACCTCGAGAGCCTCCGAGATTTTTTGCGTCGGGCGGCACGTGACGGGGTCGACGATCATCCCGCTCTCGGAGCGCTTCACCTTGTCGACCTCGGCCGCCTGGGCCTCGATCGTCATGTTCTTGTGGATGACTCCCAGCCCGCCGTTTTGCGCCATCGCGATCGCGAGGCGCGACTCCGTGACCGTGTCCATCGCGGCCGAGAGGATGGGGATGTTCAGCCCGATCCCCGGCGTGAGGCGCGTCTTCAGGTCGGTCTCGGCCGGGTGGACTTTCGAGCGGGCGGGAAGGAGAAGAACGTCGTCGAACGTGAGGGCGAGCGGGATCTCCCGTTCATTCACCATGCGGATTCATACCACAACGGGCTCGTTCGCCCAGGGCTCCGCCCCGGGGAGGTCCAGTTGACGACTCCCTTTGAGAGGTGATCTCATTGGACATCCGACGTCGTCGAAGCGGTCCACACACGCCATTGTGATTGTGAAGGCCAGAAGGCCGGAGGGGCGCCAGCATGTCTAAGAGAGCCCGATCCAGCGGAATCACCCGTCGCACGTTCGCGAAGCTCGCAGGAGGCGGCGCCGTCGCCGCCGGAGTCGGAGGGCCTGCCTTTCTGTTCCCCGAACGGGCGGAAGCCCAGATGAAGACGTTGAAGATCCTCCAGTGGAGCCATTTCGTTCCCGCCTGGGACACCTGGTTCAACGGCACGTACACGAAGGAGTGGGGCCAGAAGAACAACACGAACGTCGTCGTGGACAACATCAACCTCGTCGACCTCGCGGCGCGGGCGGCGTCCGAAGTCTCGGCGAAGAAGGGTCACGACCTCTTCATGTTCCTTTCGCCGCCGGCGGCCTACGAGAAGCAGGTCATCGACATGTCGCACGTGTACCAGGAGGTCGAGAAGAAGCACGGGAAGAAGATCGACCTCGCCCACAAGTCCACGTACAACCCGAAGACGAAGAAGTATTTCGCCTTCTCCGACGCCTATTCGCCCGACCCCGGCAACTGGCACAAGGACTGGTGGACGGAGGCGGGCTTCCCGAACGGCCCGGATACGTACGACGACCTCCTCAAGGGAGCGACGAAGATCCGGGAGAAGAACGGCCACCCGTGCGGCATCGGCCTCTCGCAGGAGCTGGACACGAGCATGGCCCTGCGCGCCCTGCTCTGGTCCTTCGGCGGCGCCGAGCAGGACGAGGCCGGGAACGTCACGATCAACTCCAAGAACACGGTCGAAGCGCTGAAGTACATGAAGGAGCTCTACACGAAGGCGGAGACGCCCGAGGTCTTCACGTGGACGCCGCCGTCGAACAACCAGGCGATGCTCGCGGGCCGGGTCTCCTACGTCGCGAACGCGATCTCCGTCACGCGCCAGTCCGAGCGGGAAAAGCTGCCGATCGACAGCAAGATCATGATCAGCCAGGCGCTGAAGGGCCCGGTACGCCGGATCGCGGCCGAGCATGTCATGAACTGCCACGTCATCTGGGAATTCGCGGAGAACAAGGACGGCGCGCAGAAGTTCCTGATCGACTTCATGGACCACTTCCACGAGGGCTTCGTCGCAGGGCAGTTCTACAACTTCCCCTGCTTCCCCCCGACGGTGCCGGACCTGCAGAAGGAAATCGCGAACGACCCTCGGGCGACCCCGCCGGACAAGTACAAGGTCCTGGGCAACGTCCTCGACTGGGCCACGAACGTCGGCTACCCCGGCTACGCGACCGCGGGCATCTCCGAGGCGTTCAGCACCTGGGTCATTCCCACGATGTTCGCGAGCGTCGCGCGCGGGGATCAGTCGGCGGAGGACGCCGCGAAGGCGGCGGAAACCGAGTACAAGCGCATCTTCGCGCGATGGAAGTAGCGCGGGCGCTCGATGGCGGTCGTCGAGACACGAAACCTCACGAAGGTCTTCACGGAGGGCGAGCTCGGAGCCGTCAACGACGTCAACCTCGCGACGAAGGAGGGTGAGTTCCTGGTCTTCCTGGGGCCTTCGGGCTCCGGGAAGACCACCCTCCTCCGGATGATCGCGGGCCTGGAGACTCCGACGTCGGGGGAGATCCTGATCGGCGGGCAGGTCGTGAACCGCCTGACGCCGCGCGAGCGCCGGATCGCCATGGTGTTCCAGAGCTATGCGCTCTATCCCCACCTCACCGTCTACAAGAACATCGCCTTCCCGCTGAAGGCGCAGAAGGTCCCGAAAGACCAGCACAAGAAGAAGGTGGAATGGGCCGCGGGGCTGCTCGGCATCGGCAGGCTCCTCGACCGCAAGCCGCGGGAGCTGTCCGGCGGCGAGCGGCAGCGTGTCGCGCTCGCCCGCGCCATCGTCCGCGAGCCGGCCGTGTTTCTCCTGGACGAGCCCCTCTCGAACCTCGACGCGAAGCTCCGCGCGTCGGCGCGGGAGGAGCTCGAGCAGTTCCACAAGAACATCGGGACGACCACGATCTACGTGACGCACGACCAGGTCGAAGCCATGGCCATGGGCGACCGCGTCGTCGTGCTGCACCAGGGCGTGGTGCGGCAGATCGGGACGCCTAAAGAGGTCTACGAAGAGCCTGCCGACACGTTCGTGGCGACCTTCCTGGGCTCGCCTCCGATGAACCTGCTGGAGTTCGCCGGAGTCATCGTCGGCTTCCGGCCCGAGAGCTTCCTCCCGGCCGGACTGGCCGCGGGAGCCCGGAAGATTCCGTTTCGCTTCGTCGTGAACTACGTCGAGTATCTCGGGGCCGAGCGCCTGCTCTACGGTTCGATCGAGGGGGGCTCGATCGAAGGCAGGCGCCTCGAGTCCAAAGAGATCATCTCGCGCCTCTCCTGGACGATGACAGCCGCTTACGAACCCGGATCGGTGCACGACTTCGCAGTGGCCGAGGGCGACCTGCGCTTCTTCGACAGGAAGACGGAGAAACGCACCGATCCGCGCCCCGCGCCATGGCAATGAGCCGGTCGAGCGGGACCTCCACCGGGGCCGGCCAGACGCCGGCCCTGGCGATCGCCATGTTCGCGCCGGCCGTGCTCTACATCGCCCTTCTGATCGGAGTGCCGTTCGTCCTCGCGGTCCTTTACGCTTTCAGTGACGCGCGCATCGGGAGCTCGGGGTTCCAGCTCGTGGGCCTGGAGAACTTCCGGAGCATTCTCCAGAGCCCCAGCTTCCGGAAGGCTCTCCGGAATTCCATCGTCTTCACGCTCTCGGCCCAGGTGATCGTGATCCTGTGCTCGAACATCCTCGCGATGGCGCTGGAGAAGCCGTTTCGCGGCCGCGGTCTCGTCCGGTTCCTGATCCTGCTGCCGTGGGTCGCGCCGGTGTCGCTGGGGACCATCGGCTGGAAGTGGATTCTCGACTCCATCTACAGCGTCATCACGTGGGTGCTCGTCGCGCTGCACGTTTACAAGCCGTACAGCGCTCCGATGTGGCTCGGGGAGCCGCACCTCGCCATGGCCTCCGTCGTCCTCGTGCATTGCTGGCGGCTGATCCCGTTCTCCACCGTCATCATGCTGGCGGGACGCTCCGCCATTCCCAAGGAGATCCCGGAGGCGGCGGCGATCGACGGCGCGGGCTTCTGGCGCACTCTCTTCCAGATCAACCTTCCGATGATGACGCCCATCCTGAGCGTCGCAGTCCTCTTCGGGATCATCTTCACGTTCACCGACATGACGGTCGTCTACATCCTGACCGCCGGCGGCCCCTTCGACTCCACCCAGACGCTGCCGTCGCTCGCGTTCGCGACCGGGATCGCCGGCAGCGACCTGGCCGCAGGCGCCGCGATCTCGCTCTTCCTCGTGCCGGTCCTCGTGGCGGTCGCGTACTTGATGCTTCGCGTCGCGCACCGCGCCGAGGTGGTCTGATGGAACGCGGCGCGCTCCGGAAGGTCGGCGCGCGGGTCGTGCACGTCCTGGTGCTGGCCTTCTTCGTCGTCGCCCTGGCCTTTCCCTTCTTCTGGATGCTCATCGCGACGTTCAAACAGAACATCGACCTCTACACGGTCGAGAACAACCCGTTCGTCTTCAACCTCCCGCCGACCCTCGAGCACTTGCGTTTCCTGTTCTTCGAGACGCGGTTCGTGCGCTGGCTGGGCAACACGGCGCTCGTGGGCGTCCTCGTCGTCGCCATCACGCTCCTCCTTGCCGTGCCGGCCGCCTATGCGCTCGCCCGGCTGGCCGGCCGGTGGGGCGAGCGGCTGGGGATCGCGATCTTCCTCACGTACCTGATCCCCCCGACGCTGCTCTTCATCCCGCTCTCGCGGGTGGTCGCGATCCTGGGACTGCAGGACAGCATCTTTTCCGTGGTGCTCGTCTACCCGAGCATGACGATTCCCTTTTCCATCTGGCTCCTCATGGGTTTTTTCAAGTCCATCCCGAAAGAGCTGGAGGACGCGGCCATGGTGGACGGCCTGACGCGCTTCGGGGCGTTCCTGAAGATGGTCGTGCCGATCTCGGTCTCGGGCATCCTGACGGTCGTCATCTTCAGCTTCACGCTCGTGACGCAGGAGTTCGTCTACGCGCTGACGTTCATCTCGCCCGAGAGGAATCAGATGGTGGGCGTCGGGATCCCGATCTACCTCGTGCGCGGCGACGTTTACTACTGGGGCTCGCTCATGGCGGCCTGTCTCGTCGCCAGCCTCCCGATCGCCGTCGTCTACAACCTGTTCCTCGACCGGTTCATCGCCGGCTTCACGGTCGGGTCGGTCAAGTAGCGAGGAACGGCGGCTCGGTCGGGCCGCAGCGCGGGCAGGGTCAGCCGATGGGAACGAGCGCTCCGTGGCATTTCTTGTACTTCTTCCCGGAGCCGCACGGACAGGGGTCGTTCCGGCCCACTTTCGGGCCCGCGGCCTTCACCGTCGCGACCTCGAAGTCGCCGCCGGACGTGGGGTCGAACGAGCCCTGGAACTTCAGGTTCTGCTCCTGTTGCTTCGCGCGCTTCTCGAGGTCCGAAGCGGCCCGTCGCGAGGCGGCGGAGCCGCCCGCCGCGGCCGCCGCAGGGGAGGGCTCCGCGTCCCGCGGCGGAGCGGCACGTTCGGCGCGTTCGGCAGGTGCCTCGGCAACCTCGAACCGGAAGAGGTACTGGAGGATCTGCTCCTCGATGCCCTCCTTCATCGCCTCGAAGAGCTGGAAGGATTCCTTCTTGTACTCGACGAGCGGGTCGCGCTGGCCGTAACCGCGCAGGCCGATGCCTTCCTTCAGGTGGTCGAGGGCGAGGAGGTGGTCCTTCCAGAGCGTGTCGACCGTCTGAAGCATGAAGAACTTCTCGAAGTCGCGCAGCGTCTGCGCGCCCACGGCCTTTTCCTTCGCTTCGTAGGCTTCCCGCACGGCCGCGCGCAGCCTCTCCTTGATCTCCGTGTTCGTGTTGTCCGCCGCAATGCCCTTTTCGACGGGCCGGAGGCCGTAGGTCTCGAAGACGAGGTTCTCGAACGCGACCCAGTTCCACTCGGAAGAGTCCTTGCCGGAGGGGCAATGGCGGTCGACGTAGTCCTCCGACACGTCCTCCGCGAGAGCCACGACGTAGTCGCGCGAGAGCTTTCCGGTGAGAATCTCCTTGCGGAGCCGGTAGATCTCCTCGCGCTGCTTGTTCATGACGTCGTCGTACTCGAGGAGGTGCTTGCGGGTGTCGAAGTTGCGGCCTTCGACCTGCGTCTGCGCGCGTTCGATCGAGTTCGTCACCCAGCGGTGCTCGATCGGGACGCCCTCCTCCATCCCGAGGCGCTTCATGAGCCCCGATAGGCGGTCGGAGCCGAAGATCCGCATCAGGTCGTCCTCGAGCGAGAGGTAGAAGCGCGAGGAGCCGGGGTCGCCCTGGCGCCCCGCGCGGCCCCGCAGCTGGTTGTCGATACGGCGGGATTCGTGCCGCTCGGTGCCGATGATGTGAAGACCACCGAGCTCGATGACCTGCTCGTGGGCTTCGGCCGTCTCCTTCTGCAGATCGGTGAGCAGCGTCTTGTACTGCTCCTCGTCCTCTTTCGCCTTCTGGCGCGCGAGGTACTCCGGGTTGCCGCCAAGGAGGATGTCCGTGCCGCGGCCGGCCATGTTCGTCGCAATCGTGACGGCGGCCACCTGTCCGGCCTGGGCGACGATCGTGGCTTCCTGCTCGTGGTACTTCGCGTTCAGGACGACGTGAGGCACTTTCTTTTTCTTGAGCATCGTCGAGAGAAGCTCGGATTTCTCGATCGAAATGGTGCCCACGAGAACCGGCTGTCCCTTCTCGCTCTTCTCCGCGATCTCCTCGACGACGGCTTCGAACTTTTCGCGCTCGGTCCGGTAAACCAGGTCGTGCTCGTCCTTGCGGATCATGTCGCGGTTCGTGGGGATCACGATCACGTCGAGCCTGTAGATCTTGTCGAACTCGGCCGCTTCCGTGTCGGCCGTGCCCGTCATGCCCGACAGCTTGTCGTACATGCGGAAGTAGTTCTGAAGCGTGATCGTGGCAAGAGTCTGGTTTTCCTTCTCGATCTTGACGCCCTCTTTCGCCTCGACGGCCTGGTGGAGTCCGTCGGACCAGCGGCGCCCGGGCATGAGACGGCCCGTGAACTCGTCCACGATGATGACCTGGCCGTCCTTGACGACGTAGGTGACGTCCCGCTTGTAGAGCGTGTGCGCGCGGAGCGCCTGCTGGCAGGCGTGCAGGAGGTCGATGTTCGTCGGGTCGTAGAGGTTCTCGACGCCGAGGAGGCGCTCGCACTTCGAGACGCCTTCCTCCGTGAGGGAGGCCGTGTGGGCGCGCTCGTCGAGGAGGTAGTCGCCCGTCGTCGTCTTGTTGCCGTACTTGTCCTTGATTTCTTCGCCCTTGACGAGCTTCGGGACGATCCGGTCGACCTTGTAGTAGAGGTCCGTTTCGCCTTCGGACGGGCCCGAGATGATGAGCGGGGTCCGCGCTTCGTCGATGAGGATCGAGTCGACCTCGTCCACGACGGCGAAGACGTGCCCGCGCTGGACCATGTGAACGAGCTCGAACTTCATGTTGTCGCGCAGGTAGTCGAAGCCGAACTCGTTGTTCGTGCCGTACGTGATGTCACAGGCGTAGGCCGCGCGGCGATCCTCGTCGGGCATGTCGTGCTGGATGCAGCCCACGGAAAAGCCGAGGAACCGGTAGATGCGGCCCATCCAGTCGGCGTCGCGGCGCGCGAGGTAGTCGTTCACGGTGACGAGATGGACGCCGCGGCCGGAGAGGGCGTTCAGGGAGACGGCGAGAGTAGAGACGAGCGTCTTGCCCTCGCCCGTCCGCATCTCGGAGATCTTGCCCTCGTGGAGCACCATGCCGCCCATGATCTGGACGTCGTAGTGCCGCTGACCGATGGCGCGCCAGGCGGCTTCGCGGACGAGCGCGAAGACCTCGACGAGCTCGGGGTCGAGAATCTGGCGCGACAAGGCGCGCCGTTCCTCGATGTTCTCGGGAAGGGTCTTCAGGGCCTCCTGTACGCGCGTACGGATCCCCGCCACGCGCGCGCGGATCGCGTCGTCGGAAAGGGCCTTGATCTCGGGCTCGAGCGCGCTGATGGCCGCGACGCGCGGCTGCATCGCCTTCACGTCACGCTGATGCTTGGTCCCGAATACCTTGGAGAGAGCCTTGTCGATGATCATGAGAGGTGGGCCCGCACGGCTTGCGCGCGGAGGGCGGAGTTTAGCAGGAGAACGGGGTTTTCTTAGAAGGTGAAGAGGAGGCTCGCCCGACGAGCCGTCGCCGCAGCTCCGTCCCGCATTCGCAGAAAGAAATACCCGAAAACCAACCGGAAGGACAGACTGCTAAAAAGCGTTCAAAACGTAGTCGAGCGGGTTCACCGGCTTGCCGTCGGTGTGTACCTCGTAGTGGAGGTGCGGCCCGGTGGAGCGGCCCGAGGAGCCCACGAGCGCCACGAGGTCGCCTCGGCTCACGCGCTGGCCCTCGGCGACGCGCGCCGTCTGGAGATGACCGAACAGCGTCGTGACGCCGTAGCCGTGGGCGATCTCGACGAACCGGCCGTAGCCCTTGTCCCAGCCGACGCGCACGATCGTGCCGGACGCCGGGGCGACGACGCGGTTGCCGGCCGGTGTCGAGATGTCGATGCCCGTGTGGAACTCTGGGTGGTTCGTGAACGGATCGGTACGGCTTCCGAAGCCCGCCGTGAGGACGCCGGCGGTCGGGACGATCGTGGGTGTCAGGGCGAGCTGGTCGGCCTGAAGGGAGAGCTTCTTTTCGACGAGCTTCAGCCGCGAGGAGAGCAGGACGCCCCGGCGTCCGGCCTCGCTCATACCCGAGTCGATTGAATCCGCGGGGTTGACGGGAACGGCGGAGAGGCCGCCGACGCCGCCCAGCCCCGGGTCGCGGACCGCCGACAGCCCGGCGACGATCGACAGCCGGCGCGTCCGATCCTCGAATTCGGCGAGCATCTTCTCGATCGTCTCGAGCCGTGTGTTCGTGAGCGCCGCCCGCGACCTCAGGTCGGAGTTCTCCGCCAGGATGGCGGTGACCTCGCTGTTTTTCCGGACCGAGCGGACCCAGAGTGCAGAGAAGGTCACGCCGAGGAGAACCGACAGCCCGAAGCAGATTCCAAGGGACCACAGCAACCGCGAAGAGACGCGGAACTGCCGAAAACGCGCCTTCGCGTGGGGCAGGAAAATGATGGTGTGCTCTCGTCTCGGCATCCGTTTGGCTCCGCGGGCGCTCTTTCCCCTCTACTCCACTCGGTCACCGGAAGAACTGATGCACGGCCCTACACGGGGCTAGGTCTTCACTTGAGCGATGGAATTCTTAGTCCGCGGGGTAGGGGAGTCAAGGACAAACCTTTGAGCCATCCAGCCCATTGACAAGAGGGCCGTCAGGTCTCGAGGGCGGAGTCCCGGGCGGGCCTGTAGCGGAGCGCTTCGGCGACGTGGGCGGGCTGAATCACGGGGGCCCCTTCGAGGTCTGCGATCGTCCTGGCGACGCGGAGAACACGCTGGAACGCCCGCGCCGACAGCGTGAGCCGGTCGACCGCGCGCGTGAGAAGCGCGCGTGCTTCGGGCTCAGTCTTGAGGACCGTGCGGGCGAGACGTCCCGGAAGAGCCGCGTTCACGAGGCGAGGGTCTCCCGTCCGGGCCGCCTGAAGTGCGCGGGCCGCTCCGACCCGGGCGCGGACGACGCGGGAGGCCTCGCCGTCTCCGTCCCCTGAGAGGTCCGAGGCGGCAAGGGCCGGCACCTCGACGTGGAGGTCGATCCGGTCGAGGAGCGGCCCGGAGATCTTCCGGCGATAGCGGGCGACGTCGCGGGGCGAGCACGAGCAGGCGCGGCGCGGATCGCCGCGGAAACCGCACGGGCACGGGTTCATCGCGCCCACGAGGAGAAAGCGGGCCGGGAACGTCCTTGCCCCGGCGACGCGCGCGACGGAGACCACTCCGTCCTCGAGCGGCTCGCGCAAAGCCTCGAGGGCGTCCCTCCGGAACTCGGGCAGCTCGTCGAGGAAGAGAACTCCGAAATGCGCGAGCGAGAGCTCTCCGGGGCGGGGGTCGGCGCCGCCGCCCGCGAGCGCCGCCGCCGACGCGCCGTGATGAGGCGAGCGGAACGGGCGCTCGACGAGGAGTCCGCTGCCCGCGGGAAGACGTCCCGCCACGCTCCAGATTCGCGTCACCTCGAGACTCTCCTCGCGCGAGAGAGGCGGAAGGATTCCCGGCAGACGCCTCGCCAGCATCGTCTTGCCCGATCCGGGCGGGCCGGAGAACAGGATGTTGTGGCCGCCGGCCGCCGCGA
>DASVJU010000260.1:0-6202 GCA_036385755.1 Thermoanaerobaculia bacterium
CGAGCACGAGGCGGTAGACGCCGCTCCGGCCGCCCGGATTTACGACGACGTCCCAGCGCCCCGTCAGCGGGTCCACCTGGGCGTTCCTCAGGGAGTCGCGCCGGCGCACCATCTCGTCCCGAAACGCCGCCATCCGGCGTACGTGCTCGGCGAGCCGCTCGGAAATGGCCCGGCGGCGGTCCTGACCCGCCTGGATGCGAGCCCGCGCATCGGCCGCAGCCTGCTCGAACTGCTCGAGCAACCCGCGGTCGAGGATGCCTTCGCGCGCGAGCCGCGCGATCTGGTTCAGGGACACGTTGAGGTCCGACTCGGCGCGGGAGGCCTGTCCGGAGATTCGGTCGAATTCCTCCAGATCCTCCAGCACGCGCCGCCTCTCCATGTTGACAGAGGTCTGGAGCATGTCGAGCACGGGATCGCCGGTCTTCGAGGGGAGCGTCGCCGCCGCCACCGGCATCACGATCGCCAGGAGGAGGGCCGCAATGAAAACGGAGCAAACGCGGCGAGCAGCCATCATCGCCACTATACGGAAATCGCGAGGCCTCCATCGCGGGAATCTCCGGGCCGCGGAGGGTTCTTCAGAAGGCCCAGGAAGTCGGAGGGACAGTGGGGAACCCGGGCCGGGTTCCCAGGGAACAGGGCCGGTCAGTGGTCGCGCTGATTCCCGCTCGCGGCGGCGAGGGGCGTGAGAGGCCGCCTCTTGAGGATCGCCCGATCGAGAGCCTTCTCGACCTCGGTGGCGACCTCGCCCTCGGGCAGGCCATTGATCTGCGCGATCTCGGAGACGATGAGATAGCGGGCGCGCTCGTACATCTTCTTCTCGCGGAAGGAGAGCGCCTTCTGCTTCTGGACCCACGTCAGGTTCTTGAGGACGTCGGCGATGTCCGTGAGCCGGCCCGAGCGCATCTTGTCGAGGTTCTGCTTGTAGCGGCCCTTCCAGTCGCCGGTGGGAGGAAGCGTCGCGTTCTCGAGAACGCGGAAGACCGAGCCCACGTCCTTGCGCCGCGTGAGGGGACGCAAGCCGATCCGGTCGGAGTTGCCGACGGGCACCATCACGCGCGAGTTGTTCCCGAGGAGTCGGAGCTGATAACAGGGGGCGGGAGAACCTTCGAGGAGGGACTCCTGGATCGTCTCGACGACGCCAACGCCGTGGTTGGGGTAGACGAGCCGGTCTCCGATCTTGAATGCCACGGAATCGCCTCCTTCGGGAACGGGACGGACAGACTACTCCCCCGCCCCTTCCCCGTCAATGAACTCGAAGCTGACGTGACCCGACTGGCGAAAACCTGAACGATTCGCGGCTTGTGGTGCCGGAGGAGGGAGTCGAACCCTCACGGCCTTGTGGACCGGGGGATTTTGAGTCCCCTGCGTCTGCCATTCCGCCACTCCGGCGCGCCAGAGAGAGTCTACTGCCAGTCGAGCCGGATGTTCCGGTGGAGATGTGCGAAGGCGCAGCCGGCGATCGTCCCAAGGACGTTCCAGAACACGTCGTTCACGTCGGCCGCACGCGTCGGCAGGAAAACCTGAACGGTCTCGATCCCGACGCTGAACAGCGTGCCTGCGAGGAGCGCGTCCGCGTGGTTTCGGGCCGCCGAGCGGCCCGGCCCGTCCAGGAACTTCCAGAACAGGAACGCCCACACCGCGAACATCGCGAGGTTTCCGACGATCCCCACGATCGCGTACAGGAAGGCGTTCGACAGGTACCCGCCGTGCCCTGCCCGGGCCGCAAGGCGCTGGACGTCCTCTAACGGCGCGAGATTGGTCCTCACCTTGCCCCCGCCCTGCACGAGGAGCGTCACGCCGAGGAGAACGCACGAGTAGGCGACGAGGAGCGTTCCCTGCAAGCCCTTGCCGACGCGAATCGTGTGCACGGGACGCCGCCTCACTCCGCCCGCTCGCCCGAGGTGAACCGGTCGAGCCTGAAGACCGTTTTCATGTCGCCCACGACGTCGCCGCCCACGTTCTTCACCGGGCGAAAGGCGAGACGGCGAAGCGCCGCGAGGCGCGCTCCCGACGCGAGACCGAGCTGCCGCAGGACCTCGACGGTCACAGCGTCGCGTCCCCGCTCCCCCCCGTCCTCGATCTTCAGAGCAATCCCCACGGAAGCGCCGCCGGACAGGGAGCGCGTGCGGGAGGGCGGCACCCCGACGGCGTAGACGGCTTCCGCGCCCTCCTTCGCGAGAAGGCCGCCGCGGAACGCGCGCATGAGGTCGGTCGTGAACCGGCCTGTCCCGGCGACCATCTCGGGAGCCTCCGTCATCGCCCGCACGATGCGCACGCGCGCCGCAAATGCGCGCGGCGTCTCCCCCCGCATGCGGACGCCCATCAGCCGCGCGTACAAGAGAGCCAGATTCTCGAGCGGGAGCCGGAACACGGGCACCGAACAACCGTCCACGGCGAGGCCGATCCGGGCGGCCCGGACGCCGGAAAGGCGCGAAACGGCCGACAGGATCCTCTTCTGGAGCGGGTGCCCGGGCCTCCAGTAGGTCCGGGGGTCCTCGCCGAAGAGCCGGCAGGCGAGGAGCATCGCCGCGTGCTTTCCCGAGCAGTTGCTGTGGAGCGGGCCCGGCGCCTCGCCGCGGACGGCCAGCGCGCGGGCCGATTCCTCGTGCATGGGCGGGTGTATGCCGCAGTGAAGGTCCGCGGCCGTGAAGCCGCCCTTGGCGAGCATCGCGGCGGCGGCGCGCGTGTGGAACGGCTCGCCGCCATGCGAAGCGGCGGCCAGGGCGATCTCTTCCGTCGTCAGCGAGAAGCGCCGCTCGCCTCCGCCCGCGAGGAAGGGAACGAGCTGCGCGGGCTTGGCCGAGGAGCGCAGGAAAACCAGCCCGCGAGGATCGCCCGCCGCGGCCAGGAGCCGCCCGTCCTCACCGACGACCGCCACCGAGCCGCGATGAAGGGATTCGACGCTGCCGCCGCGCCTCACCTGAAGGAGAGGAACGCTGTCCGGGAGCGGACCGCCGCGCGACACGATCATTCCGCCAGATTAACCCGAACGGCGTTGACGGGACCGCGCCGCCTCCCGACAATGCTTTCATGCCGACGTCTTCGCCGTCCCTGCCTGCGCGCACGACTGCGGTACCCGTCCACGAGGGATTCTTCGTCTCGGAATTCCTCGGCGAGACGGTGCGCGACGTTGGCCGGCGCCCGGTCGGAAAAATCTCGGACTTCGCGGTCGCCACGAGCACGCGGGCGCCGTTTCCGCGGGTCACGGGCCTCCTCATCCGGAACCGCTTCGAGACGTTCGTGCTCCCCTGGGAAGACGTCGCCATCTTCCAGCGCAACGCCGTGCGCACGCGTCTCGTGCGGGAGGACCTCCTGCATCGGCCCGCGGGGGAGGACGAGATCTTTCTCGCACGGCACCTCCTCGACAAGCAGATCGTGGACATCAACGGCGTGAAGGTTGTGCGGGTGAACGACCTCAAGCTGGACATGCTGTCGGGAGACCTCGTCCTCACGGCCGCGGACGTGGGCGTGCGCGGCCTCGTGCGGCGGGTCTTCGGGGCCGGTGTCACGCCCCGCGGCGGCAGGCTCTCGGACGCGTCGCTGCCGGCCCGCCTCATTCCGTGGGACGCGATGCAGCCGCTGCACCCGCAGCTCGAGCGGCTCGAGACCACGCTTCCGCAGGAGAAGCTCCAGCGGCTGCACCCCGCCGACATCGCGGAGATCCTGAGCCAGGTCACCGGTACCGAGCGCACGGGAATCTTCCGGAAGCTGAACGTCGAGACCGCGGCCGAAACGCTCCACGAGCTCGAACCCGAGATGCAGGCCGAGGTCATCGAGGACCTGCCGGAGGCGCGCGCCTCGGAGATCCTCGAGAAGATGCCCGCGGACGAGGCGGCGGACGTCCTGGGCGAGATCGAGGGCGACCACGCGCGCGACCTCGTCCAGCTCATGGAGAAAGGGGCGGCCGAAGATGTCACCGAGCTCCTCGTCCACGACGAGAACACGGCCGGCGGACTCATGGGAACCGACTTCGTCACGTTCCCGCCCACGCTCACGGTGAAGGAGACGATCCAGCGGCTCCGGCCGGTCGCGCGCGATGCCGAGGCGCTCTTCTACTTTTACGTGGTGGACGAACAGGAGCGCATCCTCGGCGCTCTCTCGGTACGCGATCTCCTCGCGGCCGACGATGACGCCGTGCTCGAAGACACCATGGCGACGCCGGTGCGGAGCGTCACGCCCGACGTCTCGGCCGACGAGGTGGCCGAGACGATGTCGAAGTACGACCTCCTCGCCCTTCCGGTCACGGATCCGGAAGGCGTCCTCGTGGGCATCATCACGATCGACGACGTCGTCGACCGCCTCCAGCCGCAGCCGCGCCGCCGCCGGAGGCTGCGCTGATCACCCCCGCCGCGGCCCAAGCCCCGCCGCGGCCGGACGTCAAGAACTGGCGGCGGCGTCTCACGATTTTTTTCGCCATTCTCGGGCCGGGAATCATCACGGCGAACGTCGACAACGACGCCGGCGGGATCGCGACGTACTCGATCGCGGGCGCCCACTTCGGCTATTCGCTTCTCTGGACGCTGATCCCGATCACGGCGGCCCTCATCGTGGTGCAGGAAATGTCGGCCCGGCTCGGCGCCATCACGGGGAAGGGCCTCGGGGAGCTGATCCGCGAGAACTACGGCCTGCGCACGACGTTCTACCTCATGGTCGCGCTCCTCGTGACAGACATCGGGAACACCGTTGCGGAGTTCGCAGGCTGGGCAGCCTCGATGGAGATCTTCGGCGTCCCACGCTGGGTCTCCGTGCCGATCGGCGCCTTCTTCGTCTGGTGGCTCGTCGTGAAGGGCAACTACAAGACCGTCGAGAAGATCTTCCTCATCGCCTGCTCGATCTACCTCACCTACGTCGTGTCGGCGCTCTTCGCGAAACCCGTCTGGAAGGACGTCCTGAAGCAGACGTTCGAGCCCCGGATCGAGTCGAGCGCCGCGTGGGTCCTGATGATCATCGGCATCGTCGGAACGACGATCGCACCGTGGATGCAGTTCTACCTGCAGTCGTCGATCGTCGAGAAGCGGATCGGACCGGAGGAGTACCGTTACTCGCGATGGGACGTCATCGTGGGCTGCATCTTCGCCGCGATCGTCGCGTTCTTCATCATCGTCGCGTGCGGCGCAACCCTGTTTCCCGCGGGCATCCGCATCGAGGGCGCCGAGCAGGCTGCGCTCGCCCTCCGTCCGCTGGCTGGCAAGTGGGCCGGCGCGCTCTTCGCCTTCGGGCTCGCGAACGCCTCGCTCTTCGCCGCCTCGATTCTCCCGCTCGCGACGGCCTATTCGATCTGCGAGGCCCTCGGCTTCGAGGCGGGAGTAGACAAGACCTGGTCCGAGGCCCCGCAGTTCAACGTTCTCTATACATTCATGATCGTGATCGGCGCCGGGATCATCCTGATTCCGGGAGTACCCCTCTTTCCCGTCCTCTTCCTTTCACAGGTTCTGAACGGGCTCCTGCTGCCGTTCGTCCTGTTCTTCGTGATCCTCCTCATCAACCGGACCGACCTCATGGGGACCTACGTGAACGGTCGCGTGTGGAACTGGATCGCTTGGGGGACCTGCGCCGTCATGATCGGGCTGACGATGGTCCTCGTCGTCACCTCGATCTGGCCGGGGTTCTTCCCCGCGACGTAGGAATTCGCGGAACAGCCGTTGCTTACGTCAACCCGGACAGGACCGCCTGCGTCACCTGTCGCGGACGCCGCTAGACGTGGGCGGACCCGAAGCCTTGTTTCCCCAGGAGGTTGAAGCATGCGATTCCATCTTATGGTCCTCACCGCCTGTCTCGCGCTTGCCACACTGGCGGGCGAGGCCGCTGCACAGGATCGAGCGGGCACGTTCGAGATCTCGCCCTTCGCCGGCGGCTACTTCGGCGGGCGGCTCTATGGCAATTACCCGGTCACGACGAACGCCGGGACGACGACGTTCACGTTCCTCGAGCCCGAGGACGACCTCACGTACGGCGTGCGGCTCGCATACAACGTGACCCGCCGCTTCGCCTTCGAGTTCGACTGGACGTCGGCGCGCACCGACCTCAGGACGCCGAACCAGTTCGGAGTGTCTCCGCGGAACCTGCGCGTCGGCCGGCTCCGCCAGAACGTCTACGAGGCGAACATGCTCTTCAACTTCGGCAAACGGCGCGCCGTCGGCTATTTCGGCCTCGGCGCCGGGGCCGCGACGCTCGACCCGACCGACGGGACCTTCCCTGAGGT
>DASVJU010000261.1:0-6189 GCA_036385755.1 Thermoanaerobaculia bacterium
CGTCTTCGCGCACCGCCCCCGCGGTCTTCACCGCGACCACCGCCAGCTTCGCGGCCTTCTTCGCGCGCGTCCCGCCATGGTGACGGATCCAGAAGAAGAGAAACCCCGCCCCCGCTCCGGCAACGCTCACGAAGCCGGCGCCCGGCTGCCCGGCAAGCGTCGCCTTCAGGAGGCCCCACGCGAGGCCCGCGGCGGCCAGCCAGGCGAGCCACTTCACCTTCACGGGAATGACGAAGAAGATCAGGAACTGCATGTCGGGGAAGAGGTACGCGTATGCGAAGAGCAGCGAGGCCCCCGTCAGGATCCCTCCCGAGAGGAGCGCGTTTCCGGTGACGAGAGCCGCGAGCGAACCGCCCAGCGTCGAAACGAGCCAGAAGACCGTGAACTCGGCGGTTCCCCACTCCATCTCGAGGGCCGACCCGAGAATGTAGAGGACGAGCGTGCCGAAAAACAGCCCGAAGGGCTCCTGGTGGAGGAACTGATAGGTCAGGAACGTCCACGGCCTCGCAAACGCCGCGCCCGGATCGAACCCGAAGAGCGTGAACGTCTTCACGGGATCCATCTTCACGAGAAAGAAGAAGATGAAGTGGAGGCCGCAGAGCGGCATCGTGAGGCCGAGCTTCGGCGCGAAGAGGTCGTTGCGATCGTGCATGGTCAACCGCGCCTCCCGAAGCGCTTCTCGAGCTCCTCGTGCGAGAAGGCGAGGAGGATCGGGCGCCCGTGCGGACACGTCCACGGATCCCGGCACGCCGCGAGCTCGTGGAGAAGCCGCGCGGCCTCGGCCGGAGCGAGGTGATGGTTGATCGTGATCGCGCCGCGGCAGGCGAGAGACGCCGCGAGAACCTCGCGCCGGAGCGCCGAGGACGCCGTGGAGCCCTCGGGCAGCGCGGCGACACGCGCGAGATAGTCGCGAAGCGCGGGCCTCACCGACGCGGCCGGCGTCTCGGGCGGAGCCGCCGAGACGAGAAAAGTGCGGCCGGACAGCTCCGACACCGAGAAGCCTGCGTCCGAAAGCAGCGCCTCGGAACCGGACAGGAGCGCCGCCTCGTCCGGCGACGCCTCGAACACGACGGGCTCGAGAAGGCTCTGCGAGGTGGGGCCGGCGGATTCGAGGCGCGCGAGGAACTTTTCGTACCGCACGCGCTCGTGCGCGACGTGCTGGTCGATGAGAACGAGCCCCTCCTCGCCCTCGGCGACGAGGAACGAGTCGCGGTACTGGCCGAGGAGACGAATGGGGCCAAGAGGGGAAGAGGAAAGAGAAGAAGAATATTCTTCTGAATGAGAATAGGAAGAGGGGAACACGCCGGGCGCGATCGCGTCGAGCAGCGTCTCGGTGCTGACACGGGCTCCTGCGGCGCGGGCCGCGCCATAGCGACCTACCTCCTCGCCAAGCGAAGAACCATCGGCCTGCGCCTCCCCTCTCCCCCCTTCTAAGAAATCCCCTCTTCTCCCTCTTTCTCTTCCTCTATCTACCCCTCTTCCTCCCTGCCCGCCGAATGCGCCCCCTTCGACAGCGACCGCGCCCTTCCCGCCCGTCAGCGCGGCCACGAGGCCGCGGTGTACGAGGGAATGCACGGCGCTCGGATCGCGAAAGCGGACCTCGAGCTTCTGCGGGTGCACGTTCACGTCGCACCGCTCCGGGTCGCAGGTGAGAAAGAGAGCGAAAGCCGCGTGGCGGTCCGAGCGGAGCACCTCGCGCGTGGCGAGAGAAATGGCGTGGGTCACGGTCGCGTCCCTGATGGCACGGCCGTTGACGAAGAACCACTGATGGGCGCGCGACGGATAGGTCGTTTCCGGCGACGTCACGGCGCCTGTCAACGTCATGCCCGCGAAGGCAAACTCCACGTCCCGGGGGCGCGCCATCGCCGCGATGCCGAGAACCTCCCGAAACCGCGCAGCCACGCCCTCGGAGGCGGGCAGGTCGAGAAGCAGGCGGGGGCCCGCGCGCAACGTGAACGCCGTGTCGGGGCGCGAGAGCGCGAGGGCCGTGACCGTCTTCACGACCGCGCGCAATTCCGCCTCGGCGCTCTTCTGGAACTTGCGCCGCGCCGGGACGTTCCCGAAGAGGTCCTCCACGGCGACGCGCGTGCCCTTCGGATGCCGCGCCGGCGACACGCGCGGGGGCGCGCCGCGGTCCGCGACGACTTCGGTCCCGAGCCCCGATGCGTCGGGTGACGTCGTGAGGACGAGGCGCGAGACGGACGCGATCGAAGGAAGCGCCTCGCCGCGGAAGCCCATCGTGCCGATGCGGGCAAGGTCCTCGAAGCATCGGATCTTCGAGGTCGCATGGCGTTCGAGAGCGAGCCGCGCGTCCTCTCGCGACATGCCCGAGCCGTCGTCCGTGACTTCGAGACGCACGATCCCGCCGCCTTCGACGTCCACCGCGATGCGCCGGGCGCCGGCGTCGAGCGCGTTCTCCACGAGCTCCTTGACCGCGGAGGCCGGGCGCTCGACGACCTCGCCCGCGGCGATCTGGTCGACGAGGGCGTCCGAGAGAACGCGAACGGGCACGGGCGGATGTTAGCGGCTTTGGCCGGCGGCCGGCTTCATCGCTTTTTCGACGTCGGCGATCTCCCGGGGCGCGGCGCACGAGAGACACTCGGGACCCTTCGGTGTGACGAGAATGTCGTCCTCGATCCTCACGCCGATGTTCCACCACTTCGGGTCCACGCCTTCGCTTTTCTCGGGAACGTAGAGGCCCGGCTCCACCGTGAGGACCATGCCGGGCTTGAGCGTCGTCATCGACGAGGAATAGCGCGTCCAGCGGTCCTTCGGGTCCGCGATCTCGTAGCTCCCCGCGTCGTGGACGTCGAGACCCAGCCAGTGGGACGTGCCGTGCGGGAAGAACGCCGTGAACGACCGGGACTCGAGGACTTCTTTCGGCGTCCCCTTGACGAGCCCGAGTTTGATGAGGCCGTCCACCACGACGGCGAGAGAGGCGTCCTGGACGTCGTGGTGCCTCGCACCCGCGACGGCCGCCGCGATCCCGACCTTCTGTGCCGCGAGGACGATCGCGTAGAGCGCGCGCTGCTCGGGGGAAAACGCGCCGTTCACGGGATAGCTGCGCGTCACGTCGGCGGCGTAGAGGCCGACCTCGCAGGCCGTGTCGTTCACGATCATTTCGCCCCGCTGCATGACGCGATTCGCGTCCGGATAGTGCAGGATCACCGAGTTCGGCCCCGAGCCCACGATGGGCGCGTAGGCCATGCGCGCGGCGCCACCCGCGAGGCAGCGCTGGACCATCGCGGCCTTGAGGACGCCCTCATTCAGGCCGGGGCGGGCGAGCGCGAGGGCCGCGCGGTGCGCCTCGACCGAGAGGTTCACCGCGTCGCGCAGGATCGCGATCTCGGTCGCGTCCTTCACGAGGCGCATCTGGGCGACGACGGGCGCGACGTCGGATGCGGGAAGCGATTCGGTGCCGGCCGACGCGAGCGCCTGCCAGTTCGTGATCAGCTTCTCGCGGAAAGCCAGGTCGCGCGCGTCGAGATAGAACAGCGCCTTCGCGCCCGCCAGAAGCGACAGCGATTCTTTCTGGAAATCCTCGACGGGGAAGGCGATCTCGGCCCGGTAGTCGGTTTTTGCGCCCTCCACGCCGGCGCGGCGCCCGGTCCACCTCTCCTCGGCCCAGTTCTTCGGCCTGACGAAAAGAGCGTAACGCTTGCCCTCGGCGGCCGAGGGCCGCAGCACGGCCACGGCATCGGGCTCGGCGACGCCCGTGAGATACCAGAAACTCGAGTCCGGACGGTACGCATCCGTGGTCCCGGCGTCCGGCTCGGCAGGCCCGCGCAGGACAACGACAGCGCCCGGCGGCAGCTTCGCCGCGAGGGCCGCCCGATGCGCCGCGAACCAGTCGGCCCCCGGCGCAGGAGGCGGCCCGGCCAAGGCAAACGCGGACGAGCACGCGGCAAAGGCAACGAGGAGCGTCGGGATGCGCATGGAACCTCCGAAGTCGCGGGAGTGTAGCGTTCAGAGCTTCCGATGCCGGAACGGACGGGCGTCTTTCCCGCTGTATGTCGCCACGATCTGGCCGCTGCCCCTGAGCAGGTACTTGTACGTGACGAGCCCGTCGAGGCCGACGGGTCCGCGGGCATGGATGCGGCTCGTCGAAATCCCGACCTCCGCTCCGAAGCCGTAGCGGAAGCCGTCGGCGAAACGCGTGGAGGCGTTGTGGAAGACGCCGGCCGCGTCCACGCGAGAGAGGAACGCCTCGGCGGCGGCCTTGTCGTCGGTGACGATGGCCTCCGTGTGGTGCGAGCCGTGGCGGTTCACGTGCTCCACGGCCTCGTCGAGTGACTCCACGAGCTTGACGGCCAGGATCGGCCCGCCGTACTCCGTCCGCCAGTCTTCCTCCGTGGCGGGCGCGAGACCCAGTGATGGCGCCAGGGCTCGCGTCTCCCCGCAGGCTCGGATCTCCACGCCCGCCTCCAGGAGCCGGCTCAGCAGCGGGACGAGGAAGCGCTCTGCCGCGTCGCGGTGAAAGAGAAGCGTCTCCATCGTGTTGCACGCCGCCGGGTACTGGAGCTTGCTGTCGAGGACGATCGCCGTCGCCATCTCCTCGTCCGCCGCGCGATCCACATAGACGTGGCAGACGCCCTCCGCGTGGCCGAGTACCGGAATGCGCGTGTGCGCCCGGACATGTTTGACGAGGTCGTACCCGCCCCGCGGGATGACGAGGTCGATGTGCTCGTCGAGCGCGAGAAGCGCGTCCACCTCGACCCGGCCCGTCACGGTGGAGAGCACGCCTTCGGGGACCTCGGGGAAAAACGCGAGAGCCTTCACGAAGACGTCGAGGAGCGCCGCCGTGGAGCGGGCGGATTCGCGCCCGCCCTTGAGGATCGCCGCGTTGCCCGACTTGAGCGCCAGCGACCCGATCTGCGTCACCGCGTCGGGGCGAGACTCGAAGATGACGAGGAGGACGCCGAGCGGGCACGTCACCTTCTCGAGGAGGAGGCCGTCGTCGAGGAGCGTCCGCGAGAGGACGCGGCCCGAGGGGTCGGGGAGGGCGGCGACGGCGCGGACGCCGGCGGCCATCGCACTCAGCTTCGCATCGTCGAGGACGAGGCGGTCGAGGAGAGACCCGGAGAAAGGGATTTCTTCGAAGGTGGTGCGGGCCTCGAGCACGTCCACGCGGTTCGCATCGAGGATCGCATCTCGCGCCGCGTCCATCCCGTCGGCGACCTTTCGAAGGACGAGGTCCTTGGTCTCGGAAGACAGCGATGCGAGGCGCCTCGCGGCGAGTCGCGCGCGCATCGCGATCTCGACCGGCCTCATATTCCTTTCTAAGAGATCTTCCTGTTCCGTCATCGATCTCTCGTCCCGGCCTTTGGACCGAACACGGTACCGACTGCCTCTCCCGCGAAGAGCCGGTCGAGGACTCCGGGCATCCGGCCGTTCGCGATGACCGCGACGCCACCCGAGCCCGTCGCGATCCTCGCGGCGTCCAGTTTCGAGGCCATGCCGCCGCGGCCGCGCCCGCTTCCGCCGTCGGCGTAACGCGCGATCTCTTCCGTGATCTCCCGGACGAGCGGGATGAGCGTGGCCGCGCGGTCGTGCGCCGGGTTGCCCGTGAAGAGGCCGTCCACGTCGGAGAGGATGACGAGGACGTCCGCCTTCACCTTGCTCATGACGAGCGCCGAGAGCCGGTCGTTGTCGCCGAAGAGGCCGCGCGCACCCTTCCCGTCAGGCGACTCCAGCTCCAGCGTCGAGACCGTGTCGTTCTCGTTCAGGATCGGCACGGCATCCAGCTCGAAGAGCTTCTCGAGCGTCGCCGAGAGATTCTGAAAACGCGTCCGGTCGGTGAAGTCGTCTTCGGTGAGGAGGACCTGCGCGGTGAGAAGGCCCATCTTCTCGAAGCCCTCTTCGTACACGGACATCAGCCGGCTCTGCCCGATGGCGGCGCAGGCCTGCTTGAGGGTGAGCGAGCCCGGCTTCCTGTCCAGGCGCAGCCGTTGCGCCCCGAGTCCCACGGCGCCCGAGGAGACGATCAGAACACGCCGCCCCTGTTTCTTCAGGTTCGCGACGGACTCGATGAGCCCGTACAGGCACCCCAGCGCGACCGCGCCGTCGTCGCGCATGATCACGTTCGTCCCGGCCTTCACCACGATCCGCCTCGCCGCGGCCACGCGCTGCCGTATCCGCGCCTCGTCCATCCGGAGATTGTAGGGGCCCGGAGCGAGAGTGAGCCGCCCG
>DASVJU010000262.1:0-14798 GCA_036385755.1 Thermoanaerobaculia bacterium
GCCGTCGAGGCCCTCTTCCAGGTCAAGGTCGACGCCGTCCGCGTCGTCGCCGTGTCCGGGAAGATCAAGAAGGTCGGAAAGTCGATCGGCCGGGCCCAGGATCGCAAGAAGGCCTACGTGAAGCTGGCGAAGGGCCAGAAGCTTCCGGCCCTCTTCGAAGGGGTGTAACGCGTCATGCCCGTCAAGTCATACAAACCCACGTCTCCCGGTATGCGCCAGCGGACCACGTCCGACTTCTCGGAGATCACGAAGAGGGGCCCCGAGAAGTCGCTCACGAAGGGCAAGCTCAAGACCGGCGGCCGCGACAGCCGCGGCCACCTCACGTCCTGGTGGCGCGGCGGCGGACACAAGAAGCTCTACCGCACGATCGACTTCAAGCGCGACAAGCACGACATCCCGGCGAAGGTCGCGTCGATCGAGTACGACCCGAACCGGTCCGCCCACATCGCGCTCCTGAACTACGCGGACGGCGAGAAGCGCTACATCGTGGCGCCGTCCGGCCTCACGGTCGGCCAGACGATCGTCTCCGGCGCCGCGGTCGACATCGTCGTCGGGAACGCGCTGCCGCTCAAGGCGATTCCGCTCGGCACCGTCGTCCACAACATCGAGTTCAAGCCGGGACGCGGCGGACAGATGGCGCGGTCGGCAGGAGCCGGGGCGCAGCTCATGGCGAAGGAGGGCGCGTACGCGCTTCTCCGCGTTCCGTCGGGCGAGCTCCGCCGCGTGCGCGTCGACTGCTACGCCACGATCGGGCAGGTCGGCAACCTCGAGCACGAGAACATCTCCATCGGCAAGGCCGGCCGCAACCGCTGGCTCGGCTGGAAGCCGCACAACCGCGGCGTCGCGATGAACCCGGTCGACCACCCGATGGGCGGCGGCGAGGGCAAGACTTCGGGCGGACGCCATCCGACCTCGCCGTGGGGCTGGAAGACCAAAGGCAAGAAGACGCGCAACAACAAGCGGACCGACAGCTTGATCGTCAAGCGCCGCAAGTAGGGATTCGAGGAAACACAATGTCTCGTTCCACGAAAAAGGGGCCGTTCGTCGACACGCCGCTCCTCGAAAAGATCACCGCGATGAACGCCGCGGGGGAAAAGCGCGTCCTGAAAACCTGGTCGCGCCGCTCGACGATCCTGCCCGACATGGTCGGGCATACGCTCGCCGTCCACAACGGGAAGAAGTTCATTCCCGTCTACATCTCCGAGAACATGGTCGGGCACAAGCTCGGCGAGTTCTCGCCCACGCGCACCTTCAAGGGCCACTCGGGCAAGAAGGTCGAAAAGGGCGCGACGCCGGGCGCTCCGGGAGCCCCGGGGGCTCCGGGAGCTCCGGGCGCGGCCGCCGCTCCGGCGGCGAAGGGCTAAGGAGCGCCGATGGAAGCCGTCGCTCGTCTCCGCCATTACCGGGGCTCGGCCCAGAAGGTCCGCCTCGTGGCCGACCTCATCCGGATGAAGCCGGTCGGGAAGGCGCTCGCGACTCTGCGCACGACGCGCAAGAGCTGCTCGCCCGACCTCCTGAAGCTCGTCGAGTCCGCGCTCGCGAACGCCCAGCAAAACGAGTCCGGCGTCGACGCGGACGCGCTCGTCGTCGCGAAGATCCAGGTCGACGAGGCCGGACGCAAGCCTCTGCAGCGCAATTCGATGATTCGCGCGATCTCGAACTACAAGAAGCGCTTCGCGCGCCCGCGCTTCATGAGCGGCCCCCAGGGACGCATGTGGCTCGTGCCGCGCCCGTTCTGCCACGTGACGGTGATCCTGTCCGATGCCGCCGCCGCGCGGAAGGAAGCCGGCCTCAAGGCCGAGGTTCCGAAGCCGCTCGTGAAGAAGCGCCAGGGCCGCGTCGCGGCAGCGGTCTCCGCCGCCGCGCATCGTCCTGGCCGCGAGAACCGGGCGGTCGAGCGGGCGCACAAGAAGGTGGCGTCCGACGAGAAGCGGGCCGAGCGGGTCGAGGCCGCGGAAGCGAGTCACGCCACGGAAAAACACGAGAAGAAGTCGAAGAAGCCGACGAAGCCGGAATCGGCCGGGTAACGGGAGCACACGATGGGTCAGAAAGTCCACCCCTACGGTTTTCGCATCGGCTACAACCGCACCTGGCATTCGCGCTGGTATGCGGAGAAGGACTACCTCAAGTTCCTGCACGACGACTTGAAGCTCCGCGACGAGCTCAAGCGGGATCTCGTGAACGCGGCGGTCTCCGAAGTGGAGATCGAACGCGGGAACAAGCTGAAGATCAACATCATGACCGCCCGTCCCGGCGTCATCATCGGGAAGAAGGGCGCGTCCGTGGACCAGCTGCGCGACCGTCTGCAGCAGCGGCTCGGCAAGGACATCCACGTCAACATCGTCGAGATCCAGCGCCCCGAGACCGACGCGCAGCTCGTCGCCGAATCGATCGCGATGCAGCTCGAGCGCCGCGTCGCGTTCCGCCGCGCGATGAAGAAGGGCATGGAGTCCGCCTTCCGCTTCGGCGCGCAGGGAATCAAGATCCGCTGCGGCGGGAGACTGAACGGCGCAGAGATCGCGCGGTCGGAGTGGTATCAGGAGGGTCGCCTTCCGCTCCACACGCTCAAGGCCGACATCGACTACGGCTTCGCGGAAGCGCGCACCACGTACGGAAAGATCGGCGTCAAGTGCTGGATCTACAAGGGTGACCTCCACCGCGCGAAATCCCGGAGGAAGGTGGCCTAACCCATGTTGATGCCGTCGAAGGTCAAGTACAGAAAGCAGCAGCGGGGACGCATGCGCGGAACCGCGTACAAGGGCTCGGATCTCTCGTTCGGGGAGTACGGGCTCCAGGCGCTCGAGCCGGGCTGGCTCACGGCGCGCCAGATCGAAGCGGGCCGCGTCGCCGTCCAGCGCCACGTGAAACGCGGCGGGAAGCTCTGGATCCGCGTCTTCCCGGACAAGCCGATCACGAAGAAGCCCGCGGAAACGCGCATGGGCAAAGGCAAGGGCGCGCCCGAGGGCTGGGTCTGCGTCATCAAGCCCGCCCGCATCCTGTTCGAGATGGAAGGCGTCGACGAGAAGACGGCGCGCGAGGCCTTCGGCCTCGCCGCGGACAAGATCGGGATCAAGACCCGGTTCGTCTCGCGCACCTTCCTCGCGGCGGTGAGGTAAGCACATGACGATGAAGATCCAGGCCATGCTCGACTGGTCTCCCGAGGAGAAGACGGCGAAGGCGAAGGAATGGACCCAGTCCCTCTTCACGCTTCGCCTCCAGAAGGCGACGGGACAGCTCGAGAACCCGATGAAGATCAAGGAGCTCCGCAAGGACATCGCCCGCCTGAAGACCGCGCAGCACATGAGCGCGGTCGAGACGGCGGCGGCGGCCGCGCACGAAGTGGCGCATGCCGAGGGGACCGAAGAGAAGGGCGCCGCGAAGGGCGCGGCGAAGCCGAAGGCCCACGCTGCCGCTTCGGGCAAGGGCGCGAAAAAGCGTGCGGCTGCCGCGAAGAGCGCCAAGAAGGCCACCGGCGCCCCCGCGAAGGCCCATCCCCCTTCTAAGAAATCTTCAGCAGCGAAGGGCAAGACAGCCGTTTCGTCGAAGAGCAAGTCCGCCCCCGCCAAGAAGAGCAAGAAGAAGTAGTTCGTAACAGGAAACAGTGAGCACGATCATGAGCAGCACCCCGAATCCCCAGCCGCCGACCGCCGCGCCCGGCGCGACGGACGCGACGACGGCCGATCAGCCGCGGCGTACCCGCAAGATCGGGATCGTCGTCTCGAACAAGATGGAGAAGACAGTCGTCGTCGAGGTCTCGCGCACGGTCAAGCACGAGCGCTACGGCCGCTACCAGAAGAAGTCCGCGCGCTTCCTGGCGGACGACCGCGTCCTCAAGGCGCAGCCGGGCGACACGGTCCAGATCGAAGAGACCCGCCCCCTCTCCGCCCGCAAGCGCTGGCGGGTGACGGCGATCGTGACGAAGGGCCGCCAGGCGGTCTCCGACACTGCCGACGTTCCGGGCAGCGCGAAGAAGGTGGCGCCGAAGGCGGTCCCCGACAAGAAGCTGGTGGGCAAGCCGGCGAAGAGGCAGTCATGATCCAGATGGGGACGATCCTCGAAGTGGCCGACAACTCGGGCGCCCGCCGGCTCTTCTGCATCAAGGTGCAGGGAGGGTCGACCGGCGATTACGGCAGGATCGGCGACGTCATCACCTGCTCGGTGAAGGAGTCGAATCCCGACGCGCCGGACACGGTCAAGAAGGGCAAGGTCGTCAGGGCCGTCATCGTGCGCACCGTGCGCGAGCAGCGGCGCCGCGACGGCAGCTACATCAAGTTCGACACGAACGCCGCCGTCCTCGTCAACAACGAAAAGGAGCCGATCGGAACCCGCGTGTTCGGGCCGGTCGCTCGTGAGCTCCGCGAGAAGAAGTTCATGAAGATCATCTCGCTGGCTCCGGAAGTCATCTGACCATGAAGAAGAAGCAGCCGAAATACGCCGGAAAGCGCCGGATCCGCAAGGACGACCTCGTCGTCGTCCTCACGGGGAAGGACCGCGGGGCCCAGGGGAAGATCCTCAAGGTGCTGCCCGACAAGGGCCGCGCCGTCGTCGAGGGCGTGAACAAGATCAAGCGGGCCACCCGCGCGAATCCGCAGAAGAACATCAAGGGCGGCATCCTCGAGCGCGAGGCGCCGATCGCCCTCTCCAACCTCATGCTCGTCGACCCCGAGGGCGGCAAGCCGACGCGCGTGGGAATCCGACCGGAAGGCGGGGAGTGGGTGCGCTACGCCAAGAAGAGCGGGACGACCATCGGCACGCTCCGGCCGGCGGGCGAGTGAGGACAGCATGAGCACGCCACGTCTCGCAGAGAAGTACCGAAAAGACGTCATCCCGGTCCTCAAGAAGGAATTTGGGATCGACAATCCGATGGCGGTTCCGAAGGTGGAGAAGGTCGTCCTCAACATGGGGATCGGCGAAGCCATCACGAACGCGAAGCTCGTCGACACGGCCGCCGAGGAGCTCACGAAGATTGCCGGCCAGCGGGCCGTCGTGACCAAGGCGAAGAAGTCCATCGCCACGTTCAAGCTCCGCGCGGGCATGCCGATCGGCTGCCGGGTGACGCTGCGCGGGGACCGCATGTACGAGTTCCTCGATCGCCTCATGAACGTCGCGCTCCCGCGTGTCCGCGACTTCCGCGGCGTGCCGACGCGCGCGTTCGACGGCCGGGGCAATTACACGCTCGGCGTCAAGGACCACCTCATCTTTCCCGAGATCGACCCCACGAAAATCGACAAGTCCAAGGGTCTCAACGTCACCATCGTCACGACGGCAGGCTCGGATGACCGGGCCCGGGTTCTTCTGAAGGAACTCGGAATGCCGTTCGGCCGATAGCAAGTCAAGGAGCGCAGGCAATGGCTCGTCGCGCCGCGATCATCAAGGCGAATTCGAAACTGAAGTACGCGATCCGCAAGCGAAACCGCTGCATGCGCTGCGGGCGTCCGCGGGCGTTTCTCCGCAAGTTCGGCCTCTGCCGCATTTGCTTCCGGAACCTCGCGCTCGCGGGCTACGTGCCCGGAGTGACGAAGGCGTCGTGGTGAGGAGGGGACGATGAACATCAGCGATCCCGTCTCCGATCTTCTCGCGCGCCTGAGGAACGCCCTGTCCGCCCGGCACGAGAAGGCCGACGTCCCGTCGTCGCGCTTCAAGGTCGAGCTGGCCCGTATCCTCAAGGACGAGGGTTACATCAAGAACTTCAAGGTCATGGACGACCGGGGCGGAAGCCTGCTGCGGCTCTACCTGAAGTACGACGACTCGGGGAACCCGGTCATTCACGGGTTGACGCGGTCGAGCAAGCCCGGCCGGCGCCTCTACGCGGGAAAGAACGAGCTTCCGGAGGTCCTCGGCGGCCTCGGCGTCGCCATCGTCTCCACCTCGCAGGGCCTCCTCTCCGGCAACGACGCGAAAAAGCGCGGCGTCGGCGGCGAAGTCGTCTGCACGGTGTGGTGAGGAACGCACATGTCGCGAGTCGGTAAGAAACCCATCACCATTCCCAAGGGAGTGGACGTCCAGGTCGCGGGCGGGGCCGTCACGGTCAAGGGGCCGAAGGGCTCCGTCGTGACGCCGATCCTCGCCGGCATTTCCATCGAGAACAAGGGCGGTCTTCTCAGCCTCGTGCGCGGCGGCGAGGAGAAGAAAGACAAGGCTCTTCACGGGCTGAACCGCGCGCTTCTCCAGAACGCCGTCGTCGGCGTGACCGACGGCTTCAAGCGGGAGATCGACCTCGTCGGCATCGGCTTCAAGGCCGAGGTCAAGGGGAAGAACGTCGTTTTCAGCGTCGGCTTCTCGCATCAGGTCACGTTCCCGATGCCCGACGGCATCACGGTGAACGTCGCCCCGGACGCGAAGGCCAAGGACATCACACACGTCATCGTGACCGGAGTCGACAAGCAGAAGGTCGGCCAGACGGCCACCGAGATTCGCGGCATCCGCCCGCCGGACCCGTACAAACTGAAGGGATTCCGGTTCGTCGGCGAAATCCTGAAGAAGAAGGCCGGCAAGGCCACGGGCAAGTAAGGTTAAGGAAGCAGGCACCATGGACAAGGCACACGCCCGGGTCGAAGCGAAAACGCGCATCCACGTGCGCATCCGCCGGAAGGTCAAGGGCACGGCCGATCGGCCGCGCCTCGCGGTTTCCCGCACCCTCCGCTGGATCTCCGTTCAGGTCATCGACGACGCCGCCGGCACGACTCTCGCCCACGCGACGTCGCGCGAGGAGGGCGTGCGCGGGAAGGCGAAGAGCGCGGCCAACAAGACGGCCGCCGTCAAAGTGGGAGCGCTCATCGCCGAGCGGGCCCAGGCAAAGGGAATCCAGGCGGTCGTGTTCGACCGCGGCGGCCATCTCTACCACGGCAATGTGAAAGCGCTCGCGGAAGCCGCCCGTGAGAAGGGGTTGAAGTTTTGAGCAGCAACGCGCCGACCAATCGTCCTCCGCGCCCGAACCGTCCCGGCGGCCGCTCCGGCGGTCCCGGCGGCCCGCCCCAGCGCCCCGCCGGCGCTCTCGGCGAGGGCCGCGCGGGAGCCGACCTCATCGACCACGTCGTGCACATCAACCGCGTGACGAAGGTCGTAAAAGGCGGCAAGAACTTCTCGTTCTCGGCCCTCGTCGTCGTGGGCGACGGCCACGGCCGTGTCGGCTATGGCGCCGGCAAGGCCAAGGAAGTCCCGATGGCCATCAAGAAGGGCATCGAGATGGCGAAGAAGAAGATGATCAGCGTCCCCCTGAAGGGCAAGACGATCCCGCACCCGATCGTCGGCCACTACGGCGCGGGCCGCGTCATGCTCAAGCCGGCTTCCGAGGGCACGGGCGTCATCGCGGGCGGAGCAGTCCGCGCGGTGCTCGAGTCGGCCGGAGTGCAGAACATCCTCACGAAGTCCCTCGGCACGACGAACCCGCACAACGTCGTCAAGGCGACATTCGACGCGCTGCTTCACCTGCAGCTCGAGTCGACGATCGCCCGGGCGCGCGGCCTGGGCAACGGCGAGGCGAAGACCGCCGAGCCCGTGACCGCGGTCGCTCCTGCAGCTCCCGCAGTGGTCGTCGCTCCCGCAGTGGTCGTCGCTCCCGCAGCGGTCGTCGCTCCCGCAGCGGTCGTCGCGCCCGTAGACGTCGAGGCCACGGAGAAGATCGGATGAGCGAGAAGAAGAAACCGGCGGCTGCGAAGGAAATCCGGATTCGCCAGATCAAGTCTGGCATCTGCGCGCCCGTCGACCAGAAGCAGACTCTCTTCGGGCTCGGCCTCCGCCGCATCCGGCAGGAAGTCGTCCGCCTCGACACCCCGGCGATCCGGGGCCAGGTCCACAAGGTCCGCCATCTCGTCGAAATCGTCGAGAACGGCGCGGCGAGGTAACGCATGTCGCACGGACTCCACAACCTCGGGCCCCGCAAGGGCGCGACCCAGACGAAAAAGCGGATCGGACGGGGCCCAGGCTCCGGCATCGGCAAGACGTCGGGCAAAGGCCACAAGGGCCAGAACTCCCGCAGCGGCTATTCGCACCTGCGCGGCCACGAAGGCGGCCAGAACCCGCTCCACCGCCGGCTTCCGAAGCGCGGCTTCACGAACATTTTCCGCAAGGAGTGGACGACGGTTAGTGTCGAGGCTCTCGAGCGCATGTTCAGGGCGGGCGACGCCGTGACGCTCGAGGCCCTCAAGAACGCCGGCGTCAAGAAGACGAACATGGGCGTGAAGGTCCTCGGCTCGGGCGAACTCACGAAGGCGCTCGTCGTCTCCGCGCACCAGTTCACGGAAGGCGCGAAGAAGAAGATCGAAGCCGCCGGCGGCCGCTGTGAGGTCGTGGCTCGGTAATGCAGATCCTCGAGTCGTTCCGCAACATCTTCGCGATCCCAGACCTGAGGAAGCGAGTCCTCTTCACGTTCGGGCTGCTCGCGATCTACCGGATCGGTTCGCACATCCCGACGCCCGGTCTCGACGCGTCCGCCCTCGAAGAATTCTTCAAGGCGAGCGCCGGGGGGCTGCTCGGCTTTCTCGACGTGTTCTCGGGCGGCGCGCTCAGGCGGCTGTCCGTCTTCGCGCTCGGCATCACGCCGTACATCACGGCGTCGATCATCCTGCAGCTCCTGACCGTCGTCTGGCCCTACCTCGAGAAACTCTCGAAGGAAGGGGAGATGGGCCGCAGGAAGATCACGCAATACACCCGTTACGGCACGGTCGTCCTCTCGGTCGTCCAGGGCGCGGGAATCGCCCTCTGGCTCTGGAGCCAGACCACGCCGAGCGGTCGCAACCTGGCGATTCGCGACCCGGGATCGGAATCGGGCAAGCTGGCGTTCGTCCTCCTCGCGATTCTGACGCTGACCACCGGCACCGCGTTCGTGATGTGGCTCGGGGAGCAGATCACCGAAAGAGGAATAGGCAACGGGATTTCACTGATCATCTTCGCGGGCATCGTGGCGGGATTCCCGACCGCGGTCTTCAACTCGATCCAGCAGGTGCAGCGCGGCGCCATGTCGCTCTTCACCGGGCTCATCCTCCTCGTCTTCATGATCGGGGTGGTCGCGGCCATCGTCTTCGTCGAGCGC
The DNA here is from genome assembly GCA_036385755.1 of Thermoanaerobaculia bacterium. Taxonomy (GTDB): domain Bacteria; phylum Acidobacteriota; class Thermoanaerobaculia; order UBA5066; family UBA5066; genus Fen-183. The sequence goes on from DASVJU010000262.1 coordinate 9,032, forward strand.
GCCCAAAGGCGCATCCCGGTGCAATACGCCAAACGCGTCGTCGGCCGGAAGGTCTACGGCGGCCAGAACACGTACCTGCCCCTGCGCGTGAACACGGGCGGCGTCATCCCGATCATCTTCGCGGTCTCCATCATCCAGTTTCCGCAGTACATCGCGTCCTGGTTCAAGAGCGACTTCATGAAGAAGATCGCCGAGCAGCTCGCCATCGGGCAGCCGCTCTACAACCTCTTCTATGCGCTCGGCATCATCTTTTTCTGCTACTTCTACATTTCGATCATCTTCAACCCGAACGACACGGCCGAGAACATGCGCAAGTACGGCGGGTTCATCCCGGGCATCCGTCCCGGAAAGGCCACGTCGGACTACATCGACAACGTGCTCACGCGCATCACGCTCATCGGCGCCCTTTATCTCGTGGTCGTCGCCCTCATCCCGGAGTTCCTCACGATGGGTTTCAAAGTGCAGGGCATCCCGGGGATCGGTCCCTGGCTCGATTCGCACCTCCCGGCCTTCGTGACGCAGGGCCTCGGCATCACGTTCTTCTTCGGCGGCACGTCGCTCCTCATCGTCGTCGGCGTCGCTATGGACACCGTCCAGCAGGTGGAGTCGCAGCTCGTCATGCGCAACTACGACGGCTTCCTCAAGAAGGGCCGCATCCGGGGGCGCCGCGGCTGACATGTCTTCCACCGTCTCTTCCACCGTCGTTTTTTTCGGCCCTCCCGGTTCGGGAAAGGGGACCCAGGCGTCGCGGCTCGCGGCGTCGCTGGGGATTCCCCAGATCTCGACGGGCGACCTTCTCCGGAGCCACGTGTCCCGGGGAACGGCGCTTGGAAGGGTCGCGAAGCCGATCATGGAATCGGGCGCGCTCGTGCCGGACGATCTCGTGACAAAGATGTTGAAAGAGCGTCTTGCCGAGCCCGACGCGAAGAACGGGGCGATTTTCGACGGGTATCCGCGCACGGTCGCGCAGGCGCAGTCGCTGGAGGTGCTCCTGAACGAGGCCGGCGGCCGCGTCGAGGCGGTGCTCTTCATCGACGTGCCCGACGGCATCCTCGTCGACCGCCTGCTCAAACGCGCGACGCTCGAGGGCCGCGCGGACGACACGAGAGAGACGATCGCCGAGCGGCTCCGCGTCTATCGCGAGAAGACCGCGCCTCTCGCCGACCTGTACGCGAAAGCCGGCGTTCTGGTGACGATCGACGGGGACCGCTCCGTCGAGGCCGTCGCGGCGGACGTGCGCCGGGCGGTGACGTCGTGATCACCTGCAAGGGCAAGTCCGAGATCCTCAAGATGGAACACGCTGCCCGCATCGTGCACGAGACGCTGTCCGAGTGCGTCGCGGCCTGCCGGGCGGGCCGGACGACCGAGGAGATCGACCGCGTCGCGGCCGCCGGCATCGCGTCGCGCGGCGGAAAGGCCGCGTTTCCGGGCTACCGCGGCTATCCGAAGACGCTCTGCATCTCGATCAACGACGAGGTCGTGCACGGCATCCCGTCGACGAAGCGTGTGCTCAAACCGGGCGACGTCGTGGGGCTCGACCTGGGCGCCATCGTCGACGGCTACTACGCCGACGCCGCCCGTTCGATCGTTCTCGAGCCGGTGCCGGCGCCTGTGCGGGAACTGCTCGACACGACGCATGCAGCCCTCCTTGCCGGGATCGGGGCCGTCGTCGTCGGCGGGCGCATCGGCGACATCGGTGCCGCCGTCGAAGCCGTGGCGAAAACCCGCAAGTACGGCGTCGTTCGCGAGTTCGTGGGCCACGGCATCGGAACGGCGCTCCACGAGGAGCCGCAGGTCCCGAATTACGGTCCGGCGGGCAAGCGGGAGATCATCCGGGAGGGCATGGCGCTCGCGATCGAGCCGATGTTCAATCTCGGCGCCGCGGCGGTCACGACCGACGCCGACGGATGGACCGTGCGTACGAAGGACGGATGCGCGTCGGCGCATTTCGAGCACACGGTGGTGGCGACGGCCAAGGGGCCCGTCGTCCTCGGGTTCGGGCGATTCACGGCCGGCTCGGCGCAGACGGGCGCCCCCGGTCTTCACGAGTATCCGCTTCCCGTCGCGGTTTGACGGCAGCGAGACAGAAGGGTTATGTCGAAGGAAGACGCCATCGAAGTGACCGCAACGGTGATCGAACCGCTGCCGAACGCGATGTTCAAGGTCGAGTTGGAAAACAAACATCAGGTGCTCGCACACATCTCCGGGAAGATGCGGAAACATTTCATCCGCATCCTGCCGGGAGACAAGGTCCTCGTCGAACTCTCGCCGTACGACCTGACCCGGGGGCGCATCATCTACCGGTACAAGTGAATCGAGGTCCCGCATGAAAGTCCGTACGTCCGTCAAGAAAATCTGCAGCAAGTGCAAGGTGATCCGCCGCGCCGGCGTGGTGCGGGTCATCTGCGAGAACGTCAAGCACAAACAGCGTCAGGGCTGAAGAGGAATTCGCAATGGCTCGTATCGCAGGTGTCGACCTTCCCCCGAACAAGCGCGTCGAAATCGGCCTGACCTACATCTTCGGCATCGGACGCCCGAGCTCCGGAAAGATCCTGGAAACCGCCAAGGTCGACCGGAACACGCGCGTCAAGGATCTTTCCGAGGACGAGGTTTCGCGGATCCGCAAGACGATCCAGGACCAGTATGAGGTCGAAGGCGATCTCCGCAAGGAGACCTCCCAGGACATCAAGCGCCTCATGGAAATCGGCTGCTATCGTGGCGTCCGGCACCGCCGGAACCTCCCCGTCCGCGGCCAGCGCACCCACACGAACGCCCGCACGCGGAAGGGTCCCCGCAAGGGCGCCGTGGCTGGGAAGAAGAAAGCCACGAAGAAGTAAGGGACAAGAAGGAACACTATGGCAACCCCTACCGAAGCTTCCGCGACCGCGAAACCGGCCGCGCCCAAGGGCAAGAAAAAAGGTCCCAAGAAGGACAAGAAGAACATCCCGCACGCGCTCGCGACGGTGCAGGCGTCCTTCAACAACACGATCGTCTCGATCACCGACCAGCAGGGCAACGTCCTGGCCTGGTCCTCGGCCGGGCGCATCGGGTTCAAGGGTTCGCGAAAGGGCACGCCGTTCGCGGCGCAGCTGGCCGCGGGAAACGCCGCGCAGATCGCCCAGGAGAGCGGCGTGCGCTCGCTGGACGTCCGCGTGAACGGCCCGGGCGCCGGCCGCGAGAGTGCGATCCGCGCCCTCGCGGCCGCGGGCATCGACATCCGGTCCATCAAGGACGCGACGCCGATTCCGCACAACGGCTGCCGGCCGCGGAAGCGGCGGAGAGTCTGACCCTCAAAGAATTCTTCGGAATTCTCGTCCGTAAACCGAGCTCTCGATTCCGGGCCGGGAAGAAGGACGCAATGACAATGACGGAATCGACGGAGGTCCTGATTTCCCGTGGCTCGTTATCGTGAATCCGTCTGCCGGCTGTGCCGGCGCGAAGCAATGAAGCTGTTCCTCAAGGGGGACCGCTGTTTTACCAACAAGTGCGCCATCGAGCGCCGCAACTTCCCGCCCGGCCAGCACGGCAAGCGCCGCTCGAAGATCCTCGGCTACGGCATCCAGCTGCGTGAGAAGCAGAAGCTGAAGAGGTTCTACGGCGTTCTCGAGGGCCAGTTCCGGCTCACGTTCGAGGCCGCCGAGCGCATGCGCGGCGTCACGGGCGAGAACCTTCTCTCGCTCCTCGAGCGCCGCCTCGACAACGTCGTCCACCGCCTCGGCTTCTCCGGCTCGCGCGCGCAGGCGCGCCAGCTCGTCCGTCACGGGCACGTCCGCGTGAACGGCAAGAAGGTGAACGTGCCGAGTTACGTCGTCGGCACGGGAGCCGTCGTCTCCGTCAAGGAGAAGAGCAAGGCGAACCCGCTCATCGCCGGCGCCGTCGAAACGGCGAAGGGCCGCGGTATTCCGGCGTGGCTCGAGCTGAACGCGGCCGAATTCCAGGGCAAGGTCGTCACGCTTCCGAAGCGCGAAGACGTCGCGCTGCAGGTCAACGAGAAACTCATCGTCGAGTTGTACTCGAAGTAGTTCCGTCACGAACGCTCCCGCGCGCGCCGCTCAGCGGATCAGTCGCAGGGACAGGAGAGAAACATGTTGTGGAAGGGTTTTCAGCGTCCGAACCGTCTCGAGGTCGATGAAGAGAAGGGCAACTACGGACGTTTCACGGCGCAGCCGCTCGAGCGGGGCTGGGGCACGACGGTCGGCAATGCGCTCCGGCGCGTCCTTCTCTCTTCGATCGAGGGCGCCGCAGTCACCGCGGTGAAGATCGAGGGCGTGGAGCACGAGTTCACGGCCGTCCCGGGCGTCGTCGAAGACGTCACGGACATCATCCTCAATCTCAAGGGCCTCGCGATCCGGCTGCACGAAGACGGCCCGCGCGCGCTCACGCTCGACGTCAAGACGAAGGGCGGCGTGACCGCCGACGCATTCGAGGACGATGCCCAGATCGAGATTCTCAATCCCGACGCCCCCGTCGCGACGCTGGCCGACGGAGGGCGCCTGCGCCTCGAGGCGACGGTCAGCAAAGGGCGCGGCTATGTGCCGGCCGACCGCAACTTCGATCCGGAGGCTCCGATCGGAACGATTCCGCTCGACTCGGCTCACTCGCCCGTCCGGCGCGTGAACTACCACGTCGAGGCGGCCCGCGTCGGCCAGGCGACGGACTACGACAAGCTCGTCATCGAGGTCTGGACGAACGGCACGATCTCCCCGCGCGATGCCGTCGGGGTGGCCGCGGTCCTGATCCGCGACCATCTCGCGATCTTCGTGAACGTCGAGACGGACGAGGCGGCCCAGGCGGCCGGAGCCGAGATGCCGCAGAGCGAGCTCGACGCTCTTCTCGACACGAACGTCGAGGAGCTCGAGCTTTCCGTGCGCAGCGCGAATTGCCTGAAGAACGCCGGTATCCGCACTCTTCGCGAGCTCGTCCAGAAGACCGAGAAGGACATGCTCGAAACGAAGAACTTCGGACGGAAGAGTCTGAACGAGATCAAGGACATCCTGCGCGACAAGGGCCTCGCCTTCGGCATGAAGCTCGAGTCTCCGGCCGGCGCGGGTCGCTGAGGAATCCATGCAGCACAATCGCGCGGGCCGCAAGCTCGGCCGGACGACGGCGCACCGAAAGTCGCTCTTCAGGAACCAGCTTTCGTCCCTCATCACGCACGAGCGGATCCAGACGACGCTGCCGAAGGCGAAAGACCTCCGGCCGCTCATCGAGAAGATGATCACCCTCGGGAAGCGAGGCGGCCTCCACGCGCGCCGGCTCGCCCTGAAGACCATTCCCGAGGCGGCGACCGTCAAGAAGCTCTTCGAGGAGATCGCGCCCCGCTTCAAGGAGCGCGCCGGCGGCTACACCCGCATCATGAAGCTCGGACGGCGTCAGGGCGACGGCGCCGAGATGGCGATCCTCGAGTTCATCGATTTCGACTGGGCGCACCGCCAGGCGGCGAAGAAGGTCGCGGCGAAGGCCGCCGACGAAAAGAAGCAGTCGCTTCTCGAGAAGGCCAAGAAGCTCGTCTCCGGCAAGAGTGAAGGCAAGAGCGACGCCGACAAGGCCGAGAAGAAGGGCGAGGGCGCGGAGGCCGAAGCCGAGACCGAGAAGGGCGAGAAGAAAGCGAAAGCGCCGGTCGAGAAGAAGAAGGGTTACACGGCTCCGAAGGGGCCGAAGGGCTCCGGGCCGAGGGGCGGCGGCTCCCACGGCGGCAGCAAACGCAAGACCGGATAGGAAGATTCCGAAGATTCTTCGAGAGGTTCGGAGGGCCCCGGTTCGCCGG
>DASVJU010000263.1:0-29210 GCA_036385755.1 Thermoanaerobaculia bacterium
GAGAAAGAGACGGCCTGCGGGTAGTCGGGGGCCTCATTCAGGACCTGCGGAGCGCGGATCGCGCGCTTCTTCACGACCGCCCGGCCGAGCCGCGGCAGCGCGCTGATGAGGCCTCGCGGCGCCGCCGCGTCCGGCGGGAGACCCAAGGCCAACCGCTCGGCCTGTTCGGCCTCGGAGTACCGGGAGTCCACCCGGACCGGCGTCTCGAAGTACGTCGCTTTCGTCATCTCGAGGCTCCTTGTGTGGGCGTCGTTCGCACGCCCGTGGCCTGGGCGTTCCTCCCGGCGAGGATGCCGCGCGTGAGACCGTGGGAGGTGGCGAACCACACCTCGTTCTCGGTGATCGAGGCTCCCAGGATGAAGTCGTTGGACATCGCCGTTGCCGTCCTGCGTCTCTCCGGCGGGGCGCCGGGGCGCGTGATTTCCAGTGTTCCACCCCCGCCCTCGGCACTTTTGTACGTCGCCCAGCTCGTCCCGTCCGTTACCGTGAGGCCCCGGTCGGTGCAGATCCAGGCGACGCGGCCTTTCGCGGCGATGAAGTTGACGAAGTTGGACACGAGCGGACTTTTCTTTTCGAGGTAGCTCTTCCACCGGTTCCCGTCATAACGGGCAACTCCGAAGTAGCTCCCCTGCCAGAGGATTCCGTCCTCCCACGTGGCCCAGGACGAGATGTCGCTGATCGGTCCGTCGTCGGGCGCGAGGTCCAGCTCGAACTCGCCGTCGGGATCCCGGTACTCTTTCCACGTCCCGCGCGCCAGGTCCTGCTCCACGATGCCGCCCGCCCAGATCCCGACGTACAGCTTCTCCGGGCTGAGGGTGACCGCGTACGCCCATGGCTCGTGCATCAGCGTGTTCGTCGCGTCGAAGAGGCTCCAGCTCCCCGTCCTCGAGTCCCTTCGGCCCACACCCGCGGCGGTCGCCACCCAGACCGCGTCCTTCCCGACGGCGACGCTGTAGACCACGTTGTTCGGCAGCCCGCTGCTCGTCTGCGTGAAGGTCTCGACCTTGCCGGCGCTGATCCGGTTGAGGCCCCGCAGCGTTCCGGCCCAGAGGTCCCCCGTCGCCGGGTCGACGGCGAGAGCCGTGACGACGGAGTGCGAAAGGCCCTGATCGGGGCCGATGACGTTGAACGTCTTCCCTTCGAGGACCGCGAGCCCTTTCGTCGTCCCGACCCAGACCTTCCCCTTGTCGGCCAGGACGCAGTGCACCTTCCAGGCCGGGAGCCCCTGTTCGAGCCCGAAATGCTCGAAGCGCTCGATGAGCGGGAAGGGAAGCTCGGCGGCGGGTCTGCCGCTCCGTGCCTTCAGCGGGCCGGTCAGGACGAGAGCTGCGGCGGCACACGCCAGGACGGCTACGCTCTTTTTCGTCATCTCACAACCTCTTCAAGTACTCGATCAGGTCGTTGAGCTGGATCTTGTTCATGTAGTTCGTGACACCGTGCTGGTCCTTCGGGTTGTAGACGGTCCAGATCTCCTCCAGCGTTGCCGCCCGCCCGTCGTGAAGGAACGGTGCGGAGGCGGCGATCCCGAGGAGGTGTGGCGTGTCGAAAAGGCCGGTGTTGTCGGCCCGCCCCTTCGTACCGACGTCGGCGGGGAGATGGTCCGTGTAAAGCGGAGGGCGATGGCACGTGGAGCATCTCAGGCCGTACGGGATCTCCCGGCCGTCGGTCGTCCCCGTGGCGAAGAAGATCTCGCGCCCCCGCCTCTGGGCATCCGTCCACGGCCCGGACGACCGCGTTCGGCTCGGCGGGAGGGAGAAGATGAACGCGTCGAGGTCGTCGAGGTCCCTTTCGCCGAACGGGTCGGAGCGCGTGAGCACCTTGGCGAAACGGGGCCCGCACTGGACCCTGAGCGACGGGTTCTTCCCCGTCCACTTGAACGGCTCGGTCCCCGCGAGCCCCTGGAGGCTTCGGTTGTCGACGATGTCGCGGCCCACGCCGTCGATGTCGAAGTCGTAGGCCAGGCCGTCCGCGTGCCCGTCCGGATGGCACGAGCGGCAGGAGAACTGCCCCTGGAACGTGGTCGAGGCGCGGGCGAAGACTCTCTCTCCGCGCCGGATCGGGTCGTTGCTTCCGCCGTCCCCGAGGACGACCCGCCCGATCGGCTGGAGGGTCCCCGTGTCGAGAGCGAGGACGGAGTCCTGGAGGCGCTCCGCGACCCAGAGCGTGCGGCCGTCGGGGCTCAGCGCAACCTGGCGGGGATTGAGCCCCGTGGGAACGCGGGCCACGACGTACTCCGGCGAGAGCTGCAGGTCGTCGATCGCGCCGCGCCGGGCGCCGTCGTCGGCGGTCTCGAGCCAGTGCGAGAGCCGGGCGAGGTCCACGACCGTCACGACGTTCGCGCCCGCGGAAGCGATGAATGCGCGCTTCCCGGACGGCTCGACGGCGATCCCCGACGGATCAGCGAAGTAGGCGTTCGTCTCGTCCAGCGGGAGCTCGACGACCGAACCCTTCGAGAGATCGCAAACCGCGACGCCGGCGGACACCACCCAACCCTGCGCCGCGTGGGTGATCGGGACGAGGTTGCGTACCTTGAGTATTGGCGACAGGGTCCACGGCCGCCCCGGCACCGCGCAGATCCCTTCCGACAGGTGGCCCGACTCGAGCCTCTCGCGCGAGACGACGCGGAGGGCCGCCGGATCGACCACGGTGACCTCGGCCGCCGGGACCTCGTCTCCCCGCGCGAGGCTTGCCATCCGGCTCACGACCACGGCCGTGCTGCCGTCGGGCGACGCCGCGACTGCGTACGGCTCCCGCCCGCCGGCGAGAAGCCCGAGGCTCGCGAGCGGAGAGGCTGAAAGGACGGTCACGTCGTCTGAAACAGAGTTCGCGACGACGAGCCGGCCCGAGCCCTGCGACGGGATCCACGCGATCCCGACCGGAGCGGTCCCGACCGGCGCAGCCGCCACTTCCTTCAGCATCGCCGTCTCGAGGGCCGCCACGCGGTCGCCGCTCCGGCATGTGACGTAGAGATGCTCGCCCGCCGGGTCCAGCGCGAGACCCGTCGGGCCGCCCGGCACTTTCGATCTCCTGACGACGAGGAGCGTTACCGTGTCGACCTCGGCCACCTCGTCCATGTCGTCGAGGGCGACAAAGAGGCGCTTGCCATCCGGAGACACGACGAGACCGCCCGGCGATGCGTGGTGCGGGCGAGGCTTCGCCCAGGGAAGCTCCTCCACGGTTCTGGGCCGCCCGTGGCACGTCTGGCAGCTCTTCACTCCGGTCAGGTCTTTCCTGCCGGACATCTTCAGCATGTGCCACCGTGCCCCCGCGCACAGGCCCGCCGCGACGAGGATTCCCGTGGTTGCGGTGGTGGCGAAACCCCTCATCCTCATGGCGACGATCTCTTCACGGATCCCGTCCGCGCGACGAGGCCAATCGCGACGGGCGGCTCTTTTACCGCGAGAGGCCGCCGGTTCCTCGGCGCGAGCCCGTGCGGCTCGTGACAGCCGATGCAGCCCCGGTTCTCTCCCGGCCGGACCCAGACCGAGGGCGGGAGCCGACGCACGACGCGGCCCGCCTCGTCGAGCGCCTCGAAGCCGAGCGCCACGTCGGCCGGCACCTCCGCCATGAACGAGCCGTCCTCGTGCACCGGAACCTCTCCGAGCGGGCGCGACGTTCCGCCGCCCCCGGCCGCGAGGATCCGGACCCGGGCCGCCCGGGTCCGCGGCTCATACGTCGTGTGGTCGACGTCGATGCAGAAGATCACGCCGCTCTTCTTGGCAATGTCGATGGTGGAGATTCTTCCCATCGGCCTCTTCCGGGGCTCGGTCCGAACTCGCTCGGCCTCGTCCCAGGCGGGGTCGTCAAAGAGCGGCTCCGCAATCACAGCCGCCGGCAGGAGCTCTCGCCGGCTCATCCACGGGCGGGACGGGAGGATCATCTCGGTAACGCCGCCGCGCCCGGAGCGGGTCGTCCGCGAAAGGAACGTGATGCGCCCGTCGGGCAGCTCGCGGGGATGGCCGATCTCGCCGGACCCGTCGTGCTGGCATGCGTAAGGGCTGACGCTGGTGCCGTCGTTGTAGACGGTGAAGAGCGAGACGCGGGGCGGCGACGATTCCGGCGGAACCGCCGACACGAAGAGGATCCTGCCGTCCTGAAGGACCGTCGGGTCGGCCGCGGAGGCGGTGCCCCAGGTCAGCCGCTTCGGAGAGGCGCCTCCTGGAGCGAGCGCCCAGAGCGCCGCGGGATCTTTCGGAAACCAGCCGTCTTCGGAGCCGCGGACCGGAGACGCGAAGACGACGCTTCCGTCCGCGAGGAGGGCCGGGCTCGCGGCGCCTCCCGGCATCGACGTGAGGGCGCGCGGTTCTCCCCCGCCCAGCAAGACCTCGTAGATCTGCCACGCGCCGTCAGGTGTTTTTTTCCCCGTGAAGAGAGCCCGCTGGCCGTCGGGTGTCACGAAGGGCTCACCCGCGGCGGCGAGGCCTTCCGAAAGGACGCGCACGTCTTCCGGCTTCAGCGGCGGCGACGCGAGGATCACGCGGCTGCCCGGCGGAATGCGCGCGTCGAGCGCGCTCCGCTGGTTGGAGGACGCGGCGGAGAGAACGGGAGTCTGCGCGATGACCAGGCTTCCCGCCGGCACTTGAGCCTTTCGTCCCCGGCACGCCAGCGTCCCGAGGAAACAGGCGCCCAGGATCGAGAGCCGCCGCGCCGTCATCGGCGTTCACCCGGCTCACGCACCTTCAGGATCTGCCCCGGCCGGACGTTCTCCAGCCGCTGGCTCCGGCCGCTCGGCCATGCAATCTCGATCACGTCGACGTTCGACGCCTTGCCGAGCCCGAAGTGGAGGCGCCGGTCGCCCTGAAAGAGATACGTCGTCGGACAGCGCGCCTCCGCTCGGTAGGTGCGCCCTCCGGCCTTCAGCGTCACCTTCGCCCCGAACCCGTCGCGGTTGGACTTCGTCCCTTCGAGGTCGAGCGAGATCCACGTGTTCCCCGACGCGTCCCGGTTTCGGAGCAGGACCGGGCGATCCGCGATGTTCGTCGTCAGGATGTCCATCCGTCCGTCGTTGTCGAAGTCGAAGACCGTGGCGCCCCGTCCCCGGAACTTCGTCCTGAAGAAGGCTCCGCCCTTCTGCGCGGCGTCCTTGAAGACTCCCGTCCCGTCGTTCTCGAGCAGGAGCGCTTCCCACCCGTTCAGGTAGTGCAGGTCTCCGTTCACGATCACGGCGTCCAGGTTTCCGTCGTTGTCGAAGTCGATGAAGCTGCCGCCCCACGACGCGTACTGCGCCTTGATCCGACCGATTCCCGACGACATGATCTTGTCGTCGAAGAGGCCCTCCTTCGTCCCGAGGTAGAGCGAGCCGTAGCCGATGGAGGTGACGAGGATGTCCGGCAGGCCGTCCCCGTTCACGTCCCCGATCGCGGCCCCCATCGAAGCGGCAGCGTCCCCGTCCTGGCTGAAGGCCGCGCCCATCTCGACTCCCGCGTCCCTGAACCGGCCCTTGCCGTCATTGAGGAGGAGCTGGTTCGGAGAGGCGTCGTTCGTGACGTAGAGGTCCTGGTACCCGTCCCCGTTGAAGTCGGAGACCGCCACGCCCATCCCGCGGCTGTTCGGGATTCTCACTCCCGCCTTCTCGCTCACGTCCTCGAACGTGCCATCCCCGCGGTTGCGGTAGAGAACATTGAACTCGGCTTTGTAGGCGAGCGGACCCGGGTAGCCATCGGGGCCGTAGTGGAGCTTGTAGCCGGGGTCGTACGTGAGGTAGTTGACGAGGAAGAGGTCGAGGAGGCCGTCGTTGTCATAGTCGAGGAACGTCGCCGCGACGCTCGTCCCCTCCTGTCCGAGCCCGGCCTTGATCGTGACGTCCTCGAACGTCCCGTCACCGCGGTTGCGGTAGAGGATGCTCCGCCCCACGTTCACGACGAAGAGATCGACGTGCCCGTCGTTGTCGTAGTCGGCGGCGACCGCCATCACGCCGTAGCCGGAGCCCGCCACGCCGGCCTTCTTCGTGACGTTTTCGAACGTCCCGTCGCCGCGATTGCGATAGAGCCGGTTCGGGAGGCGCGGGGTGCCGTCCGGACCCGGCGAGATGACCGCGTGGGGCCCGGAGTTGACGAGATAGACGTCGAGGAGGCCGTCGCCGTCGTAGTCGAAGACGACGCCGCCTGCTCCGACCGACTCCACGATGTTGGTGAGCTTGCCGCTCGCGAGCTGATGGACGAAGTCGATCCCCGACTTCGCCGTCACGTCTTCGAACAGGTCGTCCGGACCCGCCGCGACCGGAGGTGAAGCCGGAAGCGCCGGGCCTGCCGCCGCCGTTCCGCTCCCGGTCGGTCTGCGGCAACCGGGCGCCAGCAGGGCCAGCGCGAGCGCCGACACCGCCAGCACCGACCCCGGCCCTACGCCGAAGCCCGCATCGCGCAAATGCGACAGAGACTCAAATTTAAACACCCAATTTGCCTACCGGGACTTATACCATCGAACCGGCGCCGCAACGGACTCGCGCGCTCGCCGGCGGAGCGGCGTGTCCGTCGTGTTCTCGGCACGGGCGACTTTCTGCGCGACGCGCTGGCCTTTTTTCCGTCCGCAGCGCAAGAAGGCACCCGATGAATCATCCGGTCGTGGAAGTCGAGCGTCTGACGAAGAGCCACGGGACCCAGCCGCGAAGGTGCTCTCTCAGGCGCTGATCGCGCTCAGCCTGTCACGACGCCGAAGAGCCGCCCGATCGCGGCGGTCACGGCCATCGCGAGGCCGCCCCCCAGAGTCACGCGCAACGCCGCGCGGCCGGCGGGCGCGCCCCCGAGGTGGCCGCCGAAGGCGCCGAGGGCCGCGAGGCTGGCGAGCGAGAGAGCCGCGATGGCGGCGATCCGCAGGGACGGCGGCGCCACGAGGAGCGCCACGATCGGGACGAGCGCGAAGGACCCGAAGCTCGCGGCCGAGACCCATGCCGCCTGCAGCGGGCGCGCGAGGGACGTTCGGTCGATTCCGAGCTCGTCTTTCAGGTGCGCGCCGAGCCGGTCGTGTGCGCTCAGCTGCCGGGCGACCTTCATCGCGAGGGGCTCGTCGAGCCCTCGTTTCACGTAGATCGTGGCCAGCTCCTTCAGCTCGGCGACCGGCTCGTCGGCGAGCTCCTGCCGCTCGCGCGCCACGTCGGCTTTCTCCGAGTCCCGCTGCGAGCTGACCGAGACGTACTCGCCGACGGCCATCGACATCGCCCCTGCGACGAGCCCCGCGACCCCGGCGACGAGGATGGCTCCTTTCGACGCGGAGGAAGCTGCCACGCCGATCATGAGGCTCGCGGTCGAAACGATCGCGTCGTCGGATCCCAGGACCGCGGCCCGCAGCCAGCCGGTGCGGCCGCTCCGGTGTCTTTCGGTGTGACGCTTCGATTTGTGACGCACGCGGCGACACTATCACCAGCATTTCCGTCGTCCGTCGTCCTCGCCGACGGGTGGCACGCGCCGTGCCGAGGTTCGAGGAAAGTGGTTCTCGACTCTGGTCATGGCGTCGGTGCACACTTGCCGCGTGACGGCGCGCAAGGCTCTGGCCAGAGACCGCGGCGGGTTCAGGCGCTTCTTCGCCGCCCTCGGCCCGGGAGTGATCACCGGCGCCGCCGACGACGACCCGTCGGGGATTGCCACGTACTCGATGGCGGGGGCGCTGCTCGGCACCAGCATGCTCTGGACGGCTTTGCTGACGTTCCCTCTCATGGCGGCGGTTCAGATGATGTGCGCCCGGATCGGGATGGTGAGGGGGGAGGGGCTGGCAAGCGCACTCCGCAAGAAACTCCCCCGGCCGATCCTGATCGTCGTCGCTCTCGCTCTTCTCGTCGCGAACACGATCAACATCGCGGCGGACCTCGCCGGCATGGCCGACGCGGCCGAAATGCTTTCCGGTGTGAGCTCGCACGTCTCCGTCGTCCTCTTCGGAGTCGCCATCACGGTGGCGATGGTGAAGCTTCACTACCGGCAGATTGCGTCCGTTCTGCGGTGGCTGACGGTCGTGCTCTTCGCGTACGTGATCACCGCCCTCATCATCGGTCCGAACTGGTCCGACGTGATTCGTCACGCCCTCGTTCCGAGCTGGCCGAAGGGCAAGGCGGCGTGGGGCATTCTGGTGGCGATTCTCGGCACCACGATCAGCCCGTATCTCTTCTTCTGGCAGGCCTCCGAGGAGGTCGAGGAGGACAAGGCCAGGGGACACCGGACTCTCGTCAGCCGCCGGGGCGCGACCTCGAGGCAGATCCTCGATCGGAAGCTCGACGTAGGCGTCGGGATGTTCTTCTCGAACCTCGTGATGTTCTTCATCATCCTCACGACGGCCCTGACGCTCCACGCGCACGGCATGACGAAGATCGAGACGTCTCGAGAGGCTGCGGAGGCGCTTCGTCCGCTCGCGGGTCGTTTCGCGGCGACGCTCTTCACGGTCGGGATCGTCGGCGTCGGGTTCCTCGCGATCCCGACTCTGGCGGGATCGGCTGCCTACGCGTTCGCGGAGACGTTCGGGTGGCGGCAGGGGTTGGACAGGAGACTCGGTGGTGCTCCGCAGTTCTACGCCGTCGTGTCGATCTCGACCGTCGCGGGCGTGGCCCTCGACTTCCTGGGCGTCGGCGCCGTGAAAGCTCTCTACTGGTCGGCCGTCGTCAACGGCCTGCTGGCGCCGTTTCTCCTGGTCGGGGTTCTTCTGGTTGCCTCGGATCGGAAGCTCATGGGAGGACAACCGAGCTCGCGCCTCGCGATTGCCGCCGTCTGCGTGACGACGCTCCTGATGGCCGGCGCGGCAGTCGGCATGTTCGTGTTCTGAAGTTCGCTACCGGGCTTTCTGGATCGCCTCGAGCGTCCTCGTCGGCACGAACGGCAGCTTCGTGGTCTTGATGTCGATGAGCGGACCGAGCTCGAAGATGTTCCGGTAACCGTAGCTGTAGAGCACGGTATAGGTCGAGAGATTGAGCGACGCGCTCGGAAGCTTCGTCGGGAACGGTCCTCGGGCGTTGCGGAAGTTGTTGTTGCAGTAGATGAGGATCCGCGTCGCTTTGTCGGGAATCAACGCCTGGAGCGAGTCGACCGCGATGTCCGGGAAGCTGAGGTTGGCCGCTCCCTTCAGGTGGAGCTCGTCGTATTTCTGCTTGCTCCTCGCGTCGAGGACGAGCGTGCCCGGCTCGCGGCTCATCCTGAGGAACTCCTCCTCGGAGACGCGGCGTGATTCCCGGTGGCGTGCCGCGACTGTCGCGGAGCGGAGAAAACCGTCCATGTCGATCGCGGGGTTTGGAGGCACGCCCACCTGCTGCGCGGTGAGAGGCATCAGGCTGCCGAGGGCGAGAACGACGAGCAGACGCAGGGTTCTCATGAAATCGCCGCGAGCTTCGCCTTGGCGGACGCAGCAAGAAAGTCCATCACGGAATCCAGGTAGTAGTTCGTGTACTCGCTCGTGGTGAACTGAGCGCGCGCGGCGCTCTGGAGGCCGGGATTCCTCGGAAGAATCTTCTCGAGTGCTGATCGATAGAGGATCTGTCTGTTCGCCATGTAAGCGCTCCACACCGACTCCGCGTCCGCGTAGACGTCGAGGACCTCGTGGAGCCTTTCTGTCTTCTCCCCTGCCGGAAGAGCGTCCACCTTGACCTTCGCGTCCAAGAAGACCTTCTTGAAGTCGACGTAAGCGCCGGTGAGGATCACGCTCTCGACCGCTCGCAGAGCGGCCATCGCATCGCGAACCGGAGCGTCCGCGGTCTCGGCGGCCTTCGCAGTCGGAGCCTCGGCAGGCGTCGTGGTTTTCGCGGACGCGGTCTTCCTAAGGTCGTCCAGTTCCTTGCGAAGGCGTGCGAGATCCGCTCGGAGTGCATCGTTGTCGGCGCGGGTCTGGACGAGGTCTGCGCGGCATTGCGCGAGAGCCGACGGCTTCTGCTGGGCGAACACGGGGGCAGCGACGATGGTCGCGAGGAGCAGAGGACCGACTCTCATTCTTACCTCCGGTCGAAAAGCGAAGACGACCGCGAGTCTCCGCGCCGCGAGATTACCTCTCCCGGGTCGCGCATCGACGACTTCACGGCCGCTCGTCCTCGAAGTGATCAGTCGCGGCGGGCGTCGGGCGACTCCCACCCGCGCAAAGCCCGGTCGGCCATAATCGCCGTCGACAACTTCATGAGCCTCTTTCCCGGCACGAAGGTCGGCCCGTACGAGATTCTTGCGCCGCTCGGCGCGGGCGGAATGGGCGAAGTCTGGCGGGCGCGCGACACACGGCTCGGGCGCGAAGTCGCCTTGAAGGTCCTGCCTCAGACCGTCGCCCGCGACCGCGAGGTGATCGGCCGGTTCCAGCGCGAGGCGCAGCTTCTCGCCGCCTTCAACCACACGAACATCGCGGCGATCTACAGCTTCGAGAACGTCGACGGCGTTCAGCTCCTCGTCATGGAGATGGTGCCGGGCGACACCGTCAAAGAGCTTCTCGTCGCGGGGCCTCTTCCGCTTCCGCGCGCTCTCGCCATTGCCCGGCAGATCGCCGAGGCCCTCGACGCGGCCCACGCGAAGGGGATCCTCCACCGCGACCTGAAGCCCGCGAACGTGAAAGTCACGCCCGATGGCCAGGTGAAGCTCCTCGATTTCGGTCTCGCCAAGGCTTTCGCCCCCGGAACGAGCGGCTCCGACATCTCCGAGTCCCCGACGCTCGAGGCCGACGCCACGCGACAGGGAGTGGTGCTCGGCACCGTGCCCTACATGAGTCCCGAGCAGGCGCGGGGCCGGGTCCTCGACCGGCGGAGCGACGTCTGGTCGTTCGGGTGTCTCCTCTACGAGATGCTCGCCAGGAGGAAGACGTTCTCGGGCGAGTCCCAGACCGACATCCTCGTCGCCATCCTCGAGCGCAAACCCGACTGGACCGCGCTCCCGAAGGAGACGCCGCCCCGGATTCGCACTCTTCTCGAGGAGTGCCTCACGAAAGACCTCGACAAGCGCGCCCCGGACATGGCGCACGTGAGGCACCAGCTGGAAGTTGCCGGCGAGGGAAAGAGCCACGTCTCCTCACGAAGCTTCGCCCCGCGGGCGCCGCGCGTCTGGGCGAGCGCGGGGGCTTTCCTCGCCGTCGCCGCCGCCGTCCTCGTTTACGTCTCACTGCGTGGACGGAGCACGAACGCGCTCCCGGCTTCGAAGCTTCTCGCCATTCTCCCGGCCACCGACCTCACGGGGCGCCCGGACGGGCGGCAGCTCTGCGACGGCGTATCCGTCAGCCTCGGTGTCAGGCTCCAGAGCGTCCCCGGCGTCGCGATCATGCATTCCTCCGGTCCGGCCATGCTCCAGGAGACTGACCTTGCGAAATGGGCGCGCGACACGGGAGCCAACCTCCTCGTCCAGCCCGCTGTCCGGCAGGTGGGCGATACGCGCCAGCTCTCGTACACCGTGCTTCTCGCCGGCTCCCCGGTCCAGCTGGCCGCCGGCGAGGTAACCGGTCCCGCGACCGAACACTTCCGTCTCGAGGACGAGCTGACGCAGAAGCTCATCGCGACGCTGCGCGTCCAGCTCGCGAGCGGCGCGCCCGCCTCCGCACCTGCGTCTTCCACGTTCGCGCCAGGCCCTGCTCAGACCGATTACGTCGTCGCAACCGGCTACCTCGAGCGGTACGACGACAAGGATTCGGTCGAGAAGGCGATCAGCCTCCTTACGAAGCTCCCCGACGCAGAGAAATCGGCGCTCGTCGAGGCCGCTCTCGGGCGGGCCTACCTTGCGTCGTACGACCTCTCGAAGGACGTGACGCTGGCCGAGCTCGCCCGGACGGCGGCCGAACGCGCCGTGGCGCTCGACGCGACTCTCCCCGAGGCGCAGGTCACGCTCGGCCGGATCCTGTCGGCGACCGGCGAAACCGAGGCTGGGATCAGGGTCTTCCAGAAGAGTCTCCAGCAAAGGCCAGACGACCCCGACACGCTCCGTGTCCTCGCTCTCTCGTTCATGAAAGCCGGCCGGCTCGACGAGGCCGAGAAGGCCTTTCAGCGTGTCGTGAAGCTCCGGCCGCGGGCCTGGAGCGCGTACAGCGGGCTCGGGTACTTCTACTTCGGCACCCACCGCTACTCGCAGGCCGCCGACGCCTACCGGAAAGGAATCGAGCTGAATCCCGGCGTCGCGCGCCTTCACTACAACCTCGGCGCGGCCTACATCCGCATGGAGGACTATCCACGGGCTGAAGCGGCGCTCCGGCGGTCGACGGAGATCGCCCCGACGGCGCCGGCGTTCTCGAATCTCGGCACGCTCTACTACATGCAGGGGCGGTACCCGGAATCGGCGCGGGCGCTCGGGCGCGCCGCCGAGCTCGACCCCCTCGATTTCTGGACCCACAAGGCTTTCGCCGACGTCCTCTTGCGGATTTCCGGCGAGGCGGACCGCGCATCGCACGAATACGGCGAGGCGGTCCGCCTCGCCACGGAGGCTCTTCGCGTCAACCCGCGGAGCGGCGAGGCCCAGGCCGTCATCGGCGTCGCCCTCGCCAGGACCTCGAGAACGAAATCCGGTCTCGCGGCCATCCAGAAGGCTCTCGCTCTCGAGCCCGACAACGTGCTCGTCCTTCAATCCTCGGCCATCGTCTTCGCCCGAGCCGGCATGACGAGCTCCGCGCTCGACGCGCTCGACCGGGCGCTTGGCCACGGCCTCGGGCCGCACGAGGTCGAGACCGAACCGGAATTCACCTCGCTCCGCGCCGAACCGCGATACTCACAGATCCTCGAAAAGCACCGGAAAGGAAGGGAAACGTCATGAGCAGCACGATGGCACACGATCATTCCAAGGCACGGATGGCGACCATCCACATCAATCACGACGAGGACGGCCGGATCACGGGCGCCCTCGAACCCGTCACGGACCACGCGGAGTCACGCGGCAAGATCCTCGTCCTCAGCCGCTCGGCGAAACACTACGCGCACTGGGTCGTCAGCCCGCCCTGGCTGGACGTCAACGTCGAGATCGTCTTCAAGGACGGCACGCAAGGCCCCTTCGATGGGCCGTTCCAGATGCACGGCAAGCACGTCGTGTCCCCGCAAGTGAAGCCCGACGCCGACCACAAGTCTCACGAATACGCCGTGAACGTCACCGACAACAAGACCAAGAAGGTCTTCGTCATCGACCCGGAGATCAAGGTCGTTCCGTGACCCCCGGCGTGGTGCGGCCCGCCGGACGCGGCGGGCCGCCCGGAGGCGCGGGCCCCGGCCCGTCGCAAGGTCGAGAGCCCCGGTCGGCCGGACGCTCGCTCCGGCCACGCGTCACTTCACGTCACAGAAACAATAGGCGTAGGCCCCGTTCGGGTCGTTGAACGAGAGGAGCTTCGCGGTCTCGCCAAGCTGTTCGGCAACGACCCGCACCACGGCGGGAACAGCCGGCGGCTCGGGCTCCTCGATACCCAACGCGCGCGCGAACCGTGCGCGCGAATTGAGCAGGTTTGCGATCAGCTTCTCCTTGAAGGTCCGCTCTTTCTCGACGTACCACACGCGAAAGACCTTCGGGAGACCGGCCAGCCGCGCCGCGGAGGCAAGGGCATCGGGGAAGCTCCCCAGCCTGTCGACGAGTTTTCGCTCGGAGGCGTCGCCCCCGCTCCAGACGCGGCCGCGGGCGATCTTGTCCACGTCCTCGGGCGTCATCTTCCGAGCTTCGGCGACGCGCGCAAGGAAGTCCCGATAGCCCTTCTCGATCGCGATCTGGAACATCCCCGCCACCTCGGGATTCATCGGCCGGTCCACCCGCAGTGCGCCCGAGAACCGCGTCGTCCCGACGCCGTCCACGTGAATCCCGAGGTATTTTGCGAGAGGTTTCTCCACCGTCGGGAACATCCCGAAGATGCCGATGGAGCCCGTGATCGTGTCAGGGCTGGCCCAGATCTCGTCGGAGGCGGTCGCAATCCAATAGCCGCCGGAAGCCGCCACGGAGCCCATGGAGACGACGACCTTCTTCCCATGCTGCCGCGCGAGGACGAGCTCGCGGCGGATGACCTCCGAAGCGAAGGCGCTGCCACCACCGCTGTCGACACGCAGGACGATGGCCTTCACCTTGTCGTCCTGCCACGCCTGGCGGATGAGGGCAGCCGTCGAGTCGCCTCCGATCTTCCCCGCAGGCTGACTGCCGTCCAGAATCTCGCCGACCGCGACGACGACCGCCACGGCGTCGCCTCGTCCCTTCGCGCCGGTCCGGTCGCCCCCCCTGGCCTCGAGGTAGTCGGCGACGTCGACCTGCCGGAAGGTGTGCTCTTTCTCGTTTTCGCCCGCGAGCTCGATCATTCGCTTCCGGATCTCGTCGCGGTAGCCGAGCTTGTCGACGAGCTTCGCTTCGAGCGCGATCCTCGCGAAGTCACCATTCGCCGCCTCCAGCCGCTTGCCAATCATCTCGACGTAGCCGTTCACGTCCTCGGGCCGGAGCTTCCGCCCCGCAGCGACGTCCTTCACCCACGAGCTCCAGAGGTTCGAGAGCCACTTCAGGTCCGCCTCCTTCGCCTCGGGGGACGCGTCGTTCCGGAGAAAGGGTTCGACTGCCGACTTGTATTCGCCAACGCGGAAGACGTGCCAGTCGATGCCAAGGCGATCGATGCCTTCCTTGTAATAGGTCCGCCACCTTCCGAATCCCTCGAGGAGCACCGCGCCCTCGGGGTGAAGCCAGACCTCGTCGGCCGCGGACGCGAGGGCGTAAGAGCCCTGAAGATACGCCTCCGAATACGCGACGACCTTCTTGCCGCTCTTCCTGAAGTCGAGAAGCGTTTCCCGCAGGTCGTCGAGCTTCGTCAGCCCCGCGCCGCTCATGTCGGACGTGTCGAGAAAGATCGAAGAGATCCGGCGGTCGTTCTTCGCCGCCCTGATCGCATCGATCAGATCCTTGAGAAGCGTCTCGCGGCCCGCGTCACGGGCAGCGCCATCGAGTAAGCCGTTGAAAGAGCGGGCCGCAAGCTGCTCGACGATGACCCCTCGAGGCTTGACGACGAGGGCGCTCCCCTTGGGCACTTTCGGCCGACCGGAGACGGCCATGCCGACGAGGAAAAGGACAATCGCGAGAAAGAGGAGGTTGACGACGACCCGGCGCGACCAGTCGAGGCCCAGCCAGAAGCCGGAGACGAGACGGACCGGCAGAGGGCGCTTCGTGCTTTCCATGAGGGACTCCTTTGGCGCGGGGCGAGCCGCCATTCTACGGACGAAGGGTGCGGCGGGTTTCAGGCTCGCGGTGGCAGCGGATCCCGCTCTCAATCGCGTCATGGCCGCGGCGGGCGCCCTCCTCGAGGACGAGCGACCGTCGCGCACCGCGCACGACGGCCTTGACAGATGACCGTGTGGTCAGTTGGAATGACCACGTGGTCAGTATTCTGACCAAAGGTTTCAACATCTATGTCGACGAAAACACAGGTAGTCGAGGCATTCCGTTGTCGCGCAATCTGCGAGGCCGCCATGCGCGTCGCCGGCCGCAAGGGCCTCGAGAAGACGACCGTCGAGGACATCGCGCAGGAGGCCGGCGTCGCGAAAGGCACGGTCTACCTGTATTTCCGCTCCCGGGACGAGATCCTCGACAAGACCGTCGGGGCGGCGGTGGACGACCTCCTCGAACGCCTCCGGACCGCCGCGGACGCCGCCGGTAGCCTGGGGCCGTTCGTCGACGCGCTCGAACGCGTCCTCACGGCGCAGTTCGCCTATTTCGACGAGAACCGCGACTTCTTCCGCGTCTACTTCGCCTCGGGCGAATACTCCGAGGATCGGCGGCTGCGCCAGTCCCGCCGCTACCACCGCCACATCGACCAGCTCGTCGCCATGATCAAGCACGGGCGACAGCGTGGCGAGCTCCGGAATCTCGATCCTGAGCGGGCGGCCATCACGATCGCGGGCGCGGCGCGGGATCTCATCCTGCGGCGCATCCACGAGAAGCCACCGCCTCCTCCCGAGGCCGACGCGCGCTTTCTGACAGACCTCCTGTCCTCGGGCCTCACCGCACGCCGCCGGGAGACCTGATGTCCGCACCGCTCCTCTGCGCCGTCGATTTCTCGGAGCTCGCGGACTGGACGGTGCGATTCGCGGCGGCCTTCGCACGCCTCACCCACGCGCCGCTCACGCTCCTTCACGCACGAGAGCACGGCGACGGCGCGGAGACCGCGGCCTCGCGACTCGAGGCGCTCGCCCGGACGTGCGGCGGAGCGGACCTCCTCGTCCATACGGAATTCGCCGAGGGCGATCCCGCCGAGTCGATCGTCCGGCGCGCGGCGGCGCTCCGGGCGTCGGCGATCGTCATGGGCACGCACGGCGGCCGAGGTCTCGAGCGCCTGATGCTCGGGTCCGTCGCCGAGACCGTGCTCCACCGGGCAGGACGGCCCGTCGCGACGCTGCGCGGCCCGGGGCACGCGGAGGGTCCGATCCGTAAGATCGTCTGCGGAGCCGACCTCGAGGATCCCTCGCCGCTGCTCTACGCGGCCGGCCTCGCGCACCGGACTTCGGCGGAGCTCGTCGTCGTCCATGCCGTCCGGGATCTTCCGGAGGAAGGCGGGCACGGCCTCGTGCCCTCGTCCTACGGCCCGACGCTCCTCGAGGAGGCGCGAAAGAGCCTCGCCCGGGCGGTCGCCCCTCTCGACGCCTCGCCGGGTCGCGTCGTCCCCCGCGTGATTCCGGGCTCGCCCTCGCGCGCGCTCCTCAGGACCGCCGAGGACGAGTCCGCCGACCTTCTCGTGGTCGGCGTCCACCCTCACATGCTCGGTTCGACGACTCACCCGATCATTCGCGGAGCCCCCTGCCCCGTCCTCACGATTCCCCGCGCAGCCGGCCGCGCCGGCGGAGACGTAACCGGATGACCAGACGCTTTCTTGCCCTCCTCCTTCCTCTCGCCGTCGTCGCCTGCGCGCGTGCGAAGGCCCCCGCGCCCGCTCCTCCCCCGAAGGTCGTCGTGACGCCCGCGATCCAGCGCGACGAGCCGATCGTGCGCGAATGGATCGGCACGACGGAGGGCGACGTGAACGCGGACATCCGCCCGCACGTGGAGGGCTACCTCCTGAGGCGCGTCTACAAGGAAGGGAGCACGGTCGCGCAGGGGGAGCTCCTCTTCGAGATCGATCCCCGCCAGTTCGAGGCGCAGCTCCAGCAGGCAGAGGCGAACCTCGAGCAGGCGAAGGCCGCTCTCGCGAAAGCGGACCTCGACGTGGCGCGCGACGAACCTCTCGCGAAAGAGCACGCCGTCAGCCAGCAGGAACTCGACAACGCGCGCTCGGCGCAGCGCGGAGCACGGGCGACGGTCGGCGCGCTCGCGGCGGCCGCCGCGCAGGCGCGGCTCAACCTGTCGTGGACCCGGGTCACGTCTCCGATCGCGGGCATCGCCGGAATCGCGCAGCAGCAGGTCGGCGACCTCGTCAACGGACAGACGGTTCTGACGACGGTCTCCAAGGTGGATCCGCTTCGCGTCCTCTACCAGCTCGGGGAGCAGGAGTATCTCGAGCTCGAGCGCGATCCGGCCATGCGGAACGCGGAGCTCGAGCTCGTCCTCTCGGACGGCACCGTCTTTCCGCGCAGGGGACGGATGCTTCTCACGGGACGAAACGTCGACGTGCGCACGGGAACGATCGCCGCGATCGGTCTCTTCCCGAACCCCGGAAACGCCCTGCGTCCCGGCCAGTACGCCAAGGTTCGCGCCGTCGTGAAGGTCAGGAAGGGTGCGATCCTCGTGCCCCAGCGTGCCGTCGCCGAGATGCAGGGCGCGTATCAGGTCGCGGTCATCGGCGCCGGAGACGCCGCGCAGGTCCGCACGATCAAGGTCGCCGAGCGCGTCGGAAACATGTGGATCGTCGAGAGTGGTCTCGCCGCGGGCGAGCGCGTCGTCGTCGAAGGATTCTCCCGCGTGAAGTCGGGAACGGTCGTCGCGCCCGTCGACGCGGCCTCCGCCGCGGCAACGACCCCTTCGGCAACGGCCGCGCCGCCTTTGACCGCGCACGCGGGAAAGTGACGCCGTGGCCCGCTTCTTCATCAACCGGCCGATCGTCGCGATCGTCATCGCGATTCTGACCGTTTTGGGCGGGCTCATCGCGATGCTGGGATTGCCCATCGCCCAGTTTCCCGACATCGTCCCGCCGCTCATCCAGATCCAGACGTCCTACCCCGGAGCGGACGCGCTCACGATCGAGCAGTCCGTCGCGACGCCGATCGAGCAGCAGATGAACGGCGTCGAGGACATGCTGTACCTCCAGTCGGTGAACGCGAACGACGGCACGATCACCGTCCGCGTGACGTTCGACGTCGGCACCGACCGGAACGCCGACCAGGTCAACGCGCAGAACCGCGTGGCACAGGCGCTCCCCAGCATCCCGGTCGAGGTGAACCAGTTCGGGCTCACGTACCGCAAGACGCAGGGCACGCCGCTCCTGCTCATCTCTCTCTTCTCGCCGAAGGGGACGTACGACGGCCTCTTCCTCGGTAACTACGCGCTCATCAACGTCAACGATGCGCTCTACCGCGTCAACGGCGTCGGACAGGTCCTCAACTTCGGCGCGTCCGAGTACGCGATGCGGATCTGGGTCCACCCCGATCAGCTCGCGAAGCTCGGGCTCACGGTCGGCGACCTGACGCGCGCGGTCCAGCAGCAGAGCACCGTGAACCCCGCGGGCCAGGTCGGCGCCGAGCCCGCGCCGAAGGGGCAGGAGTTCACCTACGCCGTCCGCTCCCAGGGGCGTCTCCTGACGCCGGAGCAGTTCGCGAAGATCGTCGTGCGCCTCAATTCCGACGGGTCCGCCGTGCGCCTCGGAGACGTCTCGCGGATCGAGCTCGGCGCCCTCTCGTACAAGCAGGTCGGCCGGATGAACGGGAAGGCGGCATCGATCATCGCGATCTACCAGGCGCCGGGGTCCAACGCGCTCGCCGTCTCCGATGCCGTCCGCAAGGCGATGGAGGATCTCAGGCAGCGCTTCCCGGAGGACGTGGACTACGCGGTCTCCGTCGACACGACGGCGCCCGTCACCGAGGGCATCCGCGAGATCGTCATCACGCTCGGCGAGGCGATGCTCCTCGTCCTCCTCGTCGTCTTCCTCTTCCTCCAGAACTGGCGGGCGACGCTCATCCCGCTCGTCGCGGTTCCGGTGTCGCTGATCGGCACGTTCGCGGTCTTTCCGCTCCTCGGGTTCTCGATCAATACGCTCTCTCTTTTCGGCCTCGTCCTCGCGATCGGCCTCGTCGTCGACGACGCGATCGTCGTCGTCGAGGCGGTCGAGCACCACATCGAGGAGGGAATGACCCCGCGCGAGGCGACGCTCCAGGCCATGCGCGAGGTCTCGGGTCCCGTCGTCGCGATCGCCCTCATCCTGTCGTCCGTCTTCCTGCCGGTCGCCTTCCTCGGCGGCATCCAGGGGCGGCTGAACAAGCAGTTCGCCGTCACGATCGCGATCTCGGTCCTCATTTCGGCGTTCAACGCGCTCAGCCTCGCGCCCGCTCTTTCGGCGCTGCTCCTGCGCCCGCGCACGGAGAGCAAGGGCCTCCTCGCGCGCTTCTTCGCGAGCTTCAACCGCGTGTTCCAGCGCGCGACGAAAGGCTACATCTCGGTTTCCTCCCTCCTCATCCGCCGCTCGGTCATCGCGCTCCTGATCCTCGGAGGCTTCGCCGTGCTGGCGGGAGGCCTCGGCAGGAAGATCCCGGGAAGCTTCATCCCCGAGGAGGATCAGGGCTACTTCTACCTGAACGTCCAGCTCCCCGACGCGGCGTCCCTGCAGCGCACGGACGACGTGTGCCGCAAGATCGAGAAGATCCTCGCCGAAACGAGGGGCATCAAGTACTACAACACGGTCGCCGGCTTCAGCCTGCTGTCGTTCGTCTCGGCGACGTACAACGGCTTCTACTTCGTCTCGCTCGAGCCCTGGGGCGAACGCGACAAGCACGGCCTCGACGCCAAGACGCTCATCGACCGCCTGAACAAGCGCTTCAGGTCCGAGATCTCCGAGGGGACCGTGTTCGGGTTCATGCCGCCGGCGATTCCCGGCCTCGGAGCGGCGGGAGGCTTCTCGCTCTGGCTCCAGGACCGCACCGGCGGCTCGGTCGAGTTCCTGAACGACAACCTCCAGAAGTTCCTCGAAGCGGCCCGCAAGAGGCCAGAGCTCGGAAGCGTGAACAGCACCTTCCGCGCCGCCGTCCCCCAGGTGTTCGTCGACGTCGACCGAGACAAGGCGCTCAAGCAGGGCGTTCCGGTGGCCGACGTGTACCAGAGCCTCCAGACGTTTCTCGGCGGGACCTACATCAATCAGTTCAACCGCTTCGGCCGGCAGTGGCGCGTGTTCATGCAGGCGGACGCGGCGGACCGCGTGAACTCCCAGGACATCGCCGGGTACTACGTGCGGAACGCCCAGGGACAGATGGTGCCGCTCTCGGCGCTGACGACGATCCGGCAGACGGCCGGGCCTGAATACACGCAGAGGTTCAATCTCTACCGCGCGGCGCAGGTCACGGGAAGCGCCGCGGCGGGCTACAGCTCGGGGCAGGCGATGGCCGCCCTCGAGGAGGTCGCCGCGCAGAACCTGCCGAAGGAGATCGGCACCGACTGGTCGGACCTCTCGTATCAGGAGAAGAAAGCCGCAGGGACGACGGGCCGCATCTTCGGGCTCTCTTTGATCTTCGTCTTTCTCATTCTCGCGGCCCTCTACGAGAGCTGGTCCCTGCCGCTGAGCGTCCTCCTCTCGGTCCCGGTCGCCGTCTTCGGGGGCCTTCTCGGACTGCTGCTCCGGCATTACGACTTCGACGTCTTCGGTCAGATCGGCCTCATCGTCCTCATCGGCCTCGCGGCGAAGAACGCGATCCTGATCGTCGAGTTCGCGAAGACCGAACTGGAAAAGGGCAAGGATCTCGCGCAGGCCGCGCTTCAGGGCGCGCAGCTCCGCCTCCGGCCCATTCTCATGACGTCCTTTGCCTTCATCCTCGGTTGTGTGCCGCTCTGGATCGCCCAGGGCGCCGGCGCCTCGTCGCGGCGGATTCTCGGCACGGTCGTCGTCGCGGGAATGCTCGCGGCGACCTGCCTCGCGATCTTCCTCATCCCGGTTCTCTTCGTCGTCGTCGAGCGACGCGTGGGCAGCAGACGCGGCAAGACGCCGGGGGTGGGAAACGAACGGGCTGGGTCGGCGGACGCCCCTTCCGGGGCTCACCCATGAGGCGCCTCGCCATCGTCCTCACGGCCGTCGTCTCGCTGGGCGCGCTTGGCGGCTGCGCGGTCGGCCCGAACTACCGGCGTCCGGCGCTCAGCGTGCCGGAGAACTTCTACGGGGCGTCCGGACCCCCGTCCGAAACGTCCCTCGCGGATACCAGGTGGTGGGACGTCTTCCAGGACCCGGTCCTCCGCTCGCTGATCGAGGAGGCGCTCCACAGCGGCTATGACGCTCGCCTCGCCGCCGCGCGCGTCGAGGAAGCGCGAGCGCGCTACGGCATCGCCGGCTCGCTCTACGCCCCGGACCTCGGTTACTCGGCGGGTCTGAGCCGCGTCCACACCTCGGCCTATTCCACGCCGGGCAACGTGACGGGAAATCAGGTCTCCGCGAATGCACTCATCTCCTGGGAGCTCGACCTCTGGGGGCGCATCCGCCGCCTGAACGAGGCGGCGCGGGCCCAGTACCTTGCGACCGAGGAAGGGCGGCGAGGCGTCGAGCTCTCGCTCGTGGCGGACGTCGCGTCCGCGTACTTCGACCTCCAGGAGCTGGACGCGGAGCTCGAGATCTCGCGCCGCACGCGCGCCACCTTTCAGGACACCTACGACCTCTTCAACCGCCGGCTCGAAGGCGGCGCCGCCTCCGCCCTCGAGACGGCCCGCGCCGCGGTCCTCCTCGCGAACGCGTCCGCCGACATCCCCGCGCTCGAGCAACGCATCGTCGCCCGCGAAAACCAGATCACGCTGCTCCTCGGGCGCCCGCCCGGGCCCGTCCCGCGCGGCGGCACGCTCACCGGGCAGGCGCTTCCCCCCGCGGTTCCCCCGGGGCTGCCGGCGGCCCTCCTCCTCCGGCGGCCGGACGTGCGCGCGGCCGAGCAGGATCTCATCGCCGCCAACGCGAACGTGGGCGTCGCGCGCGCGGCGTTCTATCCCACGCTGAGCATCACCGGCCTCCTCGGCGGCGTGAGCAGCGGGCTCCAGGATCTGTTCGCGGCCGGCCGCACGTGGTCCATCGGAGCGGGCCTCCTCGGCCCCCTCTTCGCGGGAGGAAGCCTCCGCGCGAAAGAGCGCATCGCCCTTGCACAGTTCGATCAGGCTCGTGTGGCGTATGAACGGGCAGTCACGCGCGCGCTCGGAGAGGTCTCGAGCAATCTCGTCGCGATCGGAAAGCTCGCCGTGGAAGAATCCGAGCGGGAACGCGCCGTCAATGCCGCCCGCGACTCCGTGCGGCTTGCGACGAGGCGGTACGAGTCGGGACTCTCGGCGTACTTCGAGGTCCTCGACGCGCTTCAGCAGCTCCTGCCGGCCGAGACGGCCCTCGTCAAGACGCGCCGCGACCGGTTGACGTCCTTCGTCTCTTTCTATCGAGCGCTCGGCGGCGGCTGGAACGACGTCCCGCCGGCTCCGAGGTCAGGGGGCCTGCGCGAGCCTCGGCGCTGACTCGAGAACCTCGTCATCGGCGTCCCTTTTTGTGCTCGATGCTGCGCGCCGACGGGGTGACGGCGAAATGCTTGGGTGTTCAATTCCCGCGCTTTCGTGAGGTTGCTCACCGAAATGAACGGACGTTCGTCCCTGGCTCACGCGTTGCATCAAGATGCTTCTCAATGTGGAAATCACAAAAAGCCAATATGACCTGGTCGGCGCGAGTCATTCTCGGCACGCTGATCCTCGTGAGGTTCCGGGCTTCGGCTCAAAGCCCCGTCGAACACATTGCATTCGACCGGCCGGAAGCGTGGGCCCTGAAATACTTCACGGCCGTTTCAACATTCACGCCCCTCGGAGCGCCACGAGCGCGGGAGGCGGGGGCGGTCGAATTGGGCTTCGAAGGGGGTTGGGTTCCGCAGCTCTCCGAGAGTCAGCGGCGCGTGGGCTTCGACGGCACGGCGCTGGAGGATCTCAACAAGACGCCGGTCTTTGGACGCGCGCGGCTCCTCGTCGGCCTGCCCGCCGGCTTTTCAGCCGAGGTGGGCTGGGTTCCGCCCGTCGCACTCGGCGGAGGAAGGGCCAATCTGATCGACGTGGCTCTCGACCGGCCATTCTTCGACGGGACCGGGGGGGGCCTCGGAGTGCGGCTCTATGGTCAGGTCGGCCACGGGAAGGGCGACTTCACGTGTTCGAAAGACGTCGTCGCACAGTCGCCCGGTTCGGCCGGAAATCCGCAAGGCTGCAACGAGCTCTCGAGAGACACCTCTACTCTGAACAACGTGGGCGCGGTTCTCACTGGAGGCCTGAAACTCGGCGTTGCCGCTCTGCATTTCGCAGCTGGCGCCACGTACAACGACCTTCAGTTCCAGACCGGCGCGGTGACGAACGGGACGCCCGACGACACCGTTCTCGCCACCCACGGCTGGACGGGCTGGGCGACGGCCGGAGCGAGCCTCTCGATCGGCGCCCGAGCCTCGATCGCCGCCGAGGCCTATTACAGCCCGCTTCTCGTCAAGCGGGCTCCCGGACTGGATTCGCGGAACGACGGCCTTTTCAACGTTCGCGCAATGCTGCGCTACGTTCTGCGCTGAAGACAGACGATGCTCTCGCACCGCGTCGTCGGCATTCTCCTGGCGTCGGCCGCCGTCAGCGCCTCCGCCCGCGGCGAGATTCGGACGATCGACCCCGGGCAGTCGACACTCACGGTGCACGTGGGAAAGTCGGGGATGTTCTCCGCGTTTGGAGACGACCATGTGATCCGGGCGCCCATTGTCTCGGGGAAGGCCGACGACGGGTCTCAGCCCTCAGTCGAGCTCCTGGTGGACGCGCGTCAGATGACAGTCCTCGATCCGGAGTTCACGCCGGCGAAGCGCGCGGCTGTGCAGAAGCGCATGCGTGGACCGGAGGTGCTCGACGTCGAGCGATTCGCCGAGATCCGGTTCCGCTCCACCCTTGTGACGCCCTCGGGCCCGGGACGCTGGCACGTCACGGGCGTCCTAGAGCTGCACGGACGCACAGCGCCGCTCTCGTTCGAGGTGACGACGGACGGCGGCCGCGTCCGCGGAGCGGCCACCGTCAGCCAGCGCGCTTTCGGCATCGAGCCGATCAGTGTCGCGGGTGGCACCGTGAAGGTCAGCGACGATGTCAAGATCGACTTCGATGTCGTGACGGACGGCAAAGGCCCTTGAGCGGGTTCCCGCTCGATTCGCCGGGCGCGTCGACACCGGGACGTGCTGGCAGCGGAGCTCTCGGCGCCCTATGCTTGGCCGTGAGGAGGGGCCTCTCATGCTGATGGCCCTCGCCCTTCTCGCGGCGATCGACGCCGTCCCGTCCCCCACGGTCTCGCTGAGCCTCACGGGTGGGACCGACCGGCCGCCCGTCAGCGCCACGCCGCGCAGCCTGTCCGACGTCGCGCGTGAGCTCCGCGAGGGCAGGAAGGCCGTCGGAGGCTTCTCGGCGGTCGAAAGCACGGTGCCGCAAAGCAAGAGCGCCTTCATCCCGGCGTTTGAACCGGAGCCGGATCTGACGGAGCCCGCGCCCGAGGTCGTACCCGAAGCGACGCGGGTCTACGTTCCGACCACCGTCCCGGTGTGGTACGGACGCCACCAGAAGATCGGCCGCCTCCGCCAGCAAACCGCCGCTCATCCCGGCGCTCCGAGGGTCCTGTCGTCGCCTCCCGGTCGCCCGTCTCCAGCGCCGACGTTCCAGCTTCGACACACCACGACCGGCCGTTTTCGCCAACGCTGATAAAGACCGCCACATGGGATCAGGGGTCGGGACGACGGGACTCGCACCCCGGAAGGGTTATCGGTCCAGCGCTCCGCGCACTTGTCTCACGAGCTCTTCGGCCGTGAAGGGCTTTTGCACGAACGGGAGGTCGCCATCGATTCCTTTCAGATACGCGGCAGACTGTTCGGTGTAGCCGGACATGTACAGCACCCTCAACCCTGGCGCATGAGCCTTTAGCCGACTCAGCAACTCGGGCCCGCCGCAGCCAGGCATGACCACGTCGGTCACGAGCAGAGCGATGGAGTCGGCATGGCCCGCGAATACTCTCTCGGCGTCGTCCCCGTTCGATGCCTCCAGGACGTGATAACCGGCGTTCGTGAGGATTCGTTTCGAGAGATATCGCACGCCCGCCTCGTCTTCGACGAGCAGAACCGTCTCCGACGCCCTCTTGACGGGTGCGGCGACGCCCGGCGCGAGCACCGGCGCCGGTGCGCCTCTGTCCGAACGCGGCAGGTAGACTTTGAAGGTCGTCCCCCGGCCGGGTTCGCTGTAGACCCAGATATAGCCTTTGCTCTGCTTGACGATGCCGTAGGTCGTCGACAGGCCAAGGCCGGTCCCCTTCCCGGTCTCCTTGGTCGTGAAGAACGGTTCGAACAGGCGCTGTTGTGTCTCTTTGCTCATTCCATCGCCGGTGTCGGCGATCGCGAGCATCACATAGCGCCCCTCCATGACCACCTCCTCGTGAAAGGAGGACTCGCCGACATCGACGTCTTTCGTCTCGATCGTCACCCTGCCACCCCCGGGCATGGCGTCTCTCGCGTTGACGACGAGGTTCATCACAACCTGCTCCAGCTGGCCCCGATCCGCGAGGGCAAGAGGGAGATCGGGTGCGAGGGCCAGAGTCACCTCGATGTTCTCGCCGATCAGCATCCTCAACATGCCGGTCATTCCGGAAATCAGGCCGTTCACGTCGAGCGGAGTCGTGTGCAACACTTGTTGACGGCTGAACGCGAGCAGTTGTTTCGTGAGACCTGTCGCGCGTTGGGCCGCCTGGATGATCTCGCCGAGGTCCTTTCCGTGCTTGTCGGCCACCGCGGCGTCTTCGTTCACGATCTCCGCGAAGCCCAGAATCACCGTGAGGAGATTATTGAAATCGTGGGCGATCCCCGACGCCAGGCGCCCGAGGGCGTCCATCTTGTTCGCTTGACGCGCTTGCGATTCGACGGTCCGCCGATCCGTGATGTCCTCGATGACGAAGATGAAATACTGCGGCTGCCCCTCCGCGTCGCGATGGACCGAGATGTTCACTCGAGCCCACAGGAGACTGCCGTCGCGCCGGCGGTATTGCTTTTCGTCGACGACGTGGCGGTCGAAGGTTCTTGCCGCGATCTCCAGGAATGACTCGGCCTCGTCATTCACGTCGTTCCGCTTCACGAACTCCTGAACCGCCCGGCTCTGCAACTCCTCGCGCGAGTATCCCAGGAGATTGCAGAGGTGCTCGTTGACCCGCAGCCATCGGCCGTCCAAATCCACGTGCACGATCCCGACCGGCGCCGCATCGAACGTCGATCGGTAGAGATGCTCGCTTTCGACCAGGTCGGCCGTGCGCGACGTCACTTCTCCTTCGAGCATCTTGCTGTACTCGTCGCAATAGTCGCCGTACGCCTTGAGGCGCAGGAGGTTCCTCACGCGCACACAGAGTTCCGCCCGGTCGACGGGTTTGCTGAGAAAGTCCTCGGCTCCCGCGCTCAGCCCGAGGATCCTCGCGTTGCGATCGCCGAGCGCGGTGACCATGATGACGGGAATGTTCTTGGTCGTCGGATCGCCTTTGAACCTGGCCGCCACCTGATAACCGTCCATCCCGGGCATCATGATGTCGAGGAGAATGAG
Source organism: Thermoanaerobaculia bacterium (assembly GCA_036385755.1). Classification (GTDB taxonomy): domain Bacteria; phylum Acidobacteriota; class Thermoanaerobaculia; order UBA5066; family UBA5066; genus Fen-183. Next base: position 26,571 of record DASVJU010000263.1, read on the forward strand.
ATCGGGCGGTTTCCGCGCCACCATGGCGAGCGCCTCTTCGCCGCTCGCTGCGGTCTCGAGGAGGTAACCTTCCGGCGCAAGCATGACCTCCAGGAGGTGTCTGTTGTGAGCCTCATCGTCCACGATCAGGATCCGCGGGGCCTGCTTCGGAACGCCAGGCGGGCGGCTCATGCTCTCACCAGGTGAGCCGCGATCGTGGCCAGAAAGTCCTGATAGCGGATCGGCTTGGCGATGTAGCCGTCGCATCCCGCGGCGCGAATGCGCTCCTCGTCGCCCTTCATCGCCAAGGCGGTAAGGGCGATCACGGGAATGGAACGCGTCGCGAGGCCCCCCTTGAGCAATACCGTGGCGGCGAGGCCGTCCATGCCGGGAAGCTGGATATCCATCAGGATCAACTGGGGTTGCTCGGCGCGTGCCAGTTTCAGCCCGGTCTCGGCATTCGTGGCGCTGAGGACGGTATGGCCCACCGACTCGAGCAGGAAGAGCGCCAACGTCATGTTCGCGGCGTTGTCTTCGACGATCAGGACTGTTGCCATGTCAGGCGACCGGGTGGCGCCCCGACATGGCCCGCCGGACTTCCACCCTGAACCGGTCACGGTCGAGCTCAGCCTTTTCCACGATCGTCGTCACATGGCCGCTCAGCTTCGCGCGCTCCTCGGCGGTGGTCTGTTTGGCGGTGACCACGAGGATAGGGATGCTGGCCGTCTCGGGACGTTCGTGAAGCGCCTCCACGACGTCGAAGCCGTTCACGTCCAGCATCATCAGATCGAGCACGATCAAGTCGGGGAGTTCCCGCCGAGCTGCCTCGATCGCCTCCCGGCCCGCATACGCGCGCAGGACGGTATTCGCCAGGCCCATGATGCGAACCGCGATCAGCTCGACCGCCTTGGGGTCGTCATCGACCACGAGAACCTTCAGCGTCCGCCCGGCGGCCGGAGGAAACAGCCCCAGATCGACGAGCGACTCGTACAGTTCCTGTCGGGAGATCGGCTTTTGCATGACCGCCGCCGCGCCGAGAGCGAAGCCCTTGTTGCGATCCACCACGATCGAGATGATCACGACCGGGATGCGGCTGAGAGCCGGCACCTGCTTGATGCGGCGGAGCAATTCCCAGCCGTCCATGTCGGGCAAAATGATGTCCAGCGTGATCAGCGCGAACGTCTGCTGCACGGTGAGGGCCAGCGCGGCCTCGCCGGAAGACGCATGAAATACCGTGAAGCCCTCCGCTTCCAGTTGCACGCGGATCAGCTCTGCGGACTTGTAATCGTCCTCCACGACCAGCGCGGTGCGCGCTCCCGGCGACGCCACGCTTTGGGGAGCGGTCGCCATCTTCCCCGACGCGGACACTCTGTCCTCGGGCGCCCGGAGGGGCAGCCAGACCGTGAAACAGGAGCCCACACCCACCGCGCTTTGTACCGCCACCGTGCCGCCGTGGAGCTCGGCGAGGAGCTTGACCATGGCCAAACCGAGTCCCGTACCCTCGAACTTTCGCGCGAGGCCGCTGTCGATCTGACTGAAGGGTGTGAACAGGCGCTCCAGCCCCTCCGGCGAGATGCCGATGCCGCTGTCGGTGACGCTGATCTCGAGGAAATCTCCGAACTCGTTGTCGGCCAGCGGGAGGCTCCGGCCCGGCCAGGAGCCCGACAGCTGTCCGACTGCGGCGCGCGGGACGCGGCCGGCGCGGAGGGTCACCTCGCCGTTCTCGACGGTGAACTTGACCGCATTGGAGAGAAGGTTGTACACGATTTGCTTGACCTTGCGCGCGTCCGCCTGAACCGAGCCCACCTCCCCGGAGACATCCAGACCCAGGCGGATGTGGCGGGTCGCCGCCTTCTCCCGGATGATGGACAGACTGTTTCGAAACAACGAAGACACCGGCACCGGCTCCAGGTCGAGCGTCATCTTGCCGGCTTCCACCTTCGACAGGTCGAGGATGTCGTTGATCAAAGAGAGCAGATGCGTCCCGCTGCCGAAGATGTCGCCGATGAACCCTCGCTGCTGGTCGGTAAGCTCACCAAGCAAACCGTCCCTCAGCACCTCGGAAAATCCGATGATTGCATTAAGCGGCGTCCGCAACTCGTGTGACACGTTGGCGAGAAATTCGGACTTCATGCGGCTCGCGGCTTCCAGCTCGACATTCTTCTGCTGCAGGGTGTGCTCGAAGCGTTTCAGCTCCGTGACGTCGCGCGCCGCGGCGAACACGCCTTGAAGACGCCTCTCCCGGTCGTAGAAGGTGGTCGCGTTGTACGACACCACGGTGAGCGTGCCATCCCAGGCGCGGGCGGTGAGCTCGTAGTTGGTGACCTTACCTTCGGTCAGCGCCTGCCTGATGCTCGCCTCAGCTCGTTCCGGATCCGTGAAGTACGTCTTGAACGGCGCGCCGATCAGTTCGTCGCGCGTACAACCGGTGAGCGCCTCCATCTGCTTGTTGACGTCCGTGATGATGCCTCGCGGATCGGTCGTCATGATCGCGTCGATGTTGGATTCGAAGAGCGAGCGCGTGTAGAACTGCTGGTCGCGAAGGCGCTGATCGAGTTTCGTCCGCTCTTCTTCGATCTGTTTGCGCGCGGTGTTGTCTGTGCCGATCAGCAGGTATCCGATGATGGCGTCCTGCGCGTCGCGCAGCGCCGTGACGGACAC
>DASVJU010000264.1:0-50783 GCA_036385755.1 Thermoanaerobaculia bacterium
GGCCGTGTCCCTGGAACGAATAGGGGGACGTACGCGGTTTGAAGACGCCGCCGCGGAGCGCCGTGGCTCCCGCGCGCGCGACCGCCCGCGCAAGGCGAAGGACCTGCTCCGGCGACTCCACGGCGCAGGGCCCCGCGATCACCGCGCGCCGCCCGCCGCCCACGACGAAGGGGCCGACGGCCACGACGCTGGGCGCGCGCACCTCCGTCACCTTCGGGATCTCCTTCATCCGCGGCGGACGCACGAATTCCGGAGCGGGCCCGAGCCAGCGCAGACGCTCGCCCGGGGCGAGCCGCCCGGTCGCCGCAGCCGCGCGCGCGACGCAATTCTCCGGCACGACGGCGAACCCGCGCACCTGTTCGGACGGCGTGCCCGGGAGCGAGAGGAGCTCGGCGCCGGCTTCGGCCAGCCCCGACGCCGTGCGGACGCCCGCGTAGAAGACGACGCGCGGAGCGGGGGCTTCGGGATGCTCGAGGCCCTCGGGCGGTTCGGGCCCGCCCGCCCGGTCGAGCCTCCAGAAGCGCGTCGCGTTCGGGCGCACGTCCGAGACGTCCTCCTCGAGGATGACGAGGCCCGCTTCGAGCGCCGCCTCCTCCGAGCACACGGCGGCCCGCGCCCCTCCCAGCTCCCGGACCCGGAACGCGGCCCAGGCGGTGTCGTGCGTTTCGATCGCGATCGCGTCCAGGCGCTGGAGGAGATCCCGGCACTGCCGAAGCGCCGGCGCCTGCGAATGAACTTCCCGGACGCCGTCGAGCGCGATGCCCGGCGGGGCCGCGAGGACGAGCCGCACGGGCACCTCGATCTCCGCGCTCACGGCGAGGCCCGATTCGACCTGGGCGAGGAGCCGCGCCAGGGCCTCGAGCGACTCGAGAATCGGCCCCGCGACGCGATTCGCGGCGGGCAGCACCGCGCACGCGATCTCGCCCGCGAGAAGCGCGCGCAGCATGCGCTCGAACGCGGGGAAGGCCACCGGGCGGCCGCAGCGGGCCGCCGCGCGGGCGCCGAACGAACCCGGTTGCCCCTGGTAGCCCGCGAGGACCGCCTCGTGCGTCGTCCCGCGCTCTTCTTCTTCTGAGTTCGGCGCGTCCAACCGCCCGCCTAGGGCCGCGAGGCGTCCGCCCGCGTCGAGGCCGCCTCTTTCGTGACCTTGGCGTCCTCGAGAACGACTGGGTACTGATAGCCCGCGCCGAAGTCCTTGTCGACGTGAACGACGCCCTTGACGACCACGACGTCGCCGACGGCCGCCGGATCTCCGGTCGTCACCGTGAGGTCGTCGTCGTGATTCTCGCGCGAGCCCGAACCGTCACGGATGTGGTACCAGTTCCGGCCCATGATCCCCGCGTTCGCCTTGACGACCTTGCCGCGCACCGTGACGGTCTTGTCCTTCAGCTGCGCGCGCTCGGCGAAGATTTGCGCCACCGTGCGGGCGTCCTTGCCTTCGGCTTTCGGGACCCTGACGTTCAGGGCTTCCGCGGGCCCATCCGCCACCGCGGCATGCGGCGCGGCCAACTGCGCGTTCTTCGAGGCTTCGGCCGCAGCGCCGTGCGAGGAGACCGGCGCCGAAGGTGCGCTCACGTTTCCGTCTCCGAGGCTGCCAAACACGATGCGGTCGAACTTCCGGTGCAGCGTCTTGCTTTCGAAACCGTCCATCGACATCGCATTCACGACCGTGACGTGATCGCCCTTCTGGACCTTCGCCTTCGTGATCGCGGCCCACATTTCACCGCCGCCTTCCGTCTTGAGGCGCATGTACGTGTAGTCGGAGGCGTCGAGCGTCTCCTCCACGGTGCCCGCGACGCTCGTGAGGGCAGGCTGGGGCGCCTGGGGAACGGCAACGGACGCCGTCGAATTCTTGAGCGGGGCTCCGTGGGCGAGAGAGTCGGCGCCCGCCACGCCGGGGGCAGGAGCGGCGTTGGGCTTCTTGCTGCAGGCGGCGGCGAGGGCAAGCACGAGGACGAGAACGATTCGGCGCATGGATGAGGTTCTCCTTCTTTCGAGCCTCTGATTTTGACAGAAGAACAAAAAAAGGCCGCCCGGGGAGGGCGGCCTTCGGATTCCGCGCCGCGGACCATCGGGGCTCAGGTCTCGAGGAAGGACGAAACGGCCTGTCGCCACTTTTCCTCGGACAGGAGAACCGACGGCGGCAGGATCAGCTCGCCGCCGTCCGCCGCGGCGAGCCCAAGCTCGCCCTCGAAGAAGCGCGCGAGACGCGCCTCCTCGCCACGAAACCACGCTCGTGCCTCAAGGCCTTTCGGGAAGCTGCGATACGCGTCCGACGCCGGGCGTACCGTGAACAGCCACCCCTTCTCGTACGGGGAGGAACGGAGGAGCGTCGGGTGATTCCCGACGCGCGCGTTCACGGCCACGATCGTCCCGGTCACCGGAGCCGGAATGACGGCCGTTCGGGCGCCGCAGGCGATCGTCACGGCGGGACGGCCGGCGGCGACCGTGCTGCCGGGCAGCGGCAGGGCGACGGCCGTGACGCCGTGAACGAGGTGCCCGGCGAGATCGTCGAGCCCCACGCGGAGACGCCCGCCACGCACTTCGTCGAGCCAGGTGTGTGCGGGCGCGTAGCGCCGGTTCTCGGCGAGGAGGAGCCCCTCGACTTCCATGAGCCCGAGGCGGCGCGCCTTCAGCCACCTGACGGTCCGTTCCGCCGCGTGATAGATCCCCCAGGCCGCGAGAACCGGAACGAGGGCGACCGCGACGAAGGCAACGAGGAAGAGGAGCCGGACGAGGAGGCCGACCATGAAGATGGCGGTTCCCTGCAGGATCGCGAGGAGGGCTTCCATGATGCTCACCTTTCTTTCGGAATCGCGTGGCAGGTCGCGCAGTCGTCGAATCCGTGGGCGCTCTTGCCGTCGTGGCATTTCCCGCACGCGGCGCCCTTTTCCATGTCGGCGTGTTTGAGCGTGAGGGCCGCGCGCGTCGCGGACGGCGGCAGGATGGAGAAGAGGGCGGGATGACACGTCGTGCAGTCCGGCTTCGTCCCGTCGACGTGCGTCGCGTGGCGGAAGGTCACGACGCCGGGGCTGTCCGTTCCCTGCCGGAGAGCGCGGTCCTTCGGAAGACGGGGGAGGCCGCCCGCGAGAGCCGTGGCGGTCAGTCCGAGCGTCAGGAGAAAAACCGACAGACGGAGGTATTTCATGACGGCCGCCTCACTTTCCGCCCAGGAACCGGCGGGCCAGTTCGTCCCAGTGATCCGGGTCGAGGGCGCGGGCGATGCCGTGGACCGGAGTGCCGCCATCCTGCAGGACGACTCCGAGTTGAGGCGTGAGGCGCTGGGCGAGCTTCCCTGCTGCGGCGTCCAGAAACCGCCGGGCTCCCTCGCCCGTGAAGAGGTTCTTGAGGTTGCCGGTCAGCCAGCGGGGCTCGACTTTCATGAGCCAGCCGGCGCCGTACGGGTCGCGCAGAACGCCTTCGGGATGCGCGCGCGCCGCTTCGTTCACCGCGACGACGTGGCCGTCGATGGGCGAGAGCACGTCGAGCTGCTGGCCGCCGGCCATGAGGGAGAAGGCCTTCTGTCCCTGGCGCACCGGCGCTCCGATCGGGGGCAACAGGAGCTCGTCGAGGGGGCCCACCAGCTTGTGCGCGAAGTCGTCGAGGCCGACCTCCACCGTTCCGCCCTCGGGCCGCGCCCACGCGTGGCCGGCGTGCAGGTGGACGCCGTTCGGAACCTGGAACCAGCCGAAGCCGAAGGCGTGGACGGGTGTCTCGCCCTGGACGAAGCGCCAGAAGGGAACGAAGAGGAGCAGGTAGAAAATCGCGAGGCCGTACTCGAGGGCCTTGGCCGTGTAGGGGCTCAGGAGGCTGTGTTCGTTCATGGTGTTTCTCTTTTCCTTCCCTTGACGGTCAGTGCGCGCCGCGCCAGTCGGGGTGCTCGTGGACGACCGGCATGCGGTTCACGATCCAGCGGAAGATCAGGACGCCGATCGTCACGATCGTGAGCGACGTGACGACCTCACCCACGCTCGGGAAGTAGCGGTCCTGGACGTTCCAGTTGAAAGCGATGAGCGAGACGTTGAAGCGGTTGAGGACGACGCCGAGGACCGTGAGGAGCCCGGCGACCCGCGCCAGCTTCGCGCTCTGGCGCCGCGCCGCGAACGCGAAGAGGAGCGACGGCAGGAGAATGAAGCCCAGGATCTCGAGGAGGTACCAGGCCCCCCAGCCCGTCGCGAGGAGGTCGAAACGGCCGCTCCCGACGAGGCCCTGCAGCCGGATGAAGAAGTACGCGAAAAGGACGACCGCGCCGCCCTTCGCGAGCCCCAGCGTGATCTTGTCGAGGTCGACGGGCGCCTGAGGGTCCAGCTGGTCGTGGAACGCGCGATGAGAGAGAGAGCTCTCGACGATCACCATGCCGATCCCCGCCGAGATGCTCGAGACGAAGAAGAAGATCGGGAGGAAGGGCGAGTACCACAGAGGGTGGAGCTTGCCCGGCGTCATCAGGAAGAACGCGCCGAGCGAGGACTGGTGGAGCGTCGAAAGCGTGACGCCAAGGACGATGATGCCGATCGTCAAAGAGCCGAGGAGGCGGCGCACTTTCACGAGGCCAAGCCATTCCAGCGCTGCCGGCGCGAACTCGAGGCCGAGGACCATCAGGTACAGGAAGACGCACCAGCCGACCTCGTACATGACGGCCGTCGTGCCGGGAGTCAGGAAGAACTGGTAGGGGAGGCGCCACGGCTGGCCGAGGTCCACGATGAGCCCGAACAGGACGAGGGCGTAACCGAGGAAGCCGGTCAGGATTGCGGGGCGAAGGATCGGCCGGTAGGCCTTCTGGCCGAAGATGTAGACGGCGCACGCGACCGTGTAGCCGCCCGCCGCGAGCGCGACGCCGCACACGACGTCGAAGGCGACCCAGATGCCCCACGGGTTCGTCTGGGACAGGTTCGTCGCCGCGCCGAGCCCCTTCCAGAAGCGGAAGACCATCGTCGGGATCCCGGCGAGAAGGATCGCGGCGGCGACGGCATTGGCGGGCGTCAGGAGGCTCTTCGCGTAGGCGCGGAAAGACATCCCGAGGAAGACGTTCTCCTTCATCCAGGGGCCGCCGAGGAACGCGGGTTTCAGCGCCTGCTCAGACATGGCCTTCCTCCTGTCTGTCGTTGCCTTCCGCCGCCGCGACTTCGTCGCGGCGCTTCGAGAAGGTGTACATCCCCATCAGGAGCGGCGGCCAGAGCGTGATGACGAAGGGCACCGCCGAGAGCGCACCCTCGGCGAGCTCCGGATACGACTTCTTCTCGATGCCCGAGGGAAGCGCCAGAGACTCGAACGGCACGTCGGAGATGTAGAGCCAGCTCGTGCCTCCGGCTTCGTCTTCTCCGTAGATCTTGTGGACGTACGCGTCGGGGTTCGTGTAGATGCGCGTCCTGGCCTCCTCGAGGAGGTCGGCGCGTTTGCCGAACTTGAGAGCGCCCGACGGGCAGACTTCGGTGCAGGCCGGCGCGAGACCATTCCGCTGGCGTTCCGCGCAGAACGTGCACTTCTTGACGAGCGGCGTCGCGCTCGAGAACTCGTACTTCGGAACTCCGAACGGGCACACGATCATGCAGTAGCGGCAGCCGAGGCAGCGGTCCGTGTGGTACACGACCGGCCCCTCGGGCGTCTTCTCGAGAGCCTTGACGACGCAGCCCGATGCGCAGGCGGGCGTCACGCAGTGCATGCACTGCGTCTTGGCATAGCGGTCATCGCCGGCCGCGCTCTTGCGCGTGCCCTTCTGGACGACCGTGTAGGCCGTGGGGCTCGTCGTGCGTCTCGACGCGAACACGGCGTCGTCCCCGGGTTTCTCGGGGCCCAGGAGCGCGTTCGCCTCGGAGCAGGCGGCTTCGCAGCCGCGGCAGCCGACGCAGCGCGTCGTATCCACGAGGACGCCACGGGCGTCCTTCGACGCGGGCAGGACCGAAGCCCGCGACGTCGCCGCCGCGCCGGCCAATCCCGCGGTTCCGGCGGCGGCGGCGATCTTGAAGAGAGACCGGCGATTCAGGTTCATCGCGGCCTCACTCAGGCGCGGGCCGCGCGGCCAAGCGCGCGGTCGTTGAGGAGAAGGAGAAGAAGGAAGAAAAGAACGAGGGGAACCGTGGCGATCATGGGGCCTCCCTCCCGGAGCCATTCGCCGCCACGGCGAGGGGCTCCGCGTACGCAACGTCCGTCCCGAGCCTCTTCACGGCCTCCTGATAGAGGGGGCAGTCCGCGTACCGGCTCGCCTGGCAAGGTCGAGCCGACACGAGGTGGTCGAGAGGCAGCATCTTTTTCGTCGGGCAGGCGTCGCAATAAAGCATTACGACTTCTTTGAGGAGCGGGCAGTTGGTCGAGGTTTCTTTCATGGCGACACCCGTCACATCGCAACGCCCGCGCCACGCATTGCCGGTTTGCCTCAGGAGGTGTCAACTGCTTGTCGGCAGGAGCCTTGGGCCGATTCCGCTCCCGCGCTGCCGCAGCCGGGACCGTTCAGGTCCTCAACGGGGCGTTGTCTTTCTCATCGGATCCCTAGACGGGCTCGAAGACGCCGTCGTCCGCCCGCTTTAGGCCGAATTTGTGGATCTTGCTGTAGAGGGTCACGCGGTCGATGTCGAGGATTCGAGCGGCCTGCGAGACGTTTCCGCCCGTGTTCTTGAGCACTGCGGCGATGTGCTGCCTTTCCATCTCGGCGAGGGAGGCGGGATGCGCCGGGATCTCCTCCCCGCGGAGCGTGAGGCCCAGGTCGTGAGGCAGGAGAAGCGGCCCCGTCGAAACGACGACGCCGCGCTCGAGGACGTTGCGCAGCTCGCGCACGTTGCCCGGCCACGAGTGCGCGAGGAGAAGCGCCATGCCCTCGGGCGACACGCCCTCGACCGGCTTTTTCATTTCCACGGCGAGCTGCTCGAGCAGGATGTCGACGAGGAGGGGGATGTCTTCCTTGCGGTCGCGAAGCGGGGCGAGCGTGAGCGTGATGACGTTCAGCCGGTAGAAGAGATCCTCCCGGAAGCGGCCCTCGGCGATCGCCTTCGAAAGGTCCCGGTTCGTCGCCGCGATGATCCGGACGTCCACCGGCATCGATTCCGTTCCGCCGACGCGCGTCACGCGGCGCTCTTCGAGGACGCGCAGGAGGTCGAGCTGCAGCTTCGGGCTGATGTCGCCGATCTCGTCGAGAAAGAGGCTGCCGCCGTTCGCCGCCACGAACTTGCCTTCCCGGCGGCCGTTCGCGCCCGTGAAGGAGCCCTTCTCGTAGCCGAAGAGCTCGGATTCGAGAAGCGTCTCGGTGAGGGACGCGCACGACATCGCCACGAACGGTTTGTCGTGGCGCGGGCTCTCGGCATGGATCGCGCGCGCGAGGAGCTCCTTGCCCGTGCCGCTCTCGCCGAGGACGAGGATCGTCGAGGGGCTGCGCGCGGCGGTCCGCGCGAGCTCGAGCGTGCCCTGCATGGCCGTCGATTTCGTGACGAGGTCGTGGAACCGGTACTCGCGCTTGAGCGCCTTCCGGAGGATGACGTTCTCCCTCACGAGCGCCTGCTGCGCCACGATCTTCTCCACGAGGAGACTGACCTCCTCCGGGTCGAAGGGCTTTACGATGTAGTCGAACGCCCCGAGCTTCATGGCGTTCACCGCCGTGTCGATGGTGGCGTATGCCGTCATGATCACGACGGCGGTCTCGGGGCTCTTCTCCTTGACGCGCCTGAGCACCTCGAGGCCGTCGATTCCCGGCATCTTGAGGTCGACGAGGAGGATCGACCAGCGCCCCTCCTCCACGGCCTTGACGCCCGCGAGGCCGTCCGGCGCCATGCCGATCGTGTAGCCGTCCTTCTCGAGCCAGCCCGAGAGGGACTCCCGCACGATCTCCTCGTCATCGACCAGCAGGATCCGCGTGTTCTTCTTGCTCATGGGGTTCTCCGATCTCGTCGACGTTCTCGAGGAACAGGGCCCGGCACGTCTCGCAGAGGTCCGGCTGCTTGGCGTCCACGTCCCGAAGGCTCGCCGAACGCGCCATCGCGCAGCGGGGACTCGCGCAGTGAAGGAGCCCGAACGTGTGCCCGAGCTCGTGAATGACTTCGGTCCGGAGCCGGATCGGGAACCGGGCCGCCTCGCCGGGGAGCCCCGCGCCGGAGAGGCGCGCGGTCGAGACGACGGCGACAGGGCCCTTCAGCTGCGCCTCTCCAAAGACGAACGTCAACACCGGGATGAAGAGGTCCGCATCCGTCAGACCGATCAGGCGCGCGGCGCCGCGCGGCCGGTTCGCCGCGAGCCACGCGAGGATGCGACGGGAGGAATGCTGTCTGCGCTGGGTGTCGAACGCCTCGTCCGGCCGGCCCGCGGGAATGTCGAGGCGCGCGGGAAACCGGAAGACCCTCTCGACGTGGGCGCGCACGCTCGAGAGAAGCTCCGGATCGACGTTTCCCGTCCCGATCCACCACAGGGCGACCTCTCTCACGTGCCCGCGGCCGGCCCGGGCGCCGCAGATGCCGCCGAGGGCGCCGAGGCCGCGCCGCCTTCCGCGGCGAGCGGGAGCCGGATCGTCATCGTCGTGCCCTGCCCGGGCTGGCTCACGACCCGCATCGAGCCGCCGTGCTTCTCCACGATGCCGTAAACGACGGAGAGCCCGAGCCCGGTGCCTTTCTCCTTCGTCGTGAAGAACGGGTCGAAGATTTTCGAAAGGAGCTCGGGGGGGATCCCGGAGCCCGTGTCGACCACGCTGATGTCGACCTCGCGGCTGCCGGAGTAGAAGTGGGAGGTGAGCGTCAGCGTGCCGCCTGAGGGCATCGCGTCGCACGCGTTGAGCAGGATGTTCATGAACGCCTGCCGGAGCTGCCCGAAGTCAGCGTTCACGGCGCCCGTTCCCTCGAGCTCTTTCACGACGGTGATGTTCTGAATCTGCATCTTGTGCGCCGCGAGCGAGAGCGCCTCCTCGAGCGCGCGCATGGGGTCGAAGACTTTCAGCTCCAGCGGCCTGACCCGCGCGAACTCGAGGAGGTTCCGGACGATGACGGTGCAGCGCTCGGACTCCCTCCTGATGAGCGACAGGTTCTTGAGACACGCCGCGCGCGTCGCGTCGTCCGGCGGCCCGGTCTCCAGCATCCGCGTCATGAGCCGCGCGAACGTGAGGATCCCCGCGAGGGGATTGTTGATCTCGTGCGCGATGGACGCCGAGAGCTGGCCCAGCGAGGCCAGCTTCTCGCTGCGGGCGAGGACCTCGTGGGCGCTTCTCAGCGCCGCCGTGCGGTCCTCCACCTGGCGTTCGAGATCGTTCGTGAGGTGCTCGAGGTCGCGGCGCGTAAGGGCGAGCGACGCGTTCATCTCGTTGAACGAGTTCGCCAGGATTCCGAGCTCGTCCGACGAGCGGACGGCGAGTGTCGCCGACAGGTCGCCGTGACCGACGCGCTGTGTGGCCTCCACGAGCTCTTTCACGGGACGAAAGACGATGCGGCGCGCCACGGCACTGACGAGCGCGGCGAGGACGATCACGGCGGCGAGCGCGCCGCCCGCCAGGCGCAGGGACTGGGTGTGCAGGCTCGCGTCGATCTCCTTCAGCGAGATGCCGATGTCGACGACGCCGAGGACGTGCTTTTCGGGCGGGTGAGCGTGGCAGGCGGCCGTCGAGCAGGCCGGCTCGTTGTAGATGGGCGTCACCATGCCCAGCACGCGGTGGCCGTTCGAACGGAACAGGCGGCTGCGCGCGGACGTCGTGGGCGCCACGAGCGGCTGGCCCGCCGCGTGGCACGCCGTGCAGGCCTCGGCATCCTTGTCGACCGACGTGCCGATGTCCTTCGCGTTCGTCGAAAACATGACGCGGCCTTCCTTGTTCAGGACGCGGACCTTTTCGATGCCTTTGAGGCGGCCGATGCTCTCCATGATCCGGTAGGCGTCGTGCCGCTGGTCCTCGAGCATGAAATCCCGTGTGCTGCTCGCGATCGTGCTCGAGAACAGCGCGGCCCCGCGGACGACCTCGCCGATCGAATGCTCCCGCTGGGAGCGAATCGAAAAGAACGCAAACAGCGCGATCGTCGCGAGCGAGACCGCCGTCGCGGCGCCCGTCAGCTTGAATCCCAGATGCCTGTGGAACGGGATGCCGAACACGGCTTCCTCCGGCCTGAGCATCCGGCAACCCGGGGGACAGTCCATCCCCCATTTGAACTAGCCGCCGGCGGTCCGGAACCCGCTGCGGCCCGGTTTCGGGCGCTAGCCGTCGCTCTTGGAGATCAGAATCCAGGAGAGAAGCGTCGACACGACCGAAATGATGAGCGCGCCGAGGAATGCCGGAACGAATCCGTCGACGGTGAATTCGATGCCGAGCCCGCGCCCGAGCCAGGCCGCGAGCATGAGCATCAACGCGTTCACGACGAGCGTGAACAAACCCAGCGTCAGCAGTATGATCGGGCAGCTCACGAGCTTCAGGAAAGGACGCACGAACGCGTTCACCAGGCCAAAGACGAGCGCGAGCGCCAGGACCGAGCCGATCCCGCCCGCGTGAATTCCTGACACGAACGAAGCCGCGACCCAGAGAGCGGCGGCATTGATGAGAATGCGCAGGATGATTTTCATGTCGCGAACCTCGGCAAGCATTCTAGTTTGAGGAGGGGAGGCGGAAAAAGGACAAGATGACCGAACAGAAGTACCGCCAGCGCGGATACAAGGACGCGGAAAGATCCGGAAGCGGAAGCGCCTTCGGGCCTTCGGGCCCCCCCCGCGGCGAGAGAATCGGTCCCAGGGGCCGCGGCGCCGATCGCAATCGGGCCGAGGTCTTCCGGTGCAAGACCTGCAACGAGAAGAACGACCCCGAGGTCGGTCCCGAATCCGTCTGCAGGAAGTGCGGTGCCGCGCTTCACGCGTGCGCGCAGTGCCGGTTCTTCGACGGCGCCGCGCCCATGCAGTGCCGGCAGGAGATTCCCGCGCTCATCCCCGCGAAGTCGAAGGCGAACGCCTGTACGTTTTACGCGCCCACGGTGTCGCTCGATCTCACCGGCGCGAAGGCCGGGGGCTCGCCGGACGGCGCGCGTTCGGCGTTCGACCAGCTCTTCGGAAAGCGCTGATCTCGACGGAGCGTGAGCGCCCTCCCGAAACGCACCCGCCGCGAGCTCGCCGTAACGCTCGCCGCCGGTCTTCCGGCCCTCCTCGCGCTCCACGCGCTCTCCTTCGGGCGTGTTCCCACGGGCCTCGAGGGCGGGCCCGCCGTCGAAGCGCTCCGCGGGGTCCACCTGATCGTCCGGAGGCGGTTCGAGGTGATGTCTTTCGCGATCGGAACCTCCGCCGAGACGCTCTGGCTCTACGTGATGGGGGCGAGCGTCGAGCTCTTCGGGCCCCGCTGGAGCTCCGTCGTCCTCCCGTCGGTCGTGGCCGCGGCGGCGGTCGTCGCGCTCACGGTCTTCGCGGCCCGCCGTCTCGATCCGGACACTCCGCCCGCGATCCCGTTCCTCCTCTCCGCGGGCTCTGTCTGGCTCTTCCACTACGGGCAGGTCGGCCTTCGCGCGATCTCGGCGCCGCTCTTTTTCGTCCTCGCGATCCTCCTCGTCCACGCGGGCGAGGCTGCCGGGGGCTCGAAGCGCATCCGGTTCGCCGCCGGGTTCGTCCTGGGCCTTTCCGTCTACGCCTACAGTTCCTGCCGCGTCCTCGCGCCGGCCTGGCTTCTCTGGGCGGTCGCCGGTGAGCTCCGTAAGCCGCGCGCGGAACGGAGATACCGGGCGGCGCTCGGCCCGACGCTTCTCGGAATCGCCGTCGCCTCGATCCCGAACTTCCTCTTCTTTCTCCGCGAGCCCGGCGAGTTCCTCTTCCGGGGCTATTACGTCTACCGCGGCGGCTGGGTCTGGAAGGTCGTGAACGTCTTCTGGACCGCGCTCCTGCCGTTCCACCATCCGCGCTTCTACACGGTGTGGCTCGGGCCGGGGCACAACTTCGACGCGACGGCCGTCTCCCTCACGAGCGCGGGCGTCCACCCCGTGGACCCCGTCACGGCGGCCGCGTTCGCGTGCGGGTTGGTCCTCGCCTTCCGAGCCCGGCGGTCCGCCGGGCTCTCGTATCTCCTCTGGACACTCGGGACGGGAACGCTCCTCCTCGGGATCTCCGGCCCCAGCCTCACGCGGCTCCTCCTCCTCCAACCCGCGCTCGTGATCCTCGCGTCCCTCGCGCTCGGCCGGGCCTGGCGCCAGGCCCCGCGCGCGCGGTTCGCGCTCGCGGCCGCGCTCCTCGTGCCGGGCGCGCTCGGATTCGCGGAATATGCGTGGAGGTTCGGGCCGTCCCCGGACGCGCAGAGCGATTACCTCGCTCCGGCGAACGCGATGAGCGCGCGCGCGCGCGATCTCGCGGACCAGGACCCCGCGCTGCGCGTGCTGCTCGTGACGCGAAAGGGCCGGGACATCGCGAAGTTCTACAACTACCGTCACATCGAGAGAATCTGGCTCGTGGAGGGCCTCCCGGTCAAGCCGTCGGCCGTGGCCGACGCGCTTCTCCGCTTCCGGCCCGGCGTCGTCCTCGTCGAGCGCGGGGACGCATTCCGGGAGGTCGCCGCGTCGCTCGGCGCGCCGGGAGGAGAAGGTCTGTTCGCGGAGATCCGTCTTCCGGCAGAGGGAGACGACACGCCCGCGCCGGAGCGCGGCAACATCCGCCGCCTCTGGAACGAGATCCGCCGCTAGGGGCGCGGCCCCGGCGGCGCAACGCGCGTAAGGACGAGGAGAGGGTCGGACTCGTTGGGCGCGACGCCCCTCCCGACGCGAAAGCCCGCGCGGGACAGGAGCCCCAGAGATTCCCTCCGCGCAACGAAAGTGAAGGGGCGCTCCGGAGGAGATGCAGCCAGCGCGGCCGCGCTAAGGCGCGCGGCCGCGACCATGGGAACGCGCGCGCTCGTCGGCCCGTACAGGGCGTCGAAGACGAACGCGAAGCGCAGGGCAGCAGGCTCGAGAACGAGGTCGCCCGGTCCGAGATTCCTCACGAGGCGTGCAGCCGACGTCTCGGTGACGCAAAAGTGCTCGAGCACGGCCGGATGGCCGGGCCACGTCGAGACGAACGGCCGGGTCTCGAGCACGAGTACGGCCGCGGCGAATCCCGCAGCGACGGCGCCGGGGCGGACCGGAAAGCGCCGCGCGAGCGCGCTGGCCCAGGTCGCGAGGACGCCGGCGGCCGCGACGAGCGCAGCGGGGACGAAGACGCATGTCCGGATCGTGTTCGGCGCGCCTCCGGGGTTCGAGAAGACGCCGGCCGCGAGGCTCCCGGCCGCGAGCGCCAGGAGCGCGACGTCCGCCCGTGTGCGCCGCGCAGCCGCCCGGGCGAACCCGGCGAGCGCGACGATTCCAAACAGCGGGTGGAGCGCCGCGCGCCCCGGCACGCCGTCACGCGGGTTCGGATCCGGCGTCCAGACGAGGACGCCTGCGTAGTCCAGCCCGTTCAGCACGACGTCCGCCGGCACCGCCAGCGGGCCCTTCACGTGGGCGCCGTACGCGCCCGAGACGCGCGATCCGGCGGGCACGTCGCGAATGCGGCCCCCGATGTTCGCCGGGTTCCTCAGGTAGCCCATTCCGAAGGGCAGGAACGCGAGCCCCGCCGCGAGCCACCCCGCAAAGACGAGCCGCCGCGTCTCCTCCTCGCGGAGGAGCGCGAGCGAGAAGACGCCCAGCCCCGCCGCGACCGCCCACGACGAGGAGTGCGTGTGGAGCGAGAGACCGATGCAGGCGCCCCCGAGGAGCGCGAAGGAGACGCGCCGCGTCCTCAGGGCCGCGAGCGTCGCCGCCGCCGCGCAGAACGCGAGGGGAATGAGCGCGGCGGCCGTGTAGCCCCAGCGCGAGAACACGAGAGGCCAGAGCCCGAGAGCGACGAGGGAGGTTGCGAGGCCGGCGGCGAGGCCGCCCGAGACCTCCCACGCGAACCACGCCGCGGCCGGAATCGCGAGCGCACCCGGCACTGCGGACAGCGCGCCGAAGCCCGCCTCGGCGCGGCCGAAAACCCGGAAGACGGCGTCGTAGAAATGCAGGTAGACATACGACACGAGCTCGCGGTTCCCGGCGCCCGCCGGGTCGTCGTGGAGAGGCGCGCCTCCGATCCACGGCAGCCCCTCCGGCTTCAGGAGAAGGGCGCGCGCCTCGAACGGCGGATCGAACCACAGCCCCGGCGGAATCATCTCCGGCCAAAGGAAGCGCAGGGCGATCCCGACTCCGGCCGCCACGAGGGCGACGGCGAGGATTCCGCGCGTCGCCGCGGCCGGGGGCGTGCGCTCGAGACGCGCCGTCCGGCCCACGAGCGCGGCGAACGCCGCGGCTGCAAGAAGCGAAAGCGCGATGTCCTTGACCCAGAGAAACGCGATGTAAGGCCACGTCTCGCCCGTGACGTAGAAAAGGACCTCCCACCGGTCCTCACGTGCCAGGAAAAGGAAGGTCTCGAAAAAGACGAGGATCGCGAAGGCGAGCTCGACAGGCGTGAGGCCAATCCGTCCGGGCCAGGACCGTGAGCGACGGACGGGAAACCCGAGAAGCGCCCGGACCATGTGTGCAATCAGTCTCTCACGCGCACGGCGCCGGCTCCTGGGTCCGTGAGAAGCGAACCTCCGGCACCCCCCGTCCTTGCGATCGCTTTACTATGCCTCGATGCTGCTGCGCCGCGCGGGCACGTATGGTCTTCTTCTGGCGGCGAGCTTGTTGGCCTGTTCCCGGATCCTCGTCCTCCCCGGCTGGCCGGATAACCACGACGGCCTTGCCTGCTTTCAGAGGGTCGAGATCTTCCGGCGTGCCGTGGCGGAAGGAAACCTCCTTCCTCTCTGGACGCCCTTCGCCGAAAACGGCTACGGCTCGCCGTTCCCCTTCTTCTACCACCGCCTCTTCAATACGCTCGCGGGCGCCGTCGCGCTCGCCACGGGCTCCTCCTATACGGCCGTCAAGATCGTGATTCCGCTTCTCCTCTTCCTGGGAGCGCTCGGAATGCGCCGGGCGCTTCTCGCCATGGGGCTCGGCCCGTTCCACGCGGTGTGCGGGGCCCTGCTCCTCGTTTTCTCGAACTATGCCTACACGGACTGGTATGTGAGAGGAGCGTTCGCGGAGTTCGCGGCCTTCATGCTCGTCCCCTGGCTCACGCTGGCGGCGCTCGGCGTCGTGCAGGGAAAGCCTCGCGCGGGATGGGGGCTCGGCGCCGTCCTTTCCCTGATCTTCTTCGCGCACTCGATCATCTTCGTCTTCGCTTCCGCGCTCGTCTTCGTCGCCTTCCTCGGAGCGCTCGTTCTCTCGAGGGACTGGCGGCGGGCGCTCCTCAACCTCGGACAGGCGGCCCTCGTCGTCATCCCCGTGACGGGGCCGTTTCTCCTCGGGATGTGGCTCTTCGGCAAGGACCTCGATCTCGACCGCTTCCGGGCGGGAATGTTCAGCGTCTTCCGGAACTTCGCGCCTCTCGAGGAGTATCTCTACGACCGTTTCGGGGCCTGGACATCGAGCACGGTCGGTTATTCCGTGGAGATCGGGCGCGGCTTCAACACGCTTTCCCTCGTCTCCTTCGCCGCGGTCGCGGCGGGCCTCGCCCGCCGTCGTCTCTCGGCGGTCCGCCTCCGCGAGATGCGTCCGGCCTGGTTTCTCGTCATCGGGTCGGCTGTCTTCTATTTTTTCTTTCAGCTGCCTCTCTCGGCGCCGCTCTACCGCCTCGCGCGTCCGCTCCAGTTCATCCAGTTTCCCTGGCGTCTCCTCGCCTTCTCGACGGCGGCTTCGATTTTCGTCCTGTGCCTTTCGCTCGATCTCCTGGAAGTGAGCGCGCCCCGGTCGTCGGCCCACTACCGCCTCCGCGCCGCGCTGCTCCTCGCCGTGCTCTTCCAGGTCTATTACGGCGTCGGAAGGCCTCCCACAGACCGGATCTTCCGCGTGAACGACATCGAGGCGAGCCTCACGACGGAACGGCTCGCCGGCACGGTGCACAGCAAGGAGTTTCGCCCGCGCGGTGTCTCGCTCCCGCCGCCGCGGCCCTTTCTCGAGGCGGCGGGCTGCGTCGTGGAGAGCGCGTCCCCCGCGGCAGCGCTCCACGGCATCGTCGACGTTCCAGAGCTCCGGCTGATCGTGACGGCGGCGCCCGGCGGTACGCTCACGATCAATCAGTTCGCGAATCCTTTCCTCGCCGTGAGCGCGGGAGGAGGGGGCCGTGTCGGGACGACGGCCTGGGCCGCGATCCTCGTCCAGCCGGCGCCCGGCCGGAGCGAGATCGTCCTCAGGCGCCGCGGCCTCCTCGCGGCTCTCAGGGACAAACTGTTCAGGGGCTGACGGTTACGTCTCGCACGCGCGAGCCACTGGGCGCGGAGGGGTATCAGGGGAACCCGGCCGCGGGTTCCCCTGATTCACGTCAGCTGCAGCCGCTCGTCGCGCCGCAGTTCAGGCACTTGTAGCAGGCGCCGCTGCGCACCATGAGGCTGCCGCACTCGTGGCAGCTCGGCGCGTCCGTGCTGTTCTCGAACGCGAGCCGGCTCGCGTACGAAGGCGCCGGGACCGCGAACCCGATGGCCCGCGCTTCCGCCGCGCCCTCGGCCGCGAGCGGTTCCGCCTTGGCGCCGGCGCTTGCAATCGCCTGAAACGCCGCGGCGATCGGGCCGGCCGCGGACTCCGCGACCGGCGTCAGCGTTCCGAGGCTCTTGAACTCCTTCGGCGCCGTCGCGGGACCCGGCTCCTCGCGGGAGATGACGCCGGCCTTCTCCTTCAGATCCGCCGTGAGGAATTTCGACGCGAGCCACCGAAACAGGTAGTCGACGAGGCTCTTCGCGATCGGGATCTCGGGGTTCTTCGTGTAGCCCGCGGGCTCGAAGCGCATGTGGCTGAACTTCTCGACGAGCGCTTCCAGCGGCACGCCGTACTGCAGCGTCAGCGAAATCGCCGTCGCGAACGAATCCATGAGGCCGGAGATCGTGGAGCCTTCCTTCGCCATCGTGAGGAAGATCTCGCCGGGCGTGCCGTCCTCGTAGAGGCCCACGGTGATGTAGCCCTCGTGACCGGCGACGGAGAACTTGTGCGTGATGGCGCGCCTTTCGTCGGGAAGCTTGTGGCGGCGGGGGCTCAGCGCGGCGGCGCTGACGGTCGAGGACGGGGTGGCGCTCGCGCCGACACCGATGGCCGAGACGCCCTTGTGGCCCTTCACGGCGTCGTCGTTGCGGCTCGCCGCGGTGTTCAAGGGCTGCGTGCGCTTGCAGCCGTCTCGATAGATCGCGATCGCCTTGAGACCCAGCCTCCAGCCCTGCACGTAGACGTCCGCGATCTCCTCGACCGTGGCGTCGTTCGGCATGTTCACGGTCTTGCTGATCGCTCCCGAAAGGAACGGCTGGACGGCGGACATCATCCTGACGTGGCCCATCGGGGCGATCGAGCGGGTCCCGCCAAGCGCCTTGAAGGCGCAGTCGAAAACCGGGAGGTGCTCGGGCTTGAGCCCCGGCGCCCCTTCGATCGTGCCCTTTTCGTCGATGTACTGGACGATCGCGTGCATCGCGGCGTCCGCGTAGCCGAGCCGCGTGAGCGCGTTCGGCACGGTCTGGTTGACGATCTTGATCGTCCCGCCGCCCACGAGCTTCTTGTACTTGACGAGCGCGAGGTCGGGCTCCACGCCCGTCGTGTCGCAGTCCATCATGAACCCGATCGTGCCCGTGGGCGCGAGAACCGTCGCCTGCGCGTTCCTGAATCCGTGCTGCCGGCCGGACTCGAGCGTCAGGTCCCACACGGCGCGCTGCGCCTCGTACAGGTCCTTCGGAACGCCGCTCTTCTCGACGGTGTACGCGGCGTCGCGGTGCATGGAGATGACCTCGAGAAACGCGTCGCGGTTCGGCGCGTAGCCGTCGAAGGGCCCCATCTCGGCAGAGATCTTCGAGGACATGAGGAAGGCTTGCCCGTGCATGAGGCTCGTGACGGCCGCGGCGTAGTGGCGGCCCTCGTCGCTGTCGTACGGGATGCCGTTGAACATGAGGAGCGCGCCGAGGTTCGCGTACCCGAGGCCGATCGGGCGGAACGCATGCGAGTTCTTCTCGATGGCGGGCGTGGGATACGAGGCTTCTCCGACGAGCATCTCCTGGGCCGCGAAGACGACGTCGACCGCGTGGCGGAATTTCTCGATCTCGAAACCGCCGTCCTCCCGCGCGAACTTCATGAGATTCAGCGACGCGAGGTTGCAGGCGGAGTCGTCGATGAACATGTACTCCGAGCAGGGGTTCGACGCGTTGATGCGGTGCGTCGACTTGCACGGGTTCCATTTGTTGATGAGCGTGTCGTACTGCATGCCGGGATCGCCGCAGACCCAGGCCGACTCGGCCATCTTCAGGAGGAGGGCCTTCGCGTCGAAGGTTCCCATCGGCTCGCCGGAGGTCACGGCCTTTGTCGTGTGCGTGCCTCCCGCCTCGGCGGCGCGCATGAACTCGTCCGTGACGCGCACCGAGTGGTTCGCGTTCTGGAAGGCGATGTTGCTGTAGACCTCGCCGTTGAAAGAGCCGTCCCAGCCGGAGTCGATGAGATCCCAGGCCTTCTTCTCTTCGCGCTCCTTGCACAGGATGAACTCCTCGATGTCCGGGTGGTCGACGTT
This sequence comes from Thermoanaerobaculia bacterium, assembly GCA_036385755.1. GTDB lineage: Bacteria > Acidobacteriota > Thermoanaerobaculia > UBA5066 > UBA5066 > Fen-183. Next base: position 18,472 of record DASVJU010000264.1, read on the forward strand.
CAGGATGACCATCTTCGCGGCGCGGCGCGTCTTGCCGCCCGACTTGATCGCGCCCGCGAAGCTGTCGAAGCCCTTCATGAAGGAGACGGGGCCGGACGCGATGCCTCCGGAGGAGAGCGACTCGGTGGACGAGCGGAGGGAGGAGAGGTTCGAGCCGGTGCCCGAGCCGAACTTGAAGAGCATGCCCTCCGTCTTGGCCAGTTCGAGGATGGACTGCATCGAGTCACCGACCGAATTGATGAAGCACGCGGAGGCCTGGGGCTTCGGCTCGACGCCGACATTGAACCAGACGGGCGAGTTGAAACTCGCGGCCTGGTTCACGAGGATGTGCGCGAGCTCGTCCGAGAACGCGTCGCGGTCGGCCGCGGTGCGGAAGGTGCCGTTCTTCTGCCCGAAGCCCGTGATGGTGTCCACGACGCGCCCGATGAGCTGCTTGACCGAGCGCTCGCGCTGCGCCGTCCCCGGCTTCCCGTGGAAATACTTCTGGGCGACGATGTTCGTCGCCGTCATCGACCACGTCTTCGGGACCTCGACGTCCTTCTGTTCGAAGAACACCTCCCCCTTCTCATTCGTGATCGCCGCGGTGCGCAACTCCCACTCGAGGGAGTCGAAGGGGTGCGTGACCCCATCCGTGAAGAACCGCCGGAAGGTGAGGCCGCTGAGTCCGCTTCGGGCTTTCTCTCCGGCCGCCGCTTTCTCCGTCCGCGTTCCAGTCGCTTCTGTCGCCGTCTCGCGGTTCTGGCGGGTCTCACGCTCGTTCGAGGTGCTCATGTTGGAGAAAGCCTCCCTTTTTGACGAAACGACCCCTCAGCCAGCTGCCTGGTCCGTTTTTTCGCGCTCAATCCGCGCTCTTCCGCGTGCCTCGCGTCCGGCGTATGGGGCTGTCTCACAAGGTAATTCCAGCCTCTTCCTTTTTCAAGGGAAAAAAGCGCTACCGCTAGTGTTTTTGCGCCGGCCGCCCACTAGATAGTGGGGTTGAGTCGCCCGGAAGGGAATAGAAGAAGAACCGGGTCCGTTTGACTTCTACGGGCCTGACGCCCCAAGATTCGTTCTCAAGAGCGGCGCATCGCCGCGGGAGGAACCCCTAATGTCCAGCGTTACCGAGCCCGCCGCGATCCAGGCGACGTCGCCTTCCGTTTTCGTCCTCAACGTCACCGACCGCGCGGTCGAAAAGGTCAAGGACTTCGCCTCCAAGATGCCGGACGCGACCGGCAAGGCCCTGAGGGTGTTCATCCAGGGCGGCGGCTGCTCAGGCTTCCAGTACGGCTTCACGTTCGACGAGAAGCGCCCCACCGATCACGTCCTCGCTGTGCGGGAGATCGAGGTCATCGTCGACCCGCAGAGCGCGCTGAAGCTGCAGGGCGCGACGGTGGACTTCGTCGAAGACATGCGCGGCGCAGGCTTTTCGGTCGACAACCCGAACGCCACCGGCGGAAGCTGCGGCTGCGGGAAGAGCTTTAGCTGACACCTCAGCGCTCGATCGTCAAGATCGTCTTTTTGACGGTCTTCATCGACCTCCTCGGCTTCGGGATCGTGATCCCTCTGCTCCCGCTGTACGCCGAGAAGTACCACCCGTCGCCGCTCGCGTTCGGCCTCCTCATGTCGAGCTACTCGGCGATGCAGTTCCTCTTCGCGCCGATCCTCGGACGCCTCTCGGACCGGTTCGGGCGGCGCCCGGTGATCCTCTTCTCTCTGGCGGGGACGGTGATCGGCTACCTCCTTTTCGCATTCGCGCATTCGCTCGCGCTGCTCTTCGTGTCGCGCCTCCTCGACGGCGCCACGGGCGGGAACATCGGCACCGCGCAGGCGATCATCGCCGACACGACGAGCCCGGAGGATCGCGCACGCGGCATGGGCCTCGTCGGAATGGCTTTCGGCCTCGGGTTCATCTTCGGACCGGCGATCGGTGGTTTCACCGTGAGGATCTCCCAGGCGGCACCCGGCCTCGCGGCCGCGTCGCTCTCGTTCGCCGCGCTCGTGTGGGCATTCCTCAAACTGCCCGAGACGCGCCCCGAAGGCGGCTCCGGCGTGCGCTTCTCGGTCTTCTCTTTCGCGACGCTCGCGCGCGCGTTCCGCCGGCCCGAGATCGGCGCCCTCATGCTCCTCTCCCTCGTCACGACGACCGCCTTCGCGATGTTCGAGTCCACGTTCGCGCAGTTCGTGTCGCTGCGGCTCTCCGCCGGCCCGTCCACCGTCGCCTGGTTCTTCGTCTTCATAGGCGTGTGCTCGGCCGTCGTGCAGGGCGTCCTCGTGCGGCGTCTCGTGAAGCGGTTCGGCGAGGGGCGGCTCGTCGTCCTTGGAGGCGCGCTCCTGATCGCGGGCTTCCTCGGCCTCAGGTTCTCGGATTCGATCCCGATCCTCTTCCTCATGATCGCCACGATCGCTCTCGGGATCGGCGTCACGACGCCCACGCTGTCGTCGCTCGTCAGCAGGCGGTCGGCCGCGGCCGAGCAGGGCGAGATCCTGGGCGCGTACCAGTCGATGAGTTCCCTCGGCCGTGTGTTCGGGCCCTTCGGGAGCGAGAACCTGTACTTCCACCTCGGACCCGACTGGCCGCACGCGGCCGCTGCCGCGCTCGAGGCCGGTGCGCTCGTGCTTTCCGCGACCTCTCTCCTGAGAGAGAATGGCCGTGCCGCAGGCTCCGCGGAGCCGAAGAAAGCCGGATGAAAGCCTCATGACACCGCAAACTCCGACCGCCCATACCCTCGTCCGCGACTGCGCCGCCATCCGCATCCCGAGCGGCGAGCCCCTCAATCTGCCCGCGGGCACCTCTGTCTACCTCACGCAGTCGCTGGGCGGAACGTTCACCGTGCAGGCGCCGTCGCTCGGCGGCCTCTTCCGGATCGCGGGAAGCGACGCGGACGCGCTGGGGCTGGACACGCCGGCCGGGGCCGGGTCGGCCGCGGCTCCGGTGCGCGCCGGCGCAGCCGGCCCTGCCGGCCCCGTGAACGAAACGGCCGTCTGGGATCGTCTTCGGACCGTCTACGATCCCGAGATTCCCGTGAACATCGTGGACCTCGGCCTCGTGTACGACCTGCGCATCCTGCCGGCGTCCGCCGCCGGCGAGCGTGTCGAGGTGAAGATGACGCTCACCGCTCCGGGCTGCGGCATGGGCGGCGCGATCGCCGCCGACGCGCAATCCAAGATCGCGACGGTGCCGGGCGTCGCCGAGGCCGAAGTCGTGGTCGTGTGGGATCCGCCCTGGAGCGCCGAGATGATGACGCCCGAGGGAAAAAGGATTCTCGGGATCGCCTGACGGGCCGGGGCAGGCGGAAGGCGTGGCTGAGGCGCCTCCGTAAGAACCTCTATTGAAGCCTCATCCTTCCGGAGAAGCCTTCCTGATAGCCGTGGAAAAACGACAGGGACTCCTCGGGCCACCTCCAGCAGTAGTAGCCCGCTCCCGAGTCGAAGTCCACGAGCCACGGTCCCTTCACCTCGATGCCGAGATCCTCGATTTCGCTGGCCCAGGACGCCAGCGTCTGGGCCACGGCCTTCTCGGCCTTCTCCCCGGCGGCCTCGGGCCCTTCGTCTCCCGGCACGGTGAGGTTCGAAAGCGCCTCGACCGCGCGTCGCGTCCTTTCGCGCACCTCCGGAAGGAGGGCGCGCGCTTCCTCGAACGTGAACGTCTTTCTCCGGGGTTCCGTCACGCGAGGAGGATAGCGCGCCTTGGTCCTATGATCCTCTCGTGAGGCCGCTCGCGACCGGCGCGGATGACGTCGAGGCCGGGGCCGTCCGCCTCCGCCGCGAGATCCACGCCCGCCCGGAGACCGCGTTCGAAGAGGTCGAAACGGCCCGCGCCGTCGCCGAACGGATGCGCGCGCGCGGGCTTTTCGTGCGGACCGGCGTCGGAAGAACGGGCGTCGTGGCCGTCCTCGACACGGGATCCGCGGGAAGGACCGTTCTCCTTCGCGCCGACATGGATGCGCTTCCTCTCGACGAGAAGACGGGTCTTCCCTTCGCCGCCACGAACGGCCGGATGCATGCGTGCGGCCACGACGGCCACGTCGCCGCTCTCGACGCGGCCGCGGACCTCCTCCTCCTCGACCCCCCGCCGCGCGGGCGCGTCGTGTTCGCGTTTCAGCCGGGCGAGGAAGGCGCCGGCGGCGCGAAGGCCATGATCGCCGACGGGGTTCTGGACGATCCCCGGCCCGACGCGGTTTTCGGCGTGCACCTGTGGGCGGCCCTGCCGCTCTCTTCCGTCGGCGTCGCGCACGGCGCCATGATGGCGGCCGTCGACGAATTCCGGATCGACGTGACGAGCCCCGGCGGACACGCCGCCTCGCCCCACGAGACGCGCGACACGATCGTAGCGGCCGCCCACGTCGTCACGGCGCTCCAGACGATCGTCTCGCGGCGGCTGTCGCCTCTTCTGCCGGCCGTCGTCTCCGTCACCTCGGTACACGGCGGGTCGGCGTTCAACATCCTGCCCGACTGCGTCACGCTCCGCGGCACATGTCGCTCGTTCGACGCGGAAGTCGGGGACCGCCTGCCCGCCCTCGTCACCGAGATCGCAGAACGCGCCGCGCAGTCCCTCGGGTGCGTCGCGACGGTCGTCTACCGCCGGATCAATCCGGCGGTCGTGAACCATCCGGCCGAGGCCGCGCGCGCGCTCCGGGTCGCCACGTCTCTCACGGCGAAAGGCGCCGTCACGGAGGACTGCCGGACGATGGGAGGGGAGGACTTCAGCGAGTTTCTGACGCGGATCCCCGGAGCGTTCGCGTTCGTCGGCGCGGCGCGAACGGCGGGACCGCGCGGCCCGCATCACGCGCCCGACTTCGACTTCGACGAGCGCGCTTTGCCGAACGCCGCGCGTCTTCTCGCAGGCTTCGCGCGCGACGTCCTCGCGAGCTGAGGCGCAGAGGCGCCGAAGAGCCGTAGATTGGCCGCCGCTCTCGTCCTCTACGGAGCCGCCGTGCTCCTCGTCGGCCTCTTCGCGGCGCGGGATGCCTCGCATTCAGCCGACGCGTTTCTCGTCGGCGACCGCGGTTTCGGCGCGTTTGCGACGTGGGCCGCGCTTTCCTCGACCGTGATCGGCGGGTCCACGACCCTCGTCCTCGCCGCCCTCGTGGCCGCGAAGGGGCTCCCCGCGCTGTGGCTCGATCTCGCGGGAGCGCTCGGCCTCCTCGCGCTCGGCCTCTTTCTCGCGGCTCGCGTGCGCGCCACGGGCGCGACGACGATCGCGGAAGTGATCGGACGAACGTACGGGCGCGGCGTGCGGAAGATCGCGGCCTTTCTCGTCGTTCTCGCCGAGATCGTCTGGTTCGCGCTCCTGACCGAAGCCACGCAAGTCGTCATCGTCTCGACCACACCGTGGGATCCGACGCGCGTCCTCGTCGCCACCGCGGCCCTCTTCGTCGCGTACACGGCGCTCGGGGGGCAGCGCGCGGTCGTCAGGACGGATCTCCTGCAATTCGGTCTCATGGCGGCCGGACTGCTCGCCATCGCGCTGCCGCTCGCTGCGCGCTCTCTCGCCGCCAGACCCGCGCCCGCGGTCCTCCTCTCCTTTCCCACGGGCCCGCGCTTCACCTGGGGCGACGCCTTCGCGCTTCTCGTTCTCGTGGGACTTCCCCATGCCGTCGGAAGCGACGTGTGGGCCAAGCTCCTCTCCGCGCGCGACGCGAGCGCCGCGCGCCGCGCCGCCCTCGGCGCTTCCCTGTCCAAGCTCGCCTTCGGGCTCGCGACCGCCACCATCGCTCTCGCGGGAGTGGGTCTCGGCGTCGGCGGGCCACCGGCGGAGCTCTTTCCCCGCACCGTGCTCCTCCTCGCGGGGCCGGCGTTCGCTCCCTTTCTCCTCGTGGCGCTCGTCGCGACGATGCAGTCCTCGGCGGACTCCGTCCTTCTGTCGGCCACGGCCGCCACGTCGAACGATCTCCTCGGGCCGAGGGCCGGCGTCGGGGCGTCGCGCCTCGCCGTCGTGGCTTTCGGGGGATTCGGACTCGTGGTCGCCCTCGCGATGCGCGACCTCGTCGAGACGTTCCGCCTCGGGTACACGCTCTTCGCGTCCTCTCTCATCCTGCCCGCTCTCGTGGCGTTCTGGACACGCGTCCGCGTGGACCGGCGTTTCGCGGGCGCGGCGATGCTTCTCGGCGGCGGCGCGGCAATGCTCGAGCGGTTCGTCCACCCGTTGGGCGTGGACCCCGTCCTCGCGGGCACGGGCGTGAACGCGCTCATCCTCCTCCTGGGCTTACGGCGTCCGGAAGCAGCGAGTGACGGCGAGAAAGTGCGGAGGGGGGCTCGGAGGGAACCCGACTCTCCGTGATTTCCGGGTTCCCCCCGGATCAGGAAAGGCCCGACACGCGCAGCGCCGCCGCGACGACGCCCGAGCGGGATGCAGCCGATGCGGCCGCCGGGGCCGACGCCGGCGAGCCGGCCTCGAAGTCGCTTCCGTCCTGCGAGGCGACGAGCGCGCTGTCGAGAAACGCGAGGATGACGCGCGCCGCGTCGCCCGGCGGGTACGGCGGCTTCGCTCCCGTCTCCGCGAGCGTGCGTGTCAGGAGCGCGACCCGGGGATCCAGCGGCGTCTCTATCGGCGAAGCGGGACCCGCGAGCCGGTGCAGCAGGCTCAGCCGCGGCAGCGAGGGATGCGCGGCCCCGAAGTCCCAGAGGGCCTCGACGACCGCCGCCAGCCGCTCCGCCGGGGCCTTGCCGCCGCCGGGAACGGTGAGTTCGGCCCCCGAGGCCGCATCGAGGACCGCCCGGTAGAGGTTTTCCTTGTTTCCGAAGTGATAGTGCAAGGTGGCGACATTCACACCCGCGCGGGCGGCAACCTGGCGGGTCGTCGCGCCTACGAACCCGGCCGTCGCAAAGCTCTCCTCGGCGGCGCGCAGGATGCCGCGCCGCGTTTCTGCGGGGTTGCCGTCACGGGGGCGTCCGACACTTCGCTTTGTCATCACATCCTCTTACGTTCCCGATTCTGCGATGGATTCCTGTTCAATGCGAGGGGGGCGAAGGTCGCCACGCTCCGGAACCCTGTTAGCCTCCGGCGAGGGTGGCCGCGAAAGATCCTCTTGCCGTCACGATCGGGACACCCCGCCCCGGCGACGCCGTCCCGCCGCCGCGGGATGCGGACCTCGCGCACGCCCGCACCACGGACCCGGACGGCGCATTCGTCGCCCGGGACGCGGACGGGCGCGTTTTGGGCACGGCCAGCGCCGCCGTCCGGGAGGACACGCTCCTCCTCCTCGCCATCGACGTCCTCGTGGCGCACCGCGGAAAGGGCGTCGGCGGGGCGCTCCTTGCCGCGGTGCGCGCGTACGGTGCCGCTCGCGGCGCCCGCGCTCTCGACGTCCTCGCGCCGGACGAGCCGTCTGCCCTCGCGTTTCTTCTCCGCGACGGGCTTTCCCTTCGCGCGCTCGTCCTTCTCATGGAGGCCGCGGCTTCCCCCGAATCGCCTGCGCGAGCCGCCCCGCTCACACCCGTCGGGTCCGGCGCCCCGCTCTCCGGCTGGATCGCCGCCCTCGACCGTGAAACCCGTGGGTTCGCGCGTCCGCGCGACTGGGGCCGCCGGGCCGCGGACGGTCAGGTCTTCTCCCTCAAGCGCGGGGGGCGGCCCGTGGCAGTCGGCGCCTCGCACGAGGAGGCGAGCGGGATCACGACCGCGCTCGGCCCGATCGCCGCGAAGACTCCCGAGGCCGCCGCGGACCTCCTTGCGCTGCTCGCGGCGCGATTCCCGGGAAAGCACCTCTCCCTCGCGCTCCCCGCGGAGGCCCGGACGCTGCTTCTCGCCGCGAGCGCGCTCGGCTTCCGCGCGGTCTCGACCCGGGTGCTCCTGACCGACCGGCGCCGCGGGGATCTGCGCCGTTACGCGGGCGGCGGCGGCCGCTTCTTCTGATAAGCACGGAGTTTCGAAAGGCAAGGCCCCGCGGCGTCACTTCGTGCGGGACGGGTTAAACTTCCGGCCGGCTTCTTGCGTCTGACGGGACTCTGCCCGACCGGAGCCATCAAAAGAGGAACACCACGATGCGCGTCAACATGTCGAACCGCCGCACTCTCGCCTTTGCCGCTCTTGCGGCGTTTCCAGTCCTCTCGATTCTCCCGGGAACGCTGGCCGCGGACACGCCGGCGACGACCCAGTGGGTCGTCACGTCCGCCAAGGCTTCCGGCGGAGGGAACGACTACGTGACGTCCCTTCGGATCGTCAACCCGAACGCGACGGCGGCGCCCGTGGACATGTATTTTCTCCCCGCATCCACACTCGACGGTTCGAACAACGCGGTCGGCGACAACAGCGGCGCCCAGAAGGTGTCCGTGACCGTTCCCCCGAACCAGACGCTCGCTCTCGACGACGTCCTCGCGACGTCGTTCCATACGGCGGGCGCGGGAGGCATCCGGGTAGAGGCTCCCGGCACCGACGCGGGCGGGCGTCCGCTGGCCGTCTGGGTCCTCTCGCAGACGCTCGTCGTGAACGCGAAGAACCAGGCGGGAACGCCCGGTACGAACGGTTTCGCGATTCCCTCCCAGAACCAGGAACAGCTCGTCGCCGTCGGCGAGACGGCTTATGTGCCGTATATCTCGGGGTCCCCGGCGAGTAACAGCGGCTACCGGACGAATCTTTTTCTCCTGTCCGCGAACGGCACCGGCAATACCGTCGTCAACGTCACGCTTCGCAAGTCGGACGGCACGTCGGCCGGCACGAAGACCCTCACGCTCGGCAAGTTCTCGCAGACGCAGATCAACGGCATCTCGAACTTCTTCGGCTACACGCCGCCCGCGAGCGACACGAACATGACCGCGCTCGTGACGGTCACGAGCGGCGGGCCTGTGGCGACCGGCGCTTCCGTCATCGACAACGCGATCGGCTCGATCAGCTATTCCCCGCCCGTGAAGGTTCCCGTCGCGAACAACGGCGCCTACGGGCTGATCCTGAACGACAACAACTTCGGATTCTCGGGGCGCGCAGAGATCTTTGGCGGCGCGTTTGACTACCTGTCTGCGGGTGTCGTCCTCGACTCCTGCGCCGGCTCTCCAACGCTCTTCTTCCTGCAGGCGATCACGACGCCCCCCGCCGACCAGAACGCGACGTTCACGAAGAACGCGGATGGCTCGACGTCGTTCGCGGGCACGATGAAGGACACTTCGAACGCGACGGCGGCCACTTTCTCGGGCACGATCCTGACGAAGTTCGACGGCACGATCTACGGCACGCTCACCTATACGCGCGGCTCAGCTCCGGCAGGCAACCCCTGCCCGGGCGCGACCGTGACCTACCCCTTCTCCGGCTCCAAAGGCCTGGTTCTCACCCCGTGAGAACCCGATTCTCCCGACTCGCTCTCGTGGCCCTCGCGGCTCTTGCCGCGGTCGCGGCAATCGCGGCGTTGCCCGCGCGGGCGGCAGACCTCTACGGCAAGCCGCTGCGCGGCCTGTCCGCCGTGCCAGTTCGGGAGGTCGTCCGGGATCCCGCGCGGTACGCGACGAAGGCGGCGCGCGTGGAGGGCCCGAACTCGGGAGCGGCGGGCAGCCCCGCGCTCAAGGACGGCGACGCCGTTCTGCGTATCGTCTCCGACGGCTCTTTCAACCTCCCTCGGGACCTCGCCGGCGGATTCCTCGCCGCCGAGGGACGCGCCCGGGCCGAAGGCTCGGGCGCCGTTTTCGTGGCCACGGGTGTCGAAGTCCGCCGCGAGGCGTCTCGATGAGAGACACACGGACCATGAGTTCCGCCGGCTTTCGCGCGCCGGCGGCGGTCCTGGCCGTTTCCCTGATTCTGGGGGGCGCCTGCCGGTCGCCCGAAGAGACCCGTTCTTTCAACTTCGATCCCGAGACCACGACGGGGGCGCTCGGCGCGGGCTGGGACGGCTTCGAGAAGACCGAGCTCGGGGATACGTTCGTCTGGGCGCACGGCCGCGAGGCGCACCTCACGGTCTCGAGCCGTGGCGACGGCGACCGGCTCGTGCGGTTCCGCTGCTGGCCGTTCGGTTATCCGGGCGGGCCGCCGCAGACGCTCACCCTTTACGTGAACGAAAAAAAGACCGACACGCTCACGCTCGGAGGCGAGCCGCGCGTGTACGCGGTGGCTGTTCCGCGCGCATTCTGGAGAAAAGGCGCGAACGAGCTCAAGTTCACCTTCGCATATGCCGAGTCTCCGAAGGACCGGCTGAGCGGCTCCATCGACGAACGAACGCTTTCGGCCGCCTTCGACTGGCTCGAAATCCTGCGTCCCCCGCCGCCGGCGAAAAAGTAGCGCCGGCGGGGGACTCGGGCCGAGGCCCTCTACTTCTCGTCGACCGGGACCTGCGAGGACACGAGGTTCGGGTAGAGCGCCTTCATGAACCTGAAGATCTCCTGGGCCTTGGCGTTCTCGCCCTGCTGCCACGCGACGTCACGGAACCGGTACTGCTCGTCCTTCGACTTCACGACCCACTCGAAGCATTCGTTCCCCCCGGCCTTCTTGAGGCAGGTGAGCTGCTGCTCGGTGATCTGCTTGGCGGTCAGGAGGATGTTCTTCGACGAGTCCCGCGCGTCCGTCCAACGGAGCGACTCCTCCTTGAATTCGAGAACGCCGGTGTCCCAGCGGCTCTTGAACATCACGATGCCGCCGTTGCGCTTCGCGAGGCCTTCCCATCGCGCGGTCATCGGGGGCATCGGCGTCGGCGTGACGGCCGGCAGGGCGCCAGGGGCAGCCGGGGACATGGAAACGGCCGCCTTGCCCTCGGACACCGTCGAAATGAGACTCTCCGGGAGACCCGCGTTCCGGAGCTTGACGATGTCCTCGGCCGAGAGGTCCTTCGCGAGGTCCGAGCTGGTGATGTACTTCTTCAGGAAGTCCTCGGAAAGATTTGCCTTCCAGAGCTTGATGATGTTCTCGACAAGCGTCGGCGCGGGCGTGGGCGAGAGGGCCGGGTCGGCGGTTGCCGCTGACCCGTAAGCGGGGGTCTGGGCGGGCTGTTGTCCGAGCATCGTGCCCGAGACGAGCACGGCCATCAATCCGATCGAACATTTCATCTGCATTCCTCCCTTGCGGTCGAAGCGCGTTCTATATCGAAATCGCTCCCTTTTCCATCACTGCACGAATCGGGCCGCGGATTGCCGAAATCGGGGGGATGTCCCGTATCCTCGGCGCATGCCGCTTTCCCGGCGGGTCATCGCCGTCACCTTCGCGTCCGTGTTTCTTCTCTCGCTCTCGGCGTGGGCCGAGCAGGATCCGTGGTCGGCGCGCGTGCGCGCCCTCTCCGACGCCCCGCTCGCGACGTTCCAGGGGATGGATTGCGTTTCGATCCACGCCCCTCGCGACATCGTATGGCGGCTTCTCGTGGCGCCTGAGTACGCCGCGACGTGGTTCTTCGCGAACTCACCGCGCCTGCAGGCGCGCGCCGCCCGATACAAGAAGGGCCCGACGGCCGAAAAAGGCGATGTCCTCTCGCTCGAGGCGATGACGTCCGAGGGACCCCGACATCTCGACCTCCTCGTGATCGTCGCGGCGCCGCCCGACCTGCTGTCGTTCCTCGTGCGTTCCGACGATGCCGAACTTCTCGACAAGGGTCTCGAGCGGCTCTCCTTCACGTTCGCTCTCGAGTCCCTTCCGGACGGCATCACCGACCTCACGCTCGCTTCTCACTACGATTCGGACTCGCCGTTCTCTGCGCTCCTGTCTCCGACGGCCGCCCGGCACCAGCGCGAGAGGCGGAAGGCCATCCTCGAGATGTTCCGCCTCATCGCGGAAGAAGCCGCGCGGCAGAAGTATCCGCCGCTGCACGAGGTCGCCCTCACGGCGCCGCCTCCCCCCGTCCACAAGACCCTGCCTCCCCGCAAATGAAAAGCGGGGGCGCTCCTGCGCCCCCGCCCGAATTCTTCGGCTGACTTCGCTGCCAGAGTGCGCCTGAGTGCGCCTGAGTGCGCCTGAGTGCGCCTAAGTGCGCCTAGAGGATGACACCCTTCAGGGGCACTTTCACGTCGCCCTTGGCCTTGTCGGTCGTCTTGATGAGGAGCTCTCCCTCGAAGACGCCCTTCTTGATCTTCTGGTCGACCGTGAGCACGACCTGCACGCGCGACTTGTCGACGGGCACGATCTCGGCCGAGATGCCCGGCACGTTCGTCTCTGCTTTCGTCACCGCGAAGCTCGCGGCCTGGGTGTTGTTGTTGACGAGCATGACGTTGCGCTTGACGGCATCGCCCTTCGGGTCGAAGTTTCCGAAATTGACCGAGAGCGGCGTGACGGAAACCGCGGGCTTCACGAAGCCGGAGAGGGGAATCTCGATCTCGGGCTGCCGCTTGACCCCCGTCGCCACCTTCACGGTCCCGCCGAGGATTCCTTCCGGCGCATCGGCCGCAGCCGTCAGGGTGACCTTCCACTGGTTCGGGTTCTTGTCCTTGATGAGCTCTTTCTCGGGAACCGGGGAGAGGGACGCCTTCAGGAACGTGTTCGGCGTCTCGACCTTCGAGGGCTTGAACTCCGTCTCGTCCGACACGAGGATGACGTCCGACGATGCCGCCTCGCCGGACAGGGCCGTGATGCGGAAGAAACCGTAGGGAAGCGCCTCGACGAAGGGCTTCACGGTCGCCGACAGGAACAGGGTCGCCTGCGGCATCGACGGGTCGTCCGTCAGGAGAAGCGCCGTCTTCGAGATCGGGCCCGAGAAGTTCTTCGTGTCGACCGTGAGCGTCACCTTGCCCTCGGCGCCGGGCTTGATGACCTTGTCGAACTCCGGCACGGTGCAGCCGCAGGAGGGCTTCACATCCGTCACATGGAGGTCGGCCTTGCCTGTGTTCCTGAGGACGAACACGTGCTTGATCGGCTCGCCCTTCGCAACAATTCCAACGTCTTTCTTGTCCTCGACGACGACGAGCTTGGGCCCGGCGGCCGCCGCGGCATCCGCCTTCGCCGGAGTCTGTGCGACGACTTTGTCCGCCTTGGCCGGAGCCTGTGCGAGGAGACCGGGAGCGCCCGCCGCAGAGAGCGCGACGGCCGCGCCGAGGGCGAGGGCCGTCCGGAAAGGGAGTTTCGGGAATAACATCGGGGGAAGCCTCCTTAGAAAGCGGGCGGGAAGCCGCCCATCTGGGGTTGAGAGTATACGTGCGAGACGCCCACGAGGCGTCCGCGAGGGCCGACAAGGCACGTCGAAATGTCGGCGTCAGGGCCCATCAAGCAAAGGCCGGGCCGCGGCCTTCCTTGCGCGCCTTGGCGCGCCCGGACGCTCTCAGGATTCCTCCCATTCCGACGGGTGGAGGGTGCCTTCGAAGACGACGCGCGCGTCTCCGCCGAGCGTAACTCCACGCGCCGTCTCTCCGTCAGTCGTGAACCCGACCTCGAGCGTTTCGCCGGAGCGCGTCGCGACGAAGACCGGCGGAAGGAAGCCCCTCAGCACGCTCGACACGACCGCGGACGCGATTGCCCCCGAGCCGCAGGCGAGCGTCTCGGCCTCCACCCCCCGCTCCCACGTCCGAAGAGCGAGGCGCGACGGACCGAGCACGGCTACGAAATTCGCGTTCGCGCCCTCCACCATCGCGGGATGGTACCGATGCCGAGGACCCAGGACCGAGAGATCCAGCGTCAGGAGGTCGACGCCCTCTTTGACGAAAGCCACGAGGTGCGGCACGCCCACGAGGAGCGCGAAGGCGTCGCGTTCGAGCACGTTGCCTCCGGGATCGAGAGCGGGTACGGCCCTCCCCGCGGCGACCGGCTCCGGCAGAGCGAGCGTCACGCTTCCGGACGGCGACACGCACGCGCCCACGGCGCCCCATCCCGTCAGGACGACGCACGCGGGCCGCGCGAGGCCGCGCAGCACCGCGAACCGCGCCGCGCAGCGCGTGCCGTTGCCGCAGAACCGAGAGGCCGATCCATCCGCGTTCAGGTAGTCGGCGACGATGCGGGAGGACGGATCTCCCGGGCTCTCCGGCGTGACGAAGAGCACGCCGTCCGCCCCGACGCCCGTGCCCCGGCGGCACAGCCTGCGGATCGCGGCAATCTCCTTCTCGCCCCTCGGGGCCCGTTCGCCGAAGACCAGGAAGTCGTTGCCCGCCCCGCTCATTTTCGTGAACGCGAGCGGCAGGGCGCCGAGGGGCGACGCGGCCGCTCCTTCGGTCATTTCGCCGCCCCCATCGGGCTCTCGTTGCCCGCCTTGTCGACGGCCGTCACGCCGTAGGCGCCCGTGAGGGCGGGTGAGGGCCCCCCGTCGAAGACCCCCGCGTCGAAGTAGACGGGATCCTTAAGCCCGTCCGAGATCCTCTTCCAACCGTCCTTCTCGCGCCGATAGACGCGGTAGGACGCGAGGTCGGGAGCGAGGCTCGGGTTCCACACGAGGCGCGCGCCGCCTGCTTCGAGAAGAACGAGAACACCGTCCGGCGCGGGCGGCGGAAACACGTCCTTCGTGGACACCGGCACCTCGTCGGCCGCGGGGCCGAGAATGAGCGGCAGCTCCGCGACGGGGGCGGCGCGCACCGTGTAGACGTAGCGCAGATCCGGCGCCACCGCCGCGTCCACGTAGGTCGTCGCGCCGAGAACCACTCCGAGCGGACGGTCCTCGTATTCCTCGTCAGCGGCGTCCCGGCGATAAACCGCGTAGCCCGCGATCTTCGCGGGGCGCGCGCCGTCGAGCATGGCGACGGGGGCCTGCCAGTCGAGACACACGCGCCCTTCCTCCACGGTCGCGACCATCGCGAACGGCCGATCGGGAGGAACGCGCGGGAGAAGAGCGACGAGCGGCGACAGCGCGGACACTTTCTTCCGGTCGCGCTGGGCCGTCACGCCGTACCTCAGGAACACGCGCCCGACACGCCCCTCGCGAAAAAGCGGCAAGAGCGGATCTCTCACGACGACGTCCCCACCGATCGTGGCGGCGTCGAGCTCCGTCCGCGAGAGCGCCTGGAGCATCTCGGCGCGCGCCCGAAAGCCTTTCTCCTCACGCTCGCGTGCGGCGGCTTCGGTCGGCATCTCTGGCGGCTTCTGGCCCTCGCGGGCGCCGAGAAGCTCACGGTACACCGTCACGCCCGAGAGGTTCGTGAGCGTCTCGCCCGCGTTCGTCCGCGATGGGTAGGGAAAGCGCAGCACGACGTCGGAACCCTCCTGCGAGAGGCGCACGGGCTCCACGCGCGCCGGAAGCACCTGAAGCGGCGGCACGGGCGCGAGCTTGCGCCCGCAGCCGGTCAGCAGAGGAGAGGAAAGAAAAACGAAAAGAAAGAGGAAGATTCCTCCCCCCTTACCCTTTCTAAGAACTCCCTCTTCCGAATCCGAATCCGAAAACAAAATGTTCTCTCCGACCTACAGCACGAACCGCGAGAGGTCGCGGTCCTTGACGAGCCCCTGAAGGGCCCGCTCGACGTAGGGCCGGTCCACCACGATGCGCGCACCCGAAGCGTCGGGTCCCGCGAAGGAAATCTCCTCGAGCACCGTTTCGAGGATCGTGTGGAGCCGCCGCGCGCCGATGTTCTCGAGGTTGCGGTTCACCTCGGCCGCGGCCCGCGCAATTTCCTCGAGGCCGTCCGCGGCGAAAACGAGCTCGATCCCGTCCGCGGCGAGAAGCGCGGCGGATTGTTTCGGAAGCGCATGCTCGGGTTCCGTGATGATGCGCAGGAAGTCTCCGTCCGTGAGGGCATCGAGGGCGACGCGGATCGGGAAACGGCCCTGAAGCTCGGGAATGAGGTCCGAGGGCTTGGCCATGTGAAAGGCGCCCGCGGCGATGAACAGGACGTGGTCCGTCTTCATCATCCCGTGCTTCGTCTTCACGGTCGTCCCTTCCACGAGCGGCAGAAGGTCGCGCTGCACGCCCTCGCGCGAGACGTCGGGGCCTCCCCGCGCCCCTTCCTTGCCCGCGATCTTGTCGATCTCGTCGAGAAAGACGATGCCCGTCTCCTCCGCGCGCCTCACGGCCTCCTCGGGCACGGTGGCCTCGTCGGAGAGCGCGTCGGCCTCGCGCGTCACGAGAAGTGGCCTCGCGTCCGCCACGGTGAGCTTCACCTTTCTTTTCTTCGGCGCGCCGAACAGGTTCGGAAGCATCCCGGGGAGATCGAAGCCCATCTCCTCGACACCCTGCGGCGTCATGACGGAGATCTGCGGCGTCCTCTCGTCCGTGACCTCGAGCTCGATCTCGCGCGCCTCGTGCTTGCCGTCGCGGAGGTCGCGGCGGATCCGGTCACGGCCGTCCTGCATTCCGGCGCTCGCCCCCGTCTCCGCACGGGTATCCGCACGGCCTGCCGGTCCGGTGGAAAGAGAAGCAATCAGGAGGTCCACGAGCCGCTCCTCCGCCGCCGCGGCCGCCCGGTCCGCCACGCGCGCGCGGCGCTCGTCTTTCACGAGGCGGATGGCCGCCTCGACGAGGTCGCGCGCGATGGAGTCGACGTCCCGCCCGACGTAGCCGACCTCCGTGAACTTGGACGCCTCGACTTTCACGAACGGCGCGTCCACGAGCCGCGCGAGCCGCCGCGCGATTTCCGTCTTGCCGACGCCCGTCGGTCCGATCATGAGGATGTTCTTCGGCATCGTGTCGCGCTGAAGCTCGGGGGCGAGGCGCTGGCGCCGCCACCGGTCGCGCAGCGCGATCGCCACCGCGCGTTTGGCCTTCGTCTGGCCGACGACGTGACGGTCGAGCTCGGCCACGATCCTCCGCGGCGAGAGGTCCTTGAGGAGATGGGGCGTCACGGCAGCGTTTCGACCCGGATCGCTTCGTTCGTGTAGATGTCGATGGAGGCCGCGATCCGCAGGGATTCCTTCACGATCGCCGCGGCGTCGAGCGTCGAGTGCCGGAGAAGCGCGTGGGCGGCGGCCGACGCGTACGGGCCGCCGGACCCGACGGCGAGGACGCCTTCGTCGGGCGCGATGACGTCGCCCGTACCGGACAGGAGCAGGGACATCTTCTCGTCGGCCACGACGAGGAGGGCCTCGAGCTGGCGCAGCGTCTTTTCCGTGCGCCAGTCGGTCGCGAGCTCGACCGCGGCGCGCTCGAGCTGGCCGTGAAACTCCTCGAGCTTGCGCTCGAAGCGCGTGAACAGCGTCACGGCGTCCGCCGTGGAGCCCGCGAAGCCCGCAAGGACCTTTCCGCCGAGGAGGCGACGCACCTTCGAAGCCCCGCTTTTCATGATGGTCGTCCCCATCGTCACCTGGCCGTCGCCGCCGAGCGCGACGAGGCCGTCCTTCCTCACGCAGAGGATCGTGGTGTGCGTGAAGCGCGGTGGACCCATCAAGGGAGAGTCTAGCCCGTCAGTCGGGTTTTTCGGCCCTGGGGTGGCTCTTGCGATAGACCTCGATGAGGCGCTCGGCGTCGAGGTGCGTGTAGCGCTGCGTCGTCGAGAGCGAGGCGTGGCCGAGCAGCTCCTGGATGGTGCGCAGATCGGCCCCGGCGGCGAGGAGGTGCGTCGCGAACGAGTGCCGGAGCGCGTGCGGCGACGCGTGGCGGGGCACCGCCGCCGAAAGGACGGCCCGGTCGAGGACGCGCCTTACGCTGCGGTCCGTCAGCCGGCCGGCCCTCGCATTCAGGAAGACGATCTCGGCATCCCGCGCCGCGGGCGTGAGCGACGAACGTGCCTTGAGCCAGGCGCGGAGCGCGGCCGCGGCCGGCTGACCGAACGGCACGACGCGTTCCTTGCGCCCCTTCCCGAGCGTACGCACCTGCCGCGCGGAGAGGTCGACATCCTCGAGGCGGAGCCCGACGAGCTCCGACACGCGGAGCCCCGTCGCGTAGAGGAGCTCGAGGAGGGCACGATCCCGGAGGCCGAGTGCGCCTTCCCGGCCCTTCGTCTCGACGACGGCCGTCGCCTCGCTCACGGAAAGCGTCCGCGGCAACGTCTGGTCGTGCCGCGGCGTTCCAACCGCCTTCGCGGGGTTGACGTCGACGCGACCCTCGCGCTTCAGAAACGCGAAAAACGTGCGGAGTGCCGACAGGTGACGCCCCATCGACGTCTTCGAGATCCCCTCGGACCGAAGGTACGCGAGGTACGACCTCACCGCGAGCGTGTCGACGTCCCCGGCCTCGAGCGCGGCCGAAGGCCGGTTCCAGAAAACGGCCGAGAGAAAAGCGGTGAAGCGGGCGAGATCCGCGCGGTACGCCGCGCGCGTGTGGGGCGAGACGCCGCGTTCGTCGGCCAAGTGGCGGTCGAACGCGAGGACGTCCGCGGCGAAGGAGGCGCTTTTTACGATGGCGCTTTCACGATGCTTTTTTTGCCAGACTGCGGACCTCGGCGGCGAGCGCCTTGATCTCGGGCTCGGTGAGTTTCTTTCCGAAGGCCGGCATCTCGTCGTGACCTCTCGTGATCGACTTGACGATCCGCGCGTCGTCGATCGTGTCCTGCCACTTCGCGTTCGTGAGGTTCCGCGCCTTCTTCTTCCTGCCTTGTTCCGTCTCGCCCCTGCCGTCGTCCCCGTGACACACGGAGCAGTGCGTCTGCCAGTTCTCGGAACGCTCGTCTGCCGCCCGGAGAGCGGGAGCGGCGGCGAAAAGGAGCGTGGCGGCGGAAAAGGCGACGAGGGCTTTCTTCGTCATGCGGCATCCTCCCACACGATTCTAAGGGGTTCGCCCATTCAGGACGGGAGGAGGGCCGGCGCCGGCAGCGCCTCCTCGCGCCACCGAAGGACGGCGAGGAGCGCGCGGCGGCCGATCTCCTCGCGGCGTTTCGCGCGGTCCCGGATCTTTGGGGCGCCCGGCACGTCGTCGTCCTCGATGAGGCCGAACGTCACGTTCATGGGCGTGTACTCCTGCTCGCGCGGGAAAGAGACGTGCTTCGCGAGCGAGCCGAGCGCCGTCGTGAAGGGGAGGGCCTTCGGCTCACGGCCCTCCAGAAGCTGTGCGAGCGAGCACCCCACCATGAGCCCGGTGGCCGCCGATTCGAGGTAGCCCTCGACTCCCGTGAGTTGTCCCGCGAAGAAGACACGGGGGTTCTTCGTCCAGCGAAAAAGAGCGTCGAGATGCGCGGGTCCGTTGATGTACGTGTTGCGATGCAGCATCCCGAAGCGCACGAATTCGGCCTTCTCGAGGCCCGGCAGCATCCTGAAGACGCGTTTTTGCTCGCCGACCTTGAGCTTCGTCTGGAACCCCACGAGGTTGAAGTGCTCGCGCGCGAGATCGTCCTGGCGAAGCTGCACCACGGCGTAAGGCTCCCGCCCCGTCTTTGGATCGGCGAGGCCGAACGGCTTCATCGGACCGTGGCGCAGCGTCTCGATCCCGCGCTCGGCCATCGCCTCGATCGGGAGGCACCCCTCGAAATAGACGGCCTTCTCGAAGTCGTGGAAGGCCACCTTCTCGCCGGCGAGAAGCTGCTTCACGAAGCTCTCGTATTCCGCTTTCGACAGGGCGACGTTGAGGTAGTCGTCGCCTCCGCCCTTGCCGTAGCGCGACAAGGCGTAGAGCTTCGTGAGGTCGAGCGACGCGAGCTCCACGATGGGTGCCATCGCGTCGTAGAAATAAAGGTACTTCTCCCCGAGCGCCGCTAGGAGCGCCTTCTCGAGCGCGGGCGAGGTGAGCGGGCCCGTCGCGACGACGACGTAGCCGTCGCCGGGGTCTGGCAACACCTCGGCCTCGGCCCTCACGAGCGTCAGGAGAGGCTCCTCCGCGAAGCGGCGCGTGACCGCGTCGGCGAAAACGGCCCGGTCCACGGCGAGCGCGTCCCCGGCCGGAACGGCCGCCTTCCGCGCTTCCTCGAGGATCACAGAGCCGATCGACTCCATCTCGCGCTTCAGGAGGCCGACGGCGTTCGCCGGGTTGTCCGAGCGGAAGGAGTTCGAGCACACCATCTCCGCGAGGCGGTCTGTGGCATGCGCGTCCGTCGATCGGATGGGGCGCATCTCGACGAGCGTGACGGCGTGCCCGCGGCGGAGGAGCTGGTGCGCGCACTCGACGCCGGCGAAGCCGCCGCCGATCACCGTGACGCGGGGGGCCTTCATCGGGCGATTGTAGAGGCTGCCCGCCGGCCTCGGTAGACTCGGATCCCGTGACTTTCGAGGCCGACCTCTATGACCGCGGGTACTTCGAAGGGCTCCACAAGAGTCACTGGTTCACGAACCCGCCGCGAAAATATGAAGAGAGGAACCGCGACGCGCTCCGCGTCACGTGCCTCCGGCTGGACGACCGCGTTCTCGAGCTCGGCTCGGCCCGCGGCGACGTGACGTTCTTCCTCGCGCGGCATGCCCGCGAGGCCGTCGGTCTCGACGCCTCCGACGACGCGCTCGGGATGGCCGAGCGGGACCGCGCCGGCCGGGGAATCGCGAACGTTTCCTTCGTGAAGGGCGACGTGGCGGACCTCTCCGCGTTCGAAGACGCCTCGTTCGACGCGGTGGCCGCGATCGACCTCGTCGAGCATATCGACGATCCGACGCTCGCCGCGATGCTCAGGGAGACGCGGCGCGTCCTGAAGAGCGGCGGCCGCCTCGGCCTCTACACGCCCGACCGCGCGCACTACGTCGAGCGCCTGAAGGCCCACGACCTCGTGCTCAGGCAGTTTCCGCAGCACATCGCGGTGCGGCGCGCGGGCGCGTACCGCCGCTTCCTCGCCGAGGCGGGCTTTCGCATCGATCTCGACACGTGGTCCGTGTCGCCGTTCCCCTTCGTGCGACTCCTCGAGCGCGTGCTCGCGCCGCTGCCGCTCGTCGGCGAGACGTTCCGGTACCGCATCCTCATGACGGCCGTGAAGCCGTGACGAACGTCCCGGGGAAGTTCGCTCCGAACGCGGAGGTCTACGGGGCGGATTACTACGACAGGATGTACCGCCCGCACTGGTTCCTGAGAAACCGGCGCAAGTACCAGGAGCGCGACGCGGCGCTCCTCCGGATCGTGCGGCCGGCTCCGGCGTCGCGCGTCCTCGAGGTCGGGTCTGCCCGCGGCGACACGGCGTTCTTTCTCGCGCCTCATGTCGCCGAGGTCGTCGGAATCGACGCGGCGCCCGCCGCCGTCGCGGCGGCCCGGGCGAACCAGGCCGCGCGCGGCATTCCCAACGTCCGCTTCGAGGAGGGAGACGCAAGGGACCTGTCGGACGTTTCCGGCGGCCTCTTCGACGTCGTCCTCCTCGCGGACTTCGTCGAACACGTTCTCGACGACGTGCTCGTTCCGTGCCTCGAAAGCGCGCGCGCGGCCCTCAGACCGGGCGGCGCCCTCGCGGTCTACACGCCGAATGCGGCCCACTGGGCCGAGCGAATCAAGGCCGCCGTTCCCGGCTTCCAGCAGGAGGACCACATCGCGGTGCGCCCCGCGAAGCGCGTCGTCGCCCTCGTTCAGGCCGCGGGTTTCCGTGTGGACGACCTCTTCTTCCCGGCGAGCCCGTATCCGCTCCTCGGAGCGCTCGACCGCGCGCTTCCGATGGTCGGCCTCTGCCGTTTCCGGACGTGCCTTCGGGCGCTACCGTCGGCCGCATGAAGGTCCCGCCATGAAGGTTTCTTTCGTCACGTGCGACGTCTTCACGGACCGCCCCTTCACGGGCAACCCGCTCCTCGTCGTGCCCGACGCGCGCGGCCTGACGGCCGCCCGGATGCAGGCGATCGCGCGAGAGATCAACTACTCCGAGTCCACGTTCGTCCTGCCGGCGCGGGATTCCGCGCACGCCTACCTCCAGCGCACCTTCGTTCCGGTGAAGGAGATCCCGTACGCCGGCCATCCGACGGTCGGGACGGCCTTCGTGATGGCCGCGCTCGGAAAGCTCGCCCCGGGTGCGCCCGACGGCGTCGTGCCGATCACGATCGAGGTCGGCTTCGGGCCGCTCGGCCTCGAGCTCCTCAAGAATGGCGGCCGGGTCGGCCGCGTGAGGATGCAGCAGGGACGGCCGGAGTGGAGGGAGCCCGTGACGGGCGACGACGTGAAGGGCCAGATCGCCGCCGCGCTCGGCGTGCCATTCGACGCGCTCCACCCGTCGCTTCCCGCCCAGGCGGTCGGGACGGGAAACACGTTCCTCATGGTGCCCCTCTCCTCCGTCGAGGCGGTCTCCTCCGCCCTCGCGGACCCGCGGATGCTGAATCACATCGAAAAAGAGCTCGGCGTCCTCGGCCTCTTCTTCTTCGCCTTCGACGAGGCCGCAGGAAGGACGCGTGTGCGGGCCCGCATGTTCGCGCCAGGAGCGGGCGTGCCGGAGGACCCTGCGACAGGCTCGGCGGCAGGGCCGCTCGGCGTCTACCTCGCGCTCCACGGCTCGGTGCCCGGCGGCGTGGCGGAGGGGTCCGGCCGGTTCACGATCGACCAGGGCGTCGAGATGGGCCGCCCGTCAGAGCTCGACGTGACGGTCCTCCTGGACAACGGCCGCCCGTCGGGCGTCCGCGTCGAAGGCAGTGCCGTCCTCATGATGCGGGGTGAGATCGAAGTGTGACGATCGAAACCGGCCGGGTCGGCCGGGCCCTGATCAGCTCTTCTTCTTCCGAGATGCCTTCTCACGGACCGCTCTTGCCGGTGCAGCCCCGGCGACTTCGGCGACTTCGGCGTTTGTCCCGGCCGGCTTCGCCCTCGACGCGCGCTTCTTCGCGCCTTTCACGGGGGCCGGCACGCGCGCCTCGGCGATCGCGGCTTCGAGCGCCCCTTCGGGGATGCGCGTCGTGGGCTCGAAGGCGTCGAGATCGCCCGCGGCGACGTCCAGCCCGCAGCCTTCCGTCTCGCAGACGTAAAACGGGCCGGCCTTGCGGTCCCTCACGAGGAGATACGGCGCCTTGCAGTTCGGGCACGTCTTCGGCACCGGGCGCGCCCGGAAGTTCTTGTCGCACGTCGGGTAGTTCGAGCAGCCGTAGAACGGGCCGAAGCGTCCCCGCCTGACGAGGATGTCGCCCACCGTGCACTTGGGACACTTCACGCCCGTGAGCGTGACGGGCTTCGGCGGCTTGAAACGGCAGGCGGGGTAGTTCGAGCAGGAGACGTAGTCTCCGAACCGCCCGTGGCGTGTCACGAGGGCCTGGCCGCAGCTCGGGCACGCCTCGCCGGTGAGGATGTCGGGCTTGGCTTCCGCCTTGCCGCCCGCGACCTTCACCGGAATCGTGTTGCGGCACACGGGATACGCCGTGCAGCCGAGAAATGCCGAGCCGTTCCGCCCCGTGCGGAGCTTCATCGGGCTGCCGCACTCTTCGCAGGCCTGGCCCTCGAGGTCGGTCGCGTCGATCGGGTCTTCCTCGACCTCGGGGATGTCCTGCGTGAAGTCGCATTCGGGGTAGCCCGAGCACGCGATGAAAAGGCCCGCCTTGCCCATGCGGAGATTCAGCTGGTGGCCGCTCTTCGGGCACGTGTCTCCGGGGTCGTTCGTCAGCCTGAAATCGATGAAGTGCTTCCTCACCTCGGAGAGCGCGAGCCCCGCCTTGATCGAGACCATCTTCTTGCGGGCCTTGTCGCGGTCCCTCACGAACTTGCCGTCGAACTCGGCAAGGGCTTTTCTCCAGTCGAGCTTTCCCTCCTCGACCTCGTCCAGCTCCTCTTCCATCTTCGCGGTGTACTCGGTCTGGAAGAAGTCGTCGAAACCCTCGCGGATGAGATCCACGACGAGGCGCCCGAGCGGCGTGGGCGTGAAGCGGCGATCCTTCTTCCGCACGTATTCGCGGTCCTCGATCTTGCGCATGATCTCGGCGTAGGTCGACGGCCGGCCGATGCCGTTCTCCTCGAGAAACTTCACGAGGGAGGCCTCGTTGAAGCGCGGCGGGGGCTGCGTCTCGTGCCCCTCCGCCGAGACCGAGACGAGCGTGAGCGCGTCCCCCTCGACGAGGGCCGGGAGGCGCACCTTCTCGCTTCCGTTCCCGTCGGCGGAGCCGGCGCTCTCGGCGTCGCCGTCGGCCTCGGTCTTCTCCTTTTCCTCCGGCTCCGGCTCGGCTTCCTTCTCGTAGACCTTGAGCCAGCCCGGGTCCCTGAGGACCGTGCCGGACGCGCGCAGGCCGGCGGTCGCGCCCCCCTTGACTGCTTCGATATCGACGGAGGTCACTTCCGAAACGGAGGGGCTCATCTGGGAGGCGACAAAGCGGTTCCAGATGAGCCGGTAGAGCTTCATCTCGTCCGGAGCCAGGTACCGCGCGACGGCCTCGGGCGGGAGGTCGAGCGACGTCGGGCGGATCGCCTCATGGGCGTCCTGCGCGTCTTTCTTCTGGCGGAAGCGCCGCGTCTCCTCGGGGAGCGCGCCCGGCCCGTAAGTCCGCCCGATGAAGTCCCGTACAGCGACGAGCGCCTCCTCGGCCGAGCGCGTCGAGTCCGTGCGCATGTACGTGATGAGGCCGATCGTGCCGCCCTGGCCGATCGTCTTGCCCTCGTAGAGCCGCTGCGCGATCTGCATCGTGCGGCGGACGCTGAAGCCGATCCGCGCCGCGCCCTGCTGGAGTTTGGACGTCGTGAACGGCGGCGGCGCGCTCGCCTTCCGCTCTTTCGCGTCGACGTTCACGACGGAGATCGCGGCTCCTTGGACGTGGGCGCGCGCAGCCTCGGCCTTTTCGGCGGACGCGAGGCGCGGGTCCGTCCCGTCGAACTTCAGCTTTTCGCCCTTCCAGAGGACGACCCGCGCCGGGAAGGCGGCCTCGCCCTTCCTGAGGGTCACGGGAACCGAGAAGTAGGGGACGGGCACGAAGCGCTCCCGCTCGCTCTCGCGCTCCACGATGATGCGCAGGGTGACCGTCTGGACCCGTCCCGCCGAGAGCCCTCTCCAGAGCTTCGACCACAGGAGGTCCGAGACCTCGTAGCCGACGAGGCGGTCGATGATGCGGCGGGCCTGCTGCGCGTTGACGCGGTCCTGGTCGATGACGCCCGGGTGGGAGACGGCGCGCGTCACGGCCGCCTTCGTGATCTCGTGGAACTCGGCCCGGTGGAAGATCGTCTTCGGCAGGTTCGGCTTCAGGATCTCCTGCAGGTGCCAGCAGATGGCCTCGCCCTCGCGGTCCGGGTCGGCGGCGAGATAGATCGTGTCGGCGCTCTTCGCGGCCCTCTTCAGGTCCTGGACCGTGCGTTCCTTGCCCGGCAGGATCTCGTACGAAGGCGTGTAGCCGTGCTCCCGGTCGACCGCGATGCCCTTCTTCTGGAGGTCGCGGACATGGCCGTAGCACGCCATGACGGTGAAGTCCTTTCCGAGGAACTTCCCGAGCGTGGCGGCCTTCGCGGGCGACTCGACGATGACAAGTGATTTCGCCATAAGCGGACGGTCACGATGCCACGTCTGTCAACTCTTTGCCCGGGCCCGGGCGAAAAGGGCGCCCGGGAGGACCGTCACGAGGCCCTCCAGTTCGAGGTGGACGAGGGCCGCCGAGAAGCGCGCCGCGTCGAGTCCCGTGGCCGTAAGAAGCGTGTCCGCGTCCCTCGGCTCGTCGGCATCGAGACGCGAAAGCAGAGCCGCGGCGTCGGGCGGGAGATGATCCGGAACCGCCGCCGCCTCGCGGTCCGGGACGGACCTCCGGAGCCGCCGGCGCTCCTCCTCGGGCAGCTCCTGGAGGAGGTCGTCGGCGTTCCTCACGAGGATCGCGCCGTCCTTGAGGAGGGCGTTCGACCCCGCCGCGCCCGGCGACAGGATCGAACCCGGGACTGCGGCTACGTCGCGGCCGTAGCCCGTCGCGCAGCGGGCGGTGATCAACGAGCCGCTCTTCTCGGCCGCCTCGACGACGCAGACGATGCGCGCGAGCCCGGCGATGATGCGGTTGCGCACCGGGAAGTTCCACGGCTCGGGCTCGGTCCCCATCGGAAATTCCGAAAGCGCGACCCCAGCCGCGAGAAGCTCTCCGAGGAGGCCCTTCTGCTCGGGCGGGTAGCAGACGTCGATGCCGCAGCCGAAGACGGCGACCGTCTGCCCGCCCGCGTCGAGCGCCGCGCGATGGGCCGCCGCATCGATGCCGCGGGCGAATCCGGAGATCACGTTCACGCCGGCCTCCGCCAGGCCCGCCGCGAGGGTCCGCGCCGCGTCGAGGCCCGCCCGCGACGCGCGGCGCGCACCCACGACGGCGATCGCCGGGGCGTCGGGGAACGCGAGGCCGCGCGCGAACAGGACAGGCGGCGGATCGTGGATTTCGCGCAGGAGGGCAGGGTAGCCCGGGTCGGTCAGAAACAGGACGCGCGCGCCCGAGTCCTGGAACCTCCGGGCGTCCTCACGGAACTCACGTCCCTCGTCTCCCTCGAGCAGCGGCGTGACGACCGCGCGGTCCTCGCCCGCAATCCGGGCGGCCTCTTCCGGGGACAGAGCACGGACGGCGGCGGGCGATCCGGCCGAAAGAAGGAGCGTTCGGACGGCACGGGCGGCCCTGCCCCGCCCCTTTCGGGCCCAGATGAGTCCTGTCCGGGCATCGTTCGCCCCGCTGCTCATGCGGCACCCCTCTTGCTGAGAGAAGAAGTCTCAAGACCGGTGTCTATAATGCCCGACCTCTTCGTGACGTGCCGCCTTCGTTCCGCCGCCGCGCTGCTCGTGGCCGTCGCCGCCGCGGGAACGATCGCGTGCGCGTCGAACCGGTCCGGGGGCGCCGCCGCCTGGAAGGCCCAGAACTCTTACGGGAGCGAGATGGCCCGCAAGGGCTTCTGGCGCGAAGCCCTGTTCCGCTATGAGAAGGCTGCCGCCCTGCACCCCGACAATCCCGAGGTTCAGAACAACCTCGGGGTTGCATACGAGAGCATCGGGGAAACGTCGCGCGCGCTCGCGGCCTACAAAAAGGCCCTCGAGCTCGCGCCGCAGGACACGAAGATCAAACGCAACTACGCGCGCTTCGCCGAGTACTACACCTCGGTGCAGCGTGCCTCATCGCTGCCGGCGCCCTCCAGCTCCAGCCCCGCCGTCGCCCGTTCTCCTTCGCCAGCCCCTGAAGCGGGCGGCAAACCCGGCTCGGCCGAACCTCCGCTCGTCCCGCCGTCGGTCGGCACCGTACCGTCCGGCACGTCTCCCGGCTCTCCCGTTCCGCCGACCGCACAGAATCCGCCGGCCCCGCCACCGGCGCCGACGCCCGGACAGGCCGGCCCCCCGCCGGGGGGCCGATGAGACTCTCCAGGAAGAGCGGTCGCGCCGTCTCTCTGGCCGCGATCTTCGTCCTTGCCTCCGCCTGTTCGGGCGGGACGAAAGAGGTCAAGCTCCGGCTTCCCCTCCGTCCGAAACTCGCCGTGACGGGGCGCGAGCGCATCTCACTCGCGCCTTTTCTCGTCGCGTCGAAGCTTTCCGACAAGAAGGACGCTCCGCGCTACAAGGACCTCGACCTCGACGCGGAGTTCCGCCGCTACCTCGGCAAGCAGCTCGGAAAACGTACGAAGATGACGATCGTGACGATGCCTCCGGATGTCCGGCTTCCATCGTCGAACCTGAAGGACCTCGGCGAGGCCGCGGATTTCTGGCGCGGCGTCGGGACGCGGACGGGCGCCGACATTCTCCTGACCGGCGTCGTCGACTTTCGCGTGGAGAACAAGTCGGGCTACCGCGCCGAGGAATACCGCAGCCCCATCGACAGCCGGATCTACTACCGGCAGGTGCTCGTCGAGTCGACCGGATTCACGTTCGACGTGACGGTCATCGCGCTCGACGGGCGCACGGGCTTGAAGCTCTTCCAGGAAAACTTCCGCGACACGAAGGAGAAGAACCGCCGGGCCACGGACGAGCTCGTGGGCCTCTTCGAGAACCTCTTCTCTCTCGAGAATCAGCTCCTCGGGCTCTTCGTCGTGCGCGAGCGGGAGGCGAACCGGTATGTCTTCGACTAGGAAGGTTTTCGCCGCGTGCGCCGGCTTCGTGCTCGCGATTCTCTTCGCGCCAGAGGCGCGTCCCGCCGGGCAGAACAAGATCGTCTACGACAAGTTCGACTGGCAGATCTATCAGTCGACGCACTTCGACATGTATCACTATTCGCGCGAGCGCCAGACGCTCCAGAAGGTCGTGTCGCTGGCGGAATCGGCCTACGACGAGCTGTCGCGCCGGTTGAACTACCAGATCCCGAAACGGATCCCGATCATCTACTACGCGACGCACGCCGAGTTCGAGCAGAACAACATCGAGCTCAACTTCATCCCGGAAGGCGTCGGTGCCTTCGCCGAACCCGCGCGCAACCGGATGGTTCTCCCGATCGACCTGCCGGACGAGAAGCTCCAGGCGCTCATTCAGCACGAGCTCACGCACGTCTTTCAGTACGAAATCCTGTTCGGCGGCCGGCTCGGCCGCGCGCTCACGGCGAACGTCCCGACCTGGGTCGTCGAGGGGATGGCGTCCTACTACGGAAACGACGAGGACGACAAGGACCGCATGTACCTGAGGGACGCGGTCAACCAGGATCTCATCCCGCCCATCACGAAAGTCAACATCGAGGGCTATCCCGCCTACCGGTACGGCCACGCCGTGTACGACTTCATGGAAGCCGAATGGGGCAGGGACGCCGTCCGCGATTTCCTCTTCGAGTACCGGTCCTTCCTCGGCCGGGACGTCGCCGTCGCACTCCGGCGCGCGTTCGAGATCCAGCCGGACGACTTCGACCTGAAGTTCCGCCGGTACCTGAGGCGGAAATATCTTCCGCTCCTCGCGGTCAAGGGCGAAGCCAGCGAATACGGGGAACGTTTCCGCGTGGGCCCGTACGGCCACGAGTCCTTCGAGATCGGGGCTGCGCCGTCCCCTTCCGGCGATTTCGTCGCGACGCTCACGACGGTCAAGGGCGACGTCGACATCGCCCTCCTCTCGGTGCGGGACCGCAAGCTCTACAAGAACCTCTCGGCCGGCCACACGACGAAGTACGAGTACATCGTCGGCCAGTACCTCACGGCGGGCCCGGAAAGCGGACGCGATCTCTCCTTCGCGCCGGACGGCGACCGCATCGCCGCGTTCGGCCGGCAGGAGCGCGGCCGCAAGCTGCTCATCTTCTCGGCGCGCGGCGGCGGGCTCCTCGAGCGCATCTCCGTCGCCCCGGACGTGCCGCTCGCGCCCGCCTGGTCACCGGACGGCAACTCCATCGTTTTCTCCGGCATCGAAGGGAACAGCCGCGACATCTTCCTTCTCGACATGAAGACGCGTGCGGTCAGGAACCTCACGAACGACGTCGAATACGACGAGGCGCCCGTCTTTTCACCCGACGGCAAGTGGATCTATCACTCGAAGATCGTCGGCGGCTTTTCGAAGATCGTGAGGTTTCCGCTCGACGACCCCTCAAAGATCGATCAGGTCACGTGGGGGGACAGCAACGACGAGGACCCGTCGTTTTCGCCGGACGGCAAGCGGATCTACTACGCGTCCTCCCGGGGCGGCGTCTTCAACATTTACGGCCAGGATCTGGCCACGGGCGAGATCGCGCAGTACACGGACGTCATCGGCGCGGCACTCGGGCCGGCCGCCTTCATGGGTCCCGACGGCCAGGAGAAGATCGTCTTCTCCGGCTTCCAGGGACTCCGCTTCCAGCTCTACATCGCCGACGCGAAGAAACCGTTCAAGAAGCTCGACGAGCGCGCCCTGCCGCCCGCTCCGGTCAAGACCGGCGGAACGGCGGGTTTCGTGCCCGCCGTCGAAGTCGCGGTGGACCCGGAGAAACTCTCGCGCCCGAAGTTCAAGCTCTTCCTCGACAACGCACAGGTGCTCGCGGGCATCAACTCGGACCAGACCTTCGTCTCCCAGGTCCTCCTGTCGTTCTCGGACTATCTCGGCGACCACCGTTCGTTCTTTCAGTTCGACTCCGTGTCCACGTTCTCGAACTTCCGCATCGGCTATTTCAACATCGCGAAGCGGCTCCAGTGGGGCCTCCAGGTCTACGACGATCGGCAGTACTTTTACGGATACAACTACCAGACGGGAGACTTCACGCGTGACCAGCGGATTTCGCGCGATACGGGGCTCACGCTCGCCGGCTACTACCCGATCTCCCGCTACACGCGCCTCGAGGGAAACATCGGCTTTTTGAGCCGCTCGCTCGACGTGCCCTTTTCGATCTCGAACCTCGACGGGAGCCAGACGATCTTCTACGACCCCCGCTCGGACAACGTGCCGACGGCGGGCGTCGGGCTCTCGTACGACACGACGCGCTACGCGAGCTTCGGCCCGCAGGGCGGCAAGCGAATGGACCTCAACATCCAGTACACGCCGTCCTTCAAGACGGGAGAGACCACCCTCTCGGTCGACGCGTTCGTCGACGCCCGCATCTACCTTCCGCTGTCGCGGAGGGTCCTCATCGCGATGCGCGGCTTCGGGGGCTACTCGCGTGGCTCGGCACCGACGGTGTTCTCTTTCGGCGGTCTCGACACGCTCCGCGGCTACGACTACCGGAGCGTGATTGGAAACAACGTGTTCTACGTGAACACGGAGTTCCGGTTCCCTCTCATCGATCTCCTCGCGACCCCGGTTCTTCAGTTCGGCGGCATTCGGGGCCGGGTCTTCGTCGACGTGGGCGGCGCCTGGCTCAAGGACCAGACGTTCCAGTTCATGGAAGGCGGCCATCTGAGGGACGGCCATGCCTCCTTCGGCAGCGGCTTCAGCGTCTACTTCCTCGGCCTCCCGTGGAACGTGGACTTTGCGAAGCAGTGGGATTTCCACTCGACGCTGTCCGGCTGGCAGACCACGTTCTACGTCGGGTCGACCTTTTAGAAGGGGAACCCTCGGCGCGGGTTCCCCCCTTCCCCCTCCGCGCCTCTTGATCACACCTGTCGCCGATTTGTGAGGCTCGTCACCGAGTGTCCCGCGGGTCTGCACGGCCTCATAATCCCTTCCCCGTGCGCGTTCGCGTCCTCGGAGCCCACGGTGGCTCCTCGCCGTCTCATCGTCAGACGTCCTTCCTCGTGAACGGGACGGTCTGTGTCGATGCCGGCGCCATCACCGACGCGCTGACGCTGGACGAGCAGGCTCGCGTGCGCGCCGTCCTCGTCACGCATGCGCACATGGACCACGTCGCGTCGCTCCCTTTCCTGGTCGAGAACGTCTTTGGCCGGAACACGGCGCCGCTCGAGATCGTGGCTCCCGAGGACGTCCTCTCCGCCCTCCGGAAACACCTGTTCAACGACGCATTGTGGCCCGACTTCTCGCGGCTGCCGAACGATCTCGTGCCCGCGGTGACGTTTCGTGCCGTCGCCGTCGGCGAGCCGTTCGCGGTCTCGGGGCTCGTCGCCACCGCCATTCCGGTGTCGCACGTCGTTCCGACGTTTGGCTACATCCTCGAGGACGGCGGCACGAGCATCGTCTTCTCGGGCGACACGGGCCCGACGGAAGCGCTGTGGCGGGCGGCGCGCGCGCGGCCTGACGTCAAGGGCCTCTTCGTCGAATGCTCGTTTCCGAACTCCCTGCAGCACCTCGCGGACGTTTCGAGGCACCTCACGCCCGCCACCCTCGTGTCCGAGATCGTGAAATTTCCGCCCGCAATACCGATCCGCCTCTACCACATGAAACCGCCCACCCTGGAGCGGCTCAGGACCGAGGTCGCGGCTCTCGGGGACGCGCGGGTCTCGGTCCTCGCGGACGGAGACGAGATGGACTTCTAGTCCGTTCTCCCGTCGTTTCGGGAGACCTCGAAGAGCTCCGACGCGAGGTGAAAGACGAGCGTCTTGCGGACGGCTTCGCCGGGCCCCTCGGGAGGCACGTCGGCGAGCGTCGCCCGAATCGTGATCAAGGAGCCTCCGGGGGCCGCCTCCACCCGTTCCTCCCGGCCCGACACGAGGGCGAGAGGACGCGTGTCGCGGCCGACGCGGCCGCGCGCCTCGCGAGGGGTCACGGGGCTGAGATGAAAGACGGAGAGCGTCGCCGGCCTCGGCGCCTCCCGGAGCCGCTCTTCGGGGAGAGAGACCCCCCCGAGCTCGAGCGCGAAGAGCTTTTCGATCGCGGCGCGCGCAGAGGAAGGGAGCGAATACTCGAGCCGGCTCCAGGCATCGAGAATCGTCATGCGCCCCGCGCGCCAGAAGAGAACGCGGTCGTCGAGGACGCGCAGCGCAAAAGACCCGTGCGCTTCGGACTCTGGAGGAGCTCCTTGTGACGTCCTGGAAGTTTCTTTGAGGGGAAGAGGGGAAGGACGCGCCGCGAGGTCGACGCGGAGCAGCTCGGTTTCCTGCCCGCGCGCGTCGCAGGTGATGCGGAAACCGGCCTCGTCTTCGGCGCGCTGGACGCTCAGCGGCCCGAAACCCGTGGGGATTTCTTTGGAAAGGGGCTCCAGCGGAACAATGACCGGCAGCGGAAATCCCGCGTCCGCGAGGATGCGCCGCCCCTGCACGCGGGCGACGACGGCCCGATGCGTTTCGAGCCCGTTCGCTTTCGAAGAAAATCCGCCCGCGCCTTCGCTCAGGCGCAGCACGTCGGGAGCGCCGCTCGCCCAGGGACGGGAGCAAAGAGAATCTTCGAGCTCGCACTCGAACCCGAGGTGTCGCGCGAGCCAGGCGAAGGCCCGGGCGCGCTCTTCCCCAACGAGACCCCGTTCCTCCTCGACCCATTCGGCGAAAAACGATTCAGCGTCGAAGGCGCCCGGATTTCCCGCCGGGCGAGTGAGCGTCTCGGTCGCGACGCGCCGCTGGAAACGCAGGAAGAGTTCCTCGAAGAACCGCGTGTCCGGCGGACGC
>DASVJU010000265.1:0-14493 GCA_036385755.1 Thermoanaerobaculia bacterium
CGGCAGCGCGTGCGCGGGAGGTTTCACGGGCGCGAAGGTGAAGGGGTACTACGCGGTGGCCGATCTCGGCCGGTTCAAGACCGACCCCGTGAACCCGGAGAAGGTCGTCGGCAGCCTCGACGCCCCGGCGGTCCCATTCCAGGGAGCGACACTCTCGGCGAGCCTGAGCTACAAGGACCTCGGCGTGAAGCCTGGTCAGGCAATCCGAATCATCGCGCGGGTGAGCGACGGCCCGTCCGACGAAACGGCGGACTTTCCGGAAGTGCTCCTGACTCTGAAGTGACCCCTTCGCCTCAGGCGAGGGCGAGAAGCGCCCGCGCGAGGACCATCCGTTGCACGTCGTTCGCGCCTTCCACGATTTGTGAGATCTTGGCGTCGTTGAACAGCTGAACGGCCGGGAACTCCTCTGAAACGCCGGTGGCCCCGCAGAGCTGGACGGCTTCGGCGGTCACGAAGAGGGCCGTATCCGTCGCGACGAGCTTCGCCGCGGCGGACGCGGCCGAGAAGGGACGGCCCGCGTCGCGCAGGAGCGCGGCCTGCCTCACGAGCGCCGCGGCAGCCTCCGTGCGCGCCGCCATCTCCGCGAGGCGGAGACGGACGACGTCGTTCCCCTCGAGCGGGCGGCCGAAGGCCTTCCGCGTCCGGACGTAGCCGAGCGCGGCCTCGAGAGCCCCGCGGCAGAGCCCGACGGCGAGGGCGCCGATCGTGATGCGCCCCGAGTCGAGGGCCGTGAGCGCGATCCGAAGACCGTCCCCCGGCCGGCCCACGAGCGCCCCGGAAGGCACCGGCACGTCGTCGAGGGAGAGCCCGCCCGTCGGCGAGCGCCGGAGCCCCGTCTTCCGCTCGGGCGGGAGCGGCGTGAAGCCCGGCGCGCCCTTCTCGACGAGGAAGGCGGAGATCTCCCGTTCGTCGGTCCGGGCGAAGACGACGAAGAGGTCGGCCACGGTCGAGTGCGTGATCCATGCCTTGCTTCCGCTGATCCGGAACCCGTCTCCGGCGCGATCCGCCCGCGTCGTGATCGCGGCGGCGTCCGAGCCCGTACCGGGCTCCGTCAGGGCGAAGGCGCCGAGCAGCTCCCCGCGCGCGAGGCGCGGAAGGTACCGGCGCTTCTGCTCGTCGGTCCCGAAGAGGGCCAGGATGAGCTGCGGGAGCCCGTGGACCGAGAGCGTCCCCGCGAGCGCGCCGCCCGCGACGGCCAGCTCCTCGAGGACCAGAGCGTAGGTCGCGTAATCGGCGCCGCCCCCGCCGTATTCGGCCGGGAACGGGATGCCGCCGAGCCCCATCGCGCAGAGCCGCGAAAAGAGCGGGCGCAAGAACTCGTCCGGCGGCGTGGCGGCGAGGTACGGCCTGAGCTCGGTGCTCACGAAGCGGCGGACCGTCTCGGCGAGCGCCCGGTGCTCATCCGTGAGAAGGTCGTCGAAGAGCGGGCGCATTCAGCGGATCCTCGGAACGATCTCGTACCGCCCGTCCGGTCCGCGGCGAAAGACGCCGCGCCCCTTTTCGGCCCGCTGCTCCGCGTCCACGGCCTCGGCGAGCGTCGCGACGGGAGTCACGCAGACGTCGAGCG
Source organism: Thermoanaerobaculia bacterium (assembly GCA_036385755.1). GTDB lineage: Bacteria > Acidobacteriota > Thermoanaerobaculia > UBA5066 > UBA5066 > Fen-183. The sequence goes on from DASVJU010000265.1 coordinate 1,568, forward strand.
TCTCGAGGAGCCGGGCCCAGTCCGCGAGCCTCCGGCGCCGCGTCACGGCCGAGAGCCGCCTCCGGGCCCTTCTTCCCGCCGCGCCGCCCGCGTACTGGAGGGGGACGAGGTCCGGCAGGCCGACGGCCCCGCAGAACCGGGCCCAGAACTTGGGCTCGATGCAGGCCACCGCGAGGAGGCGCCCGTCCTTCGTCGGATAGAGGCCGTAGCAGGGATGGAGCTCGTGCGTCACGAGCGCGCCTTCGCTCACGATGCGCCCCGTCGCGAGGTACTCCGCGGCGCCGAAGGAGAGGAGCGCGAGGCTTCCTTCGTGGATCGAGATCGTCGCGGACCGGGCCCGGCCCGCCCGTTCCCGTTCGAGGAGTCCTGTCAGGATCGCCGCGACGGCGGGCCACGCGCCGCCCGCGACGTCCGGGACCTGGGACCGGGGAATGACGGGCCGGCCCCGCGCGTCGCGGTTCAGGTCGAGGAGGCCGGACGTCGCGAGGAAGTTCAGGTCGTGGGCGGCTTTCTGAGAGCGCCGGAAGCCTGCGATGCGCACCTGCACGAGACGCGGATGCCGGGAAGCGACGTCCGCCTGAGAGAGCGAGAGCCTCCGGGCCGCTCCGGGCCTCAGCGAGTGGACGAAGACGTCGGCGCGGCCGAGCAGACGATCCAGCGCGGCCTGACCGCTCGGCGTCTTCAGATCGAGGCGCCGCACCTTCTTCCCGCCCGCCGTCAGGCGGTAGTAGACGCTGACGCCTTTCACGAGCGGAGGAAAATGACGCGACGCCTCGCCGCCCGGAGGCTCGACCTTCACGACCTCGGCGCCCAGGTCGGCGAGAAGCCGCGTCGCGAAACCGCCCGGCAGGAGCGACGTCACGTCGACGACGCGGATCCCGGAGAGCGGTCGGCCGAAGTTCGCCCTCACGCGACCGCCTCGAGGATCGCGGCGTCGCCCTGGGCGAGACCTCCGCAGATCGCCGCGAGGCCCCGGCCGCCGCCGCGCCGCCTGAGCGCGAGAGCGAGCGTCCCGGCGATCCGGGCGCCCGAGGCGCCGACGGGATGCCCGATCGCGATGGCGCCGCCGTCGGCGTTCGTCTTCTCGCGGAGGGCGGCGAGCGCCGCGGCGCCGTCTCCCGCGAGCAGCTTCGTCGAGACGAGCGGGACCGCCGCGAACGCCTCGTTGATCTCCACCCGGTCGAGGGCGGCGAGTTCGAGCCGTGCCTGCGCGAGCGCGCGGCGGGACGCGGCGGCCGGCGCCTCGGCCATGAGCCGCGGCTCGAGCGCGATGGCCGCGTACGCGAGAAGCCGGGCGAGGGGGCGCAGGCCGCGCCGGCGCGCCTCCGCCTCCGACATCACGACGAGGGCCGCCGCGCCGGCGTCGAGGCCGGGAGCGTTGCCCGCCGTGACCGTCGGCGAGCCGTAAACCGTCGGGAGCTTCGCGAGCGCTTCTCGCGTCGTCGCCGGCCTCGGGAGCTCGTCCGCGTCGAAGACCTTTCCGTCCGGAAGCGTCAGCGGGACGATCTCCTCGGCCGGGATCCCCTCCGCGAGCGCCCGCGCGTAACGCAGCTGCGACCCGAGCGCCCATTCGTCCTGTTCCTCGCGGCCGATACCCCGCTCCACGGCAACCTCGCCGGCGTCCACGGAGACCGGCGTGAACCCGGGGTACTCCATCCGGTAGAGCGCGTCCTCCAGCGTCACGGGGCCGACGCGCGTCCCCCACCGGATGCGCGGAGACGCGACGAGAGGGACGCGCGACAGGTTCTCGACGCCGAAAACGACCGCGACACGGACGTCGCCCGCCCGGATCGCGCGGTCGGCCAGCTGGAGGGCGGCGAGGGACGAGCAGCACGCGCGGTCGAGGGTGAGCGAGGGAACGGAGGCCGGGAGACCCGCCTTCAAGAGCGCGCGCCGCGCGACGACGGGAGCAATGACGCCGGCCTCCGCCGGCGCGCAGCAGCCTCCGAAGACCTCGTCCACCTCCGCCGGATCGATTCCGCCGCGCGCGATCGCCCCGGAGATCGCGGTCGCAGCGAGGTCGATCCCGGGGACGTCGCGCAAGGCGCCGCCGAACTTCCCGAAGGCCGTGCGCGCGTAGGAGACGAGAACCGTCTCACTCATGGTCGTAGAAGCCCTTGCCCGTCTTCTTGCCGAGGTGTCCCTTCTCGACGCGCTCCAGAAGGACGCGCGGCGGCGAGAAGCGGGGCCCGTGCGCCTCGGCGAGGCCGCGCGCGGCGGCGAGAAGGACGTCGAGCCCGACATAGTCCGCGAGCTCGAACGGCCCCATCGGGTAGTTGAGCCCGAGGCGGATTGCGGTGTCGATGTCTTTCGGCGTCGCGATCCCCTCCTCGGCGATCCGGAAGCACTCGAGGATGTGCGCCGCGAGGGCCCGCGACGTAATGAAGCCGCGGACGTCGCGGCAGACGACGGTCTCCTTGCCGAGGCGGCGGGAAAGCTCCTGGACGGCCGCGACGGTCTCGTCCGACGTCCCGTCCGCCCGGACGATCTCGATGAGCTTCATGAGCGGCGGCGGATTGAACCAGTGCATTCCCGCGACGCGGTCGCGCCGGCGGGTCGCCGAGGCGATCTCGGCGATCGAGAGCTCGGAGGTATTCGAGAGGAGAAGACAGTCCGCGGGCGCGGCCTCGTCGAGCCGGCGGAAGAGCTCGCGCTTGAGCGACAGGTCTTCCGGCACGGCTTCGATGGCGGCGAAGGCCCCGCGTACGGTCCGGGCAGGGTCGGTCGAGGTCGCGATCCGCGTGAGCGCCGCGGCGGCGGCCTCCTCGCCGAGGGACCCCGCCTTCACGAGGCGGCCGAGGCTCTTTCGGATCGCGGCGAGGGCCTTCTCGAGGGCGGCGGCCGAGACGTCGCAGAGACCGACCTCGAAACCGGAGGTCGCCGCGACCTGCGCGATGCCGCTCCCCATCGCCCCGGCGCCGATGACCGCGAGGGATCGTGTCTTGACGGTCTCATTCATGGTGACTCGGAATGCTACAGCGACACGACCTTGCTCTTCGGAGCGCAGAAGCCCGGGCGCACCGTGACGCGGATCTTCGCGCCGCTCTTCAGGCCGAGCACGGACAACGGCACGCCGAGGCGAACGGCATTGAGATCCCTCTCGACCTTCGGGAACCAGCCGTTCATCTGCTCGGAGCCGAGCCGCTCCTCTCCCTTCGAGACCGACGGGTCGAGGACCTGCCTGTTGACGTACGTGCCTTCCTCGTTGCGGACGGACGTCCCGATCTCCATCAGGCCGATCACGTATTCGGCGCCGCCCGTCCCGAGATCGCCTGACACGCCCGACGTGGGAGGAAGCCCCGTCTTCGGGTTGTTGTCCACGTCCAGGTAGATCTCGACGTCGGCCGAGATCTTCTTCGCCCCGCCGCTGAAGCCGCCGAGATACGCCCCGACGGGTTTCGGATAGAAGACGGACCAGACGAGGTCGGCCCCTTCGGTCTTCACGTTGACGTCCAGCGTGCCCGCGAGCGCGTCACATGGGACCGAGAACGTCGTGCCGCCGGAGGGCCGCCTCTTCTCCCATTTCTCACCGAGCAGCGCCGCGCACTCCTCGCACTTCGACTCTTTTGCGATGTCGAGCGCGGTCTGGCCCTCCTTCGTCTTCAAGGCGACGTCGGCGCCGGCCCTGAGAAGGGCCATCAGCGTGTCCGTGTTTCCGCGGTTGGCGGCCACCATCAGAGCGGTCACGCCGTCCTTGTCCCTGCCGTTCACGTCCGGCTTCGCCTTCAGGACGCGCTCGACGGTCCCCATGTCGTCGCCGATCGCCGCGAGGACGAGCGGCGTCGTGTGCTTGAGGCCCCTGGATTCGAAGGTGGCCCCGGCCGCGAGAAGAGCCTCGACGCTCGTCGAATTCCCGTGCTGCACGGCGAGAAGCACCGCCGTCTTGCCGTCCGCGGCCTCGACCTTGGGGTCCGCGCCGGCCTTCAGGAGATCCGTCACGCAGAACGAGGAGCTGTAAAAGGCGGCGCACATCAGCGCCGTCCAGTTGTCGTTGTCCAACGCGTTGACGTCGGCCCCGGCGGCGAGGAGGTCGCCGAAGTGCTCGTTCTTCCCGTTCCGGGCCGCGAACATCAAGGGCGTCATGCCGTCCTCGCTCTTCACGTTCACCGACGCCTTCGCCTTCAGCAGCGCCCGGAGAACCTCCCGCCCGTTGAACGAGTTTTCGACGATCGCGTACGTGATCGCGGTGACGCCGTGCTCGTCCGGCCCGTCGACCTTCGCGCCCGCCGCGAGCGCTCTCTCGACGTCCTTCGCGTGGCCGCCTTTGGCGGCATCGAAGAGGCCGCGCTGGACCTTGCTGACCGCTTTCTTCGCGGCCGGCTGGCGAGGAGCTGCGGCCGTGGAAAAGGCGATGGCGGCGCACAGAACACCGAGAGCAAGTCTCGTGCGTGACGTCACGAATCTCCCTTACGCTTTCTACTGCCTCGCGCCGGTCCACGTCCCGCTGGCGCCTGCCGTCGACACCCACGTCCCCGACCCGGTTGCCGCGGTGCCCGCCAGCTGGAACTTGCCTGTCCAGGTGATGGTGAAGTCAACACCGCCTGCGCGCCCCGAGGTCGCGACGAGGGAATCACCCGACGGGGACATGGTTCCGCTGCCGCTGAAAGCGCCTACGGAAGGGCTGATGACGCTCAACGTCAACGTGCCCTCACTGGAGACGGAGGCGGTCCACGTTCCGTTCTCGTAGCCCGCGTACGAGCCGGAATAGCTGCCGGCGAAGGGGTTGTCGCTGCTCGCCATGACCGCAAAAGGGTCCCCCGAGGCGTTGTTGATCATCGTCGCGTACGCCAGCACGGGCTGGTCGCTCGTGAACTCCAGCCACAGATTCGTATTCGTCGTCCCCGCCACCCCGGGGAAGACCCCGCTGTCGAGCGCCACCTGGCTGAATCCGTTCGCCGGCAGGGGCCCGATCGTCCCCGTCGACAGAAGGGATCCGCCGCCTTGCCGCACTTTCACCGTCGCCGTCGCCGCCGCGCTCCCCGGGTTCATGAACACCAGGTTCGTCCGGTTCCCAGAGCCCGAGCTCGAGCTCACCGCCAGCTGTCCGATCACTCCCGCCTTCAGCGCCTGCGACGCGGCGATTCCGGGCAGCCACTGCCCCGACACCGCTCCCGCTCCGCAGGCGTTCACGTTGTTCACGTTTGCGGCGACGAGAATCGGTCCCGTGGTGTCGAACCGGATCGGGCCGTACGCCCCCTGGCTCAACGTCTTCCCGAACAGCGATTGAAGGATGTTGTCGAACGCCGCCTGGCTCCGCGCCTCGATCCGGAACGGACTCGCAGGGACCGACGTCGACGTCCTCTGATCGTAGAACGTCGCGGTGACCGTCACCGCGCTCGTCCCCTGGTTCAGAAGCCTGACGTTCGTCTGGTATTCGGCCGCGTTCGCACCCGTGAGATACGCAGACGAGGGCAGGATGTAGCTTCCCGCCTGCGCCGCTCCCGACTGCACGAGAAGCGCGACCATCCAGGCGGCCATGCGGCAGGACGTTCCGTTCAGACATTTCATGTAGATCTCCCTCCGCGAAGTGTGGGTTCGACGTGGCAGTGTTGCACGGACGGTAACGTCATTGAAATGGTGGGAAAGTTCGACCGAATCACTGTACGGGCGCGAACTCCCCGAATCAACGGCGGTACGCTGAATCGTGATCCGGATGGAGGGAGACGAATCGAAGGAAATGGCCGTCCCGAAACGCGAGTGCCCGGACTTTCTGGCTCAGGCGCAGAGAGTAAACGCCAGCACCGTTCGGGGCCTTGATGTGTCTAACGGCCTCCCACTGAAAGCCGGTGTGCCGGTATATCGCCGCCCATTCCAGCTCGCTCAGCCTGCGCAGAGACGCGACCACCTGCTTCAGCTCCGCGGTCTCCAGGCGAAAGAAAACGTCCTGGAACGCAGGGCTGTTGAGGTCGAGCCGGACCCGGTTAGCGCCGGTGGGCACGCGCGCGGCTCACGGCCTTGGAGCCCTGTGCGACGAGGGCGTCGACATCGGACTCGGCAGGCGTCGTCGTCGAGGCCCAGGCGAGGCCGCGCTTGATCCGTGAAAGTTGCGGCTCCTCCAGAGTCCACAGCTGGCTCTCTGGAATGACGGCCACAGCCGTCAGGATGATTGCGCCATCCCGGCGGTGCTCGACCCGTAGCGCCTTCCCGGCATAGTTCTTCCCGAGCGAAATCTGACCGCTCTTCCCGACGACCTTGATCTCTGCTCCTCGTACCTGCGGCATGGTGGCCCCTTCCTGCCATCATGCTATCATGCGCGGTGCGCTGGCGCTACGACAAGGCCCGAGCGCCACAGCCTCCTCAACCCACGCACGCGGCATGCTCGTGCCGGGAGCGCGCGCGGGGCATCGGCGAAGCTCCCTGGCGAGCCATGCCGTATCACTGTACGTCGCGCCGGGGAGGAGATCTAAAGTGGTGGAGCTGAACGGGATCGAACCGTCGACCTCTTGAATGCCATTCAAGCGCTCTCCCAACTGAGCTACAGCCCCACGCCGTGCAGAGAGAGCGGGAAAGGTAACACCGGGCCGCACGCGAGGTCAAACGGCGGGAGCCGAAGGACAAGAGCCGAGAGATAGGATCCGTGCCTCAGGAGACACCCATGCGCTGGAACCGCGACGAAGACGTCAGTCCCGACATCGAGGATCGCCGGGGAGAGGGTGGAGGCGGCGGGGGTTTCGGCTTCGGGGGAGGCGGCATGCGCCTCGGCCTCGGCGGCATCATCGTGCTCGGGATCCTGAGCCTCGTCTTCAGGCGGAACTTCTTCGCGCTGCTCGACTCGAACCCCTCCCCGGGCGCGGGACGCCCTTCGGCCGTGGACGTCACGCACTCGGGTCCTCCTCCCGCGCAGTCGTCCGAAGAACAGGAGCGCGTGAAGTTCGTCTCCTTCGTGATCAACGACGTCCAGAAGACCTGGACGGCGGAATTTCCGAAGCTCGGCGGCACCTACGAACACGCGAAACTCGTCCTCTTCCGCGACGTCACCCGCTCGGGCTGCGGTTTCGCCGAATCCGCGAGGGGCCCGTTCTATTGCCCCGCCGACCGGAAGGTCTATCTCGACCTCGGGTTCTTCGACGAGCTGCGCTCGCGATTCGGCGCCTCCGGCGAGTTCGCCGAGGCCTACGTCATCGCCCACGAGTTCGGGCATCACGTCCAGACGCTGCTCGGGATCGACGAGAAGATGCGGCGCGCACAAGCCGAACGGCCCTCCCTGAAGAACGAGCTGTCAGTGCGGCTGGAGCTGCAGGCCGACTGCCTCGCCGGCGTCTGGGGACACGCGAGCGGCGAGCGCAACCTCCTCGAGAAAGGCGACGTCGAGTCGGGTCTCGCGGCCGCGGCCGCGGTGGGCGACGATCGGCTGCAGAAGGCCGCCACGGGTCGCGTCACGCCCGAAACGTGGACGCACGGATCCTCGAAGGAGCGCCAGGCGTGGTTCACGAGAGGCTTTCAGACGGGCCAGGTCGGGGCCTGCGACACCTTCGCGCAGGGGCGCTGAGGTTGTCTCCGGGGCCGTCTCCCGAGGGGAGCGCGTAAACCCGGCAAGGCTCTTGCACGTCTTTTCCATGGAGGTGCTCCCTTGAAACGGATTCCCCTGCTCCTGATCGCCACGTTCCTCGTCGGTTGCTCCAGCATCGAGACGAAGGTCGACTACGACCGCGCCACGAGCTTCGCCTCCTACAAGACGTTCGCATTCAAGGACGTGCGCACACCGGACAGCCCGATCTCGATGAGGCGGGTCCAGAACGCCATCGAAAGAACCCTCTCGTCGCGCGGGTTCGCGAAGGCCGACGGCACGCCGGATCTCTGGGTCGTCCTTCACACGCGCACGCACCGTCAGACACAGGTCACGACGTACAGCTCCGGATGGGGCTGGGGCTGGCGGTGGCGCGGGCCTTACTGGAACGCTGCCCGCGTCGAGCAGATCCCGATCGGCACGCTCATGGTCGACCTGATCGACACGAAGGCCAAGGAGCTCGTCTGGCGCGGCAGCGCGACACGCGTCGTGGACGCCGACGAGACGCCGAAAGACCGCGACGAGAAGGTCCAGGAAGCCGTGAACAAGCTGTTCGACGGCTTCCCTCCGAAGTCCTGAGGCCGCGGGCGAGGGCGCGGACGGCCGTTCAGAACGCCGTGGCGAGCCCCGCGAGAAAGCGGCGGCCGGGCGCCGGGAATCCGCTCGCCTCGACGTACCGGCGCCCGAGCACGTTCGTCACGCGGACGAACGGCGCGAGGGAAAAGGCGAGCGGAGGAAGCGTGACGGCCGTGTCGACTCTCAGATACGACGCGTCCTCGACGAGTTTCGTGAAGTCCACGGCGTCGCGGTCGGGGCGGGCGCCCACCCACATTCCCGTCAGGCTGAAGGCGCCGCCGGAGACGAAAGTCGTCGCGTACGTTGCCGAGGCACGGTGACGGGGACGCCGCACGAGGGGCTCGTTCGCGTCGAGGTCCTTCGCGTCGAGATACGTGTAGGACACCCGCACGGTTGACCGCGCGCCGACAGGCGTCCGGAGAGCCACCTCGATACCCCGCGTGCGCGCTCTCCCGATGTTCTGATTCATGAACGTGGAGGTCGCGTCGTATTCGATGAGGTCGCGGATGTCGTTCCAGAATCCCGACACTTCCGCCACGAGGCCCTTCACGAGCGTCTTTTCGACGCCGACCTCGTACCCGCTCGATTTCTCGGGGCGGAGCGCCGGGTTTCCCGAAAACGGGTAGTAGAGCTCGCCGGTCGACGGCGCTCGGAAGGCCGTGCCCGCCGCCGCGCGCAGTTTGAGGCTCGGGGCGACGCGCCAGGCCATCGTCAGGCGGGGACTCACGGCGCTGCCGAACGCGCTGTGTTCGTCCCAGCGGACGCCAGCCGTCGCGACGAGCCGCTCGCCAAAGAGCGCGATACGGTCCTCGCCGAAGAGCGCGAACGTCCGGGTCGAGGCGTCGTCGAGCGCGACTCCGAAATTGCTCTCGTTCGAGACGAGCGTCCGCTCCCAATCGGCCCCGGCGGTGAGGCGGTGCGCGCCGACCGCCGTCGTGAACGCGGTCCGCGCTCCCGCGCGGCGCGCGTCCGTCGAGGACGAGCTGAAGACGGCGTCGGGATCGGAGAACGTGGGGCTGTCCTTCACCCAGCGGAACGAGGCCTCGAGGGAGGTGTTCTTCGAGAGCGCGACCGAGACCGGCGCCTCGAACGTCGTCGTCTGGTTCGTCGTCGCGCGGAGCGGCGTCAGGGTCGCCCCGGAGTACGGAACGCCCGTGCGCCCTTCGTCGCGACGGAGAACGAGGCCCACGCGAAGCGCGTCCGAAAGCGCGGCGCTCACGGTCGCCGAGACGTTCGTCGCGGCGAAGAACTCGTTCGGCAGGTCGCCCTCCGTCAGCGTGCGCCGGAAGCCGGCGGAGGCCGTCACCGGACCCGAGCCCAGGGCGACTTCGGCGAACGCCTCCTTCGCGGAGCGGTTCCCGGCCCCCAGCGTTGCACGGCCGGAAATCTCCTCTCCCGAGGACACGCGGCGCGTGAAGATGCGCACGACCCCTCCGATCGCTTCCGAACCGTAGAGAGCCGAGAACGGCCCGCGCACGACCTCGACACGCTCCACGTTCGCAGTCGACAACGCCGAGAGGTCGGCGCCCCCGAAGTAGGGACTGTTCAACGCGACCCCGTCCACGAGGACCAGTGTCTGCGTGGAGCTCGTCCCGCGGAGAAACAACGACGCGACCGTGCCCGGACCGCCCGACTGAACGACGTCGAGTCCCGGCACGGTACGCAGGAGGTCGAGGACCGTCGTCGCCTGGGATGCCGCGATCTCCCGCGCGTCGATCACCGTCGCGGCAACACCCACGGAGGCCGCGGGCTCCGGCTCGGCCTCTGCCGAGACGACGACGTCGGCGGCGAGCCTCGAGGCGCCCTGGGGCGTCGACGGTTGGGCGAGAAGGCAGGGCGCGAGGCCGGGGAAGAAGAAGACGAGGACACACGCCGACCGGGCGAAGACGACGCGAGAAACCATGGAATACCTCCGTTCCGCTGGGCTCCGCCCTCCCATCGAAAAGGAGCGGCGGGCCCGCGCGCGAAGGCGGGCGCAGCCGCGACTTCCCAAGCCCCGGAGAAGGCGACGCTGAAACGATGTTCCTCGAGCAGGTCTCCTGGCTCCCGGATCGTCCGCGCACGGCCCCTTCCCGGAGGCGCAACCGGCCCGAAGCCGATCTCTCGCCGCCAGTGGATCTCGCCGGGCGCGTCCCCGGTCACAGTGGCGGGGGCCGCGCGGGATTCTCACCCGCTTCCCTCTTCGCCCCCGGAGGTCGTGGGGACTCGAGGACGATTTGAAAGAACGCCGAACGGAACCCTACCACGCCCCCGATGCTCCGTGCGAGACCTGTTCAGGCGGGCAGGGCGTCGAGGACTTCGCGGATCTTCGCCGTGAGGGCGCGTTCGGTGAAGGGCTTGGAGAGAAAGCCCGACGCCGGATCCGCGGGAAAGTCGGTCGCGACGTCGGCGGCATAGCCCGACATGAAAACGACCTTGATTGCAGGGCGGAGCGCCAGGACGCGGGACGCCAGCTCCCGTCCGTTCATCCCCGGCATGACGAGATCCGTCAACAAGAGGTGAATGAGGCGGGGGTCACGGCTGACGACGTCGAGCGCGGCCGCCCCGTTCTCGGCGACGAGCACCGTGTAGCCGCGGTGTTCGAGGACCACCTTCGCGAGATTCCGGACCGCGGGCTCGTCCTCGACGAGGAGAACGGTCTCCGTCCCTTGGCGGGAAGAAACGGATCGCCGTATCCCCGACATCGGCTCGGCGCACCGCGGCAGATAGATCCGGAAGGTCGTCCCCGCTCCCGGCGCGGTCTCCACCGCCACATACCCGCCGGTCTGACGGACGATGCCGTAAACCGTCGCCAGTCCAAGCCCCGTCCCCTTCCCCTTCTCTTTCGTCGTGAAGAAAGGCTCGAAAATGTGGCCGAGCGTCTCGGTGTCCATGCCGCTTCCGGTGTCCGTGACTGAAAGAACGACATACCGTCCGGGCGGGATCGCATCGAACGCGGCCACGAGCGGCGCGTCGAGATCGGCATCGGCCAGCTCGAGCGTCAGGCGGCCACCTCTGGGCATCGCGTCTCGCGCATTCACGGCGAGATTGAGGACGACCTGCTCGATCTGCCCCGGATCGGCCTTCACACGGCCGAGAGCCGCGGGCTTCACGACCACGACCTCGACGTCCTCCCCGATCAGGCGCTTGAGCATCTTCTCGGTGTCGGCCACGACCGCGCCGACGTCGAGGACGCGCGTCTCGAGGACCTGCCGCCGGCTGAAGGCGAGGAGCTGCCGCGTCAGCGCCGCGGCCCGATCGGCCGCCTTGACGATCTCGACCACGCTCTCGCGTTTTTCCGGGTCGCCCTCGAGCGACGCCGCGAGCAGTTCGCCGTAGCCCTGGATGACCGTCAGGAGGTTGTTGAAATCGTGCGCCACCCCGCCGGCAAGGCGGCCCACCGCCTCCATCTTCTGCGCCTGCTGAAGCTGCGCCTCGAGCAACCGGCGTTCCGTGACGTCATGGATCACCATGCTTGCGCGCTGTTGCCCGTGCCGGTTCGTGAAGAGGGCAGTGGAGATTTCGCCCGTGATCTTCGTCCCGTCGCTTCGCAGGTGGGTGATCTCGCCGTGGAAGGCGCCGGTCCGAACGCGTTCCGCCATACCAGCCGGCACGCGGAGATCGGAGCGATCCACGATGCCGTTCCGCCCGATGCGCATCAGATCCTCCTCCGAACGCCCGAACATCCGGCAGGCGGCGGCGTTAGCGGCGAGAATCTCGCCGCCGGGCGTCGTCAACAACACGGCGTCCAGGCTGGTAGAGAACAACGAGTGATAGCGTGCTTCGCTCTCGCGCAGCGCCTCGCGGGCGTCCATCGCATCGAGCGCGAAGGAGAGATCCCCCGCCAGCTCCTCGAGGAGCGCGAGCTCCTCCTTGTCGATGAAGGCCTTCTCCTCGGAGTAGACGATGAGACCCGCGGTCACCGCGCCGCCGCGCCGAATGGGGATGGCCGCGATCGACCCGAAACCAGGGGAAGGATGAAGCCTGCGCCAGGGAACGACCATCGAGTCGGCCTGGACGTCCGAGACGATAACGGAGCGCCCCTCCCGGATCGCGATTCCCAGCGGGCCCCGGCCTTCGGGCGAGTCGTCCCAGCGCACCTCGATCCGCTGGAGATATCCGGCCTCGTCTCCGGCGCTCGCGACCGGCACGACCCGCATCGTCTCCCTGTCGGCGCGCCCGACCCAGGCAAGCGCGTAGCCGCCATGCGAGACGAGGATCCGGCAGACGTCCTTCAAGAGCGACTCCTCGTCCGTCGCACGGACGAGGAGCTGGTTCACCTCGGTAATGGTCCTTAGGAGACGGTTGAGGCCGCGGATGCGCTTCTCGTCGGCCCGTTTCTCGACGACGAGCCGCTGCCGCTCGAGCGCCGAGCGGACCGCGGTCCCGAGCCGGCCGAGTTGCTCCTTGAGGACGTAGTCCACCGCCCCCGCCTTCATGCAGTCGACCGCGGTTTCTTCGTTCACGGAGCCGGTCGTGATGATGACCGGGACGTCCGACGCGTGCTCTTTCGCAAGGAGCAGAGCCTGCATCCCGTCGAACTCCGGAAGCCGGTAATCCGAGAGGATCAGGTCCGGGGCGAAGTCCGCGAGCGCCGCGAGAAACGCCTCCCGCGTCTCGACCCGACGGATGTCGAACGTGATTCCCGCCTTGATCAGCTCGCGCTCGGCCAGTTCGGCGTCGGCGGGGACGTCTTCGACGTGGAGGATCCGGATCCGCGTTTCAAGCATTGGCTCAGTGGGATGGCTCGTTGAGAAGAAGCCAGTAGAGTCCGACCTGGTGCACGGCCTCGAAGAACTTGTCCGAATCCACGGGCTTCACGATGTAGCTGTTCGCGCCGAGGTGATAGCTCGCCACGAGGTCG